>CAIYZV010000292.1 GCA_903930765.1 uncultured Pirellula sp.
ACCTTCCTCCTCGTTGGGGCTTTGCCCCAACGGACGAGTTTTTGGGGAGGAGCGTTGGTAGCTGCCAGTCATGGCTCCACCGGCACAAGGCCGGTGGTGGCCCAACATTGCGATGAATAGACGCATGAGACTGAGATAACCATCGAACAGCCATCGAGTACGAGTACCGCTGCGCTGAGTACGAGTACGAGTACGAGGAACAGCCAATAGCGAGCAAGCTCGGCTGCTCTTCGTACTCAGTCCGCTTTGCGACAATTTTAGTGTCGTTTTTTGCTTTTCCATGTTCCGCCGTACTGATACATCGGGTTATCAGGCTTGACTTTGGACAAACAAAGCGGGCAGACAAAAATCCATTCTCCCGATGCATCGATCCGAACGCGGTATAGAACGTCGTTCGTCTCCTGGCAGCGATCGCAAGCTTTCGTACGGATACGCTTGATTGGCAACCCTAGCTTCCCTTTTGGTCAGGGCAACGGAATCGCCCATACTGGAACCCTCGCAGGGCGACATGCTTGGTCTTGCGACCGGTTGTTCGTGCCCGCCACAATCGGAACGACGCAGGCTTGAGTTCTCGTCGCATCAACGCGATCACTTGGCCAGGCGTCAAACCGAATTGCTCGCGAATCGCGTCGAAACTCGTTCGATCTTCCCATGCCATCTGGATGATACGATCTATTTCCATCGATGCCGGTTTCCGTTCAGAGTCCATGATAGCCTTCATTGAGCGAATGCCCCACCATTCCCGCAATCGTGCTTATGAATTAACAGCTTCTCCAAAGATTCTTTTCCTTCCTGATCCAGCCCGCATTCTTCGCTGGAGACTTCACCCGGAACGAATTGCACGGACCGGCTCTGTCGCTCAAGCGGTTCGCCGTTGCCGGGTGACGTACAATGGAAAAAGCGTCGGTTGGTCAATGAGGAGTTGCCATGGTCCTATCGATTCCTCGTCGGTCGACATAATCTCGTGGTGGATACCTTCTTCTGAACATTTCCTGATGGTTCACAAAAAAATAAACCTACCTGAAAAGAGATGTGAGCGATGCGGGCGGCCGTTTGCTTGGCGCAAAAAGTGGGCCAAGGTCTGGGAACAGGTTCGGTTTTGCAGCGATCGCTGCAGGCGTGATGGTCAGAAACAGGGTAAAATTCAAACACCAACGCCACGAAACTGACTCGCTCGGCGCGGCGGATGGTGCTTTGAATACTGAGAAATTATCCGATTCTATCAACCATGACTCCTCCTGTTTTTGATTTTGTGGATGTTCGCTGCATGCGAAACTTATATGCATTGGTCGCGTTGATCCTCGTCGTTCCATCCCTATCGTCAGCCCAATCCGAAGCTGTTATCGCGGAGCCCGTTGTTTATCGCTGCAACTTTGTTCATTCCCCGCCGGTGATCGATGGACTCGGAAAGGATGCATGCTGGGAGGCGGCTTCGCCAATTCGGAACTTCCGTAAGGCTTGGCTTGGTTCCTCCGAAAGCGATGGTTCGAACGGTGCGAACCAACTCGAGGTGAACCCTGCGAGCACGACTGTCGCGAAGCTTCTCTGGGACCGAGAGTATATCTACGTTTGGGCAAAACTCGAAGATCGAGATCTACAAGCGGTACTTATCGAACGCGATGAGCAAACGTGGTTGGATGATTGCTTTGAGATGTTTTTGAAGCCCTCCGTGAAGCATCCGGGTTACTACGAGTTCCATGTGACGCCAGCAAATAACCAGATGGATTTGTACATCCCAGAACGGATCCCCAAAGCCTATGCGTTGTACAAGTCGGCTCATGACTTCGAGTTTACCAGCGCTGTTCATACCGATGGAACGATCGACGATCGCAGTGACGAAGATCACTCGTGGCAAGTTGAGTATAAGATCGCTTGGAAGGATTTCTACCGCACAGGCGGCGCCCCTGTCCCGGACGAAGTATGGAGTTTCTCGCTATGCCGATATGATTACGACCATTCCCTCGACAAACCCGAATTAACGAGCATTTCGCCGTTGACCCAACCGTCGTTCCACCGGCATGAAGAGTTTGTCGGTCTCCAGTTCGTTGGACCTCAGCAACAGAAGCCAGCCATCGATTCACCAACAACGCGATCGATCGTGCGAGGTTCCCCAGAGCCACCCGCTCCGTTCACAACCCAACGTGTACCGATGGGTTTTGAGATCGAGCATCCGATCTTGTTGCGGGCCGAACCGAATACTAAGTCCATGTGGTTGATCACCCAAGCGGTACCCTATGGACCTTCGACGGTTCATCGTTTCTCGCTCAATGCGTCTGAGCAGAGTCTCGATCCAACGAAGCGATTTGTTGCTTTCGAGAATCAGTTGGTCAGCGAGTTGCAAAACGATCGTGTCCATTACGATTTATGCTTCCATCCGGAGTACCCTCGTAAACCGTACGTGTTTGTCGGTCTCAATGAAAGCATTGCAGGGGCGAAGCATTCTCGGATCCTGCGGTGGGAGCTCAAAAACAACCCTGCAGGCGTCGAAATTGCTGATGAGCAGGTGGTTTTGGAGTGGCCAAGTGATGGCCACAACGGTGCTGCGTTGACCTTCGGGAATGATGGGATGCTGTACGTCACCAGCGGCGATGGAACGAGCGATTCCGACACGAATCTTCGCGGCCAAGACCTCACTCAGTTGACGGCCAAGGTCCTTCGGATCGACATCGACAATCCCATGGAAGGTCGTTTGTATGCGATTCCCCGGGATAATCCATTTTTGAATCGGAAAAATGCTCGCCCTGAAACGTGGGCCTACGGGCTGCGAAATCCATGGAGGATCACCACGGACACAGAATCGGGTCGCATCTGGATTGGTCAAAACGGCCAAGATCTCTGGGAGCAGGTTTACTTGGGAAAACGAGGCGCCAATTATGGCTGGAGCGTGATGGAAGGGGCGTCGGTGTTTTACGCGAATCGGGAATGGGGAGAGGAGCCCTTTGAGCCACCCGTCAAGGACCATCACCACAGCGAAGCTCGTTCGCTGACTGGCGGGCTCGTGTATCGAGCTAATCGACGAGACCTTGTGTCTCTGGTTGGGGCATACATTTATGGCGATTATTCGACAGGAAAAGTTTGGGCCATTTGGCATGATGGAGAAAAGCTGACTCGTTCCAGCGAGATCGCGGATACGCCGCATGCAATCACGTCATTCGAGGTCACGCCTAACGGTGATATTTGGATCGCAGACCACTTGGGCAAGTCCATTCATCGGCTGATTCCTAATCAAGCGATCGATTCCTCGAAAGAGTTTCCAAGGCGACTGAGCGAGACGGGACTTTTTGAGGATGTGGCACGCCATCGCCTCGCACCGGGGATCATCTCCTACTCGGTCAACTCGCCTCTGTGGAGCGACGGGGCCTCTAAGGAGCGGGCTTTCTTTATCCCTGCGAACGGTGAAGGGGATCGCCGCATCGAGTTTCAGAACCAGTTTGGTTGGACGTTCCCCAACGAAACGGTTCTCATCAAAAGCTTTGCACTGGAGTCCAAAGTCGGTGATCCGAGTTCCCGTCGATGGATCGAAACGCGATTGATGGTGCGACAGCAAAACGAATGGGTTGGGTACTCGTACCGTTGGAACGATCAAGGCACTGATGCTGAGTTGGTGGATGCGGCGGGCGACGACCAAGAGTACGAAAGCGTCGATGCGGCTGCCGCAGGAGGGACTCGGCAAGGGGTTTGGCATTTTCCTAGTCGAGCCGAATGCATGGTCTGTCATAGTCGTGCAGCCAACTTTACTTTGGGGTTGCAAACCGCGCAAATGAATCGCTTGCACGATGGAGGTGACGGACCTGAAAATCAATTGGAGGCCCTGGAACGGAAAGGACTTTTCAAGGTCCAGCCGCAGCAGTTCACGCGAGCGTTAGAACCCGTGAAAGACGACACAGATTCGAATGATTCTGCGACGCGCGTCTCCACCGAGGCGATGAAATTGGCCCAGCGAAGTATCCCGAGTGAGTCGAGCCTCTTGCCTTCCTCGCCTGATCGACTTCCCATGCTAGTTGATCCTCTCGATGACTCACAGCCCCTTGAATTGCGTGCTAGGTCCTACCTGCATGCGAATTGTGCTTCATGCCATGTTCCAGCAGGTGGTGGAAACGCATCGATCGAACTCTCCTACCAAACTCCGTTGGCCAAGACGGGTATGCTCGAAGCCACTCCTAGGCATCAGGACTTTGGGATCGTGGATGCAAAACTCATAGCCTCAGGAAACCCAGGCCGGAGTGTACTGCTGCGGCGTATGGCACGCCGAGGCAATTCCCAAATGCCTCCTATCGCTTCGAATATTGTTGATGAACGAGCCGTTGCATTGATCGAAGCGTGGATCTCTGGGTTGTCTAAAGACCAGACGCCTTAGGCCACTGCCGTCAAAAAACTCAATACCTGGTGAATGCCTCGATGCAATACCTAAAGCGACTCGCCGGGCTCACGCTGATGGTACTCGCAATACCGTTGATGATCCCCGGGCTATTGGTCGTGGGAATCTGTTTCTTACTGCCTCTGGGTATCGTTTTTTTCCTTCTCAATCTCATTGGGGAATTGTTCCTAACGCTGAAGATGGGTTGGCGAAAGCGATTCGTTCCCTGGTACCTGCTCCGAGAGTTGCAGGCAGGGGATCAACTCATTGTGGAATACCCGACCCTAGGTTGGCGAATCTCTCGATTGTGGTTGGTTCCGTCGAGACTTTTCCATCAGTGTCCCTATAAACCTCCCACGACCGAGGAAGAGCGCACGGCATTCGATGATCGAAATGACGTTCTCGCCGTTCACCCGTTTGAGCAATGGATTTATGAAAACGTTACCACCCCTGTGCGCGGGGGTGGTGTTTTAATTCGCGCATGGAATGGTAGCTGGTTGCGCAAGCACTTCGAACGCACTCACCCAGGAATCGAGGTAATCGAGGTTTCAACCGCTTCAGCTGCGATGAAGCAGGAACGCTTAAAGGACGATCCATTACGTGATCGACATCTGAAATCTTAGGGATGTGGACGGTGTGGCCGCTTGGAATTGCAATGTGAACAGGCTGTTAGTATTCGAACCGCCTCAATGCTTAAGCGTACCAGTGGCTACCGATCAAGTCGCTGGATTTATAGGTTGCGGAATACCCTTTTGAACGAATGGGGTGATGAACTCACTGTTCATGGCGTTCTCGATCGCAATTCATAGAGGGCGTGTTGGATAGAACCCCGCATACGCTAAACTGAGTTTGCTTCACAGGTCATTCCCACGGTCGCTCCATCATTCCTCTTCCCCCTCTTATCATGAAAAGGCGTTCTTCCATGAGATCGATTTTCCTACTGATGATTCCTTTTGTTTTATGGGGCTCATTACCATGCTCGAGCCATTCGCAGGAATCGCCAGAGCGGAATGGAAATAGGGAATCGAGTACGGGTGGACCATCGAACCCGGAGAGGCCACGACGCGGGGCGTTTGGTGGACCGATTGAATTAGGGCCCGATGACGTAGCGTGTTACGACGCGCCCCCTGAAGGTTTTAAAACCGCGCGTGAAAATATTCCCCATGGTGCTTTGGAGTTGATCGAGTACGAATCGAAAACGGTGGGTACCACGCGCAAGGCGAACGTTTACACGCCACCGGGTTATTCGAAGGAAACCCGATATCCCGTTCTTTATCTGCTTCATGGGATTGGAGGGGACGAAACCGAATGGGTTCGTTTCGCTAATCCAGCTGCCTTATTCGATAACTTGATCGCTGATGGTAAGGCGGTACCGATGATCGTCGTGATGCCAAACGGCCGCGCGCAACCGAATGATCGCGCCGAGGGAAACGTCATGGCGAGTGCGCCTGCTTTTGCAGTCTTTGAAAAGGATCTATTGAATGACTTGATACCAGCCATCGAAGCACAGTACTCGGTGGATCCGCGTCGCGAGAGTCGAGCAATTGCGGGGCTGTCGATGGGTGGAGGTCAATCGTTCAATTTTGGACTTGGAAATCTCGATACGTTCGCGTGGGTGGGCCCATTTTCAGCAGCTCCGAATACCAAACCAAGTCAGGAGTTGATACCTGATGTTGAGACAGCCAAGGCAAAGCTCAAGCTGCTTTGGATCTCTTGTGGTAACAAAGATGGATTGATCCGGATCAGCCAAAACGTTCACCAGTTTCTTAAGAAGAGTGGCATTGACCATGTATGGCACGTCGATGGCCATGGGCACGATCCGGAACACTGGAGCAGCAGTCTTTATTGGTTCGGCCAATGTGTCTTCCAGGAAAAGAAGCCACTCACGGCAGGCACTACAAAGCCTTGACCATTGGTCGCTAACGCTCCGCAATGAGTGGCCCCCATCACGGGTACTATTTGGTTTCAGCTAGAGGCAACGTTTTAAGAACCCTAGGAGACTGTTTGCGATGAGTGAGCATCGGACGATCATCGAGCCATTCAAAATAAAGACGGTTGAGCCTCTCGCGATGCTTTCCCGTTCCGAGCGTGAACTGCACCTTGAGACAGCAGGTTACAACCTGTTTTCGTTGCCATCACGGGTGGTTACCTTCGACTTTCTGACCGACTCCGGTACCACGGCGATGAGCGCCGCTCAGTGGGCGGCCATGCTCGTCGCGGATGAGTCGTATGCCGGTTCTCGCAGTTTTACGCGACTCGAGACAGTCGTGCGCGAACTGACGGGATGTCCGCATATTATACCGACACACCAAGGTCGCGCTGCGGAACGATTGCTGTGCTTGGCACTCGTCAAGCCGGGGATGAAAATCCCATCGAACAATCACTTTGATACCACCCGAGCCAACATAGAGTTTGTCGGCGCAGAAGCGGTCGATCTTGTGATTCCCGAAGGACGCGATCCGAACTCGCGGCATCCCTTCAAAGGCAATATCGACCTGAAACGTCTCGAGGGTTTTCTGCAACAGAACCAAGGATCGATTCCCTTTGGGATGATCACCAT
>CAIYZV010000293.1 GCA_903930765.1 uncultured Pirellula sp.
GAAACTGGGGAGTTCCTTGACATCATCACCCGCGCAGAACGCAGCCCCTGCACCGCGCAGCATCACGATCCGAACATCCTCAGGGTGACCCAGCAGCCACGCGATGACTTGTTCTAAATCCCCGGTCATCTCGGCGTTGACCGCATTGAGTACGCGCGGCCGGTTCAAGGTGACTGTCGCGATACGCTGGACCACATCGACATGCAGCGTCTTTAACGCTGCTAACGAGCCGGTATTCGCTTTCAAGTTCATGGCTCGTTCTTCGCTGCCGTTCTGTTTGGCAAGGTTCTCAACCAACCGTTCGACGCTGACGAGAGCCCGCGTATGGGTTCCACGACCTAGCAAACGGTCTCCCTCAAAGGACGAAACTTCGAAATGGATTTTCTTGCCGTTGATTCCCGTCACCCGGGCTTCGCCTCGTACGGTCGATCCTATTCCAGCACCTGAGAGGTGCTGAATATTCACTTCTGTTCCTACCGATTCCTCGCCGGGTTCGAGAAAGGGGCGAATCGCTTCGCGGGCAGACCGCTCCATCAAGAGGATCATGTTGGGGGTCGAAAAGACGGTGGCGCGAGCGTCGCCACCCAGCGTGATTACCATCGATGGGTCGACGATCCAAACCAGACCGCCGACATCACCGATCTTCAAACCAGGTTTCATAGGTAGACGCTCGATACGACGATGCTCAAGACCCTAAAGCGGCTGCACGGAAGATGCAACCGCGTACTGGCAATCTAGTGACCGCCGTGGCCGTGGTCGTGGTCATGACCTTGGAAGGCAGCGTCTTTCTTGTCGCCGCGAGCCAAGACATAGGCCATGAGGTCGAGGATCTCTTCCTTGGTCAATTTGTTGAGCAACCCTTGTGGCATGGTCGAAACGGCAGATTTCTTTTGAGCCACAATCTCACTCTTATCGAGGACCGTCGGATCTCCCTTGGCCAACGGATCGACCATGACCTTGATTTGGTCATCGTTTTCCTCGATGACCATACCGGTGATGATCGCGTCGGAATCCATTTGGAAGATGCGTGCTTGGTACTTCTCTTCGATATCCGCCGAGGGTTGCAGGATCGATTTGAGGATGTAATCGGCTGCCATCTTCTTATCGTCGAGCTTGCTCAGGTCTGGACCAAATTCCTTCCCTTCGCCTCCGAGTTTATGGCATCCCACACAGCTGGCCGCCGAGAACAGGCTCTTGCCCACCTCGTACGACCGTCCGTGCTTGAGTTCCTTCAGGTCGGCGGCGAGATCCTCGATCTTCCACTCTGTGTTTCGTCCGATACTGTTGAGCAGTTCGTCCTTGACGGCGAGCGGGTTTGCAGCCAAATACCCAGCAGGATCCGCGTTGTACTGTTCGATGTTCGCAACGACGATCAGGACACCGAACATTCGGCGCCAGTGACCAGGGTACGTGCAAACATAGGGGTACATACCCGGTTCTTTGGGAACATCAAAGCTGAGAGATTGACTTTCGCCGGCGTTGAGTAGCTTGCTGGCCAAAAGGACCTTGTCAGACATTGGAACAAAGTTCCGGTCGCGTGCGTCGGCGTCCAGAGCCGATGCTTCTGCCTTGAGGCCGACTTCTTCGAGCGCACCGGGAGCAACGATGACGAAGTTGTGGGGCATATTGTCGATATTCGAGAATCGGAACTCGACCGATTTTCCAGCTTCCACAACGATTTGCTCTTTGTCATAGTTCATCCGCTCGACAACGGTACCGATCGCGATGGTCCGTACATCGAGGTTCTGCAGTCGATCCGCGATCCGTTTCGCTTGGTCTGGTGACAGCTTGGCTGCGAACGACTTGATGAGTTCTGCGGTTTCCACAGCAGATGGCGTAGTTCGGAGTTTGGCTGGGATGCTGCTTAGGTACTCGACGAGATTGTCTGCGAGTCCTGGCAGTTCCTTGGAATCCCAGGCCGAGTCGGCAATGGACCGCAGGGCTGCGATCGCCGTCGCACGTTGTTTGTCCGATTTGATGAGTTTCGCAAAGTCGGCGAACTTCTCTTTATCGAAACCAGGAATGGTATTGGCAGCTCGGATCGCGAGATCATGCAGTGTTTCGCCGCCGCCACCGACAGAGAGTTGCTCGGCGGGGATCGCTTGCTTTTGGATCCCTGGCCCACTCCACGTCACGCTCAATCCGTCCCCACCACCGTTGTCGAAGTAGGTGACGACGATCTTGTGCAATCCGGCGGTCAAATCAACGCTGGCTCCTTGTTCGGTCATCCCTTGCAGGCGATCGTTGTTGACGAGGAGTTGGTCGTCGATGTAGATCCGCGAGCCGTCATCCGATGCGACAAAGAAGGAGTACTTTCCAGCCGCAGGGATGCGGATATTGCCGGTGAATCGCAGCGCGAAGTTGTCGGCTTGTTTTCTCTGGGGGACGTTCATCACAATCTGAGGAACGATACCACTCTCACTCGGCTTCATCGCGGACAACGTTTCCAGTGCCACGTTGTTTGCAGCAGGATGGAAGTAGTCGACTTGGATGCCGGGTTGTTGAAGACCAGCACCGGAGGGCTCTGCGGCGAGAGAGCTAGGAAGGTCGAACATCAGTCCACGCACCGAGGCGAAAATATTCTTTCGCACGTCGGCGTTGGTGATACCGGGGACCGAATTGAGGAGATCGCGAAGGTTATCTTTGGACGACGAAGCGTTCGCAAACGCCGCATCGCCATTCCCTTCGGCGGTGATCCAGGCTGCATAACCCAACTGCCGCGTTTCGGCTTGTTTGGATTTCAGCGCCAGGTTCTGTAGTGCCCCGCGGACTTTTCTAAGTTCGGGTGCTGGTTGCTCGACGAGCAGTTCACGCAAGCTCTTCAGGGCATCGGTTTGGCCCGCTTGATCGCGTTCCTGGGCGAGAGCCAGGATCAATGGAACCGAGCTTTCCTTGCGAAGTTCGGCGAGACCTTTCAGGGCTTCTCGCAGAGCGCCGGTCGACGCGTTCGAGCGACCGAGGATCGCTTGGAACAGCTTTTCGGAACGTGGCAATTTCAGCAGGCTCTCAGCCGATGCATTCTTCAACGCATATTCCATGGCCGCGTCGGAAAGTTTTTGGTTCGAAGCAATCGCGTCCTGGAGACCTTGATCGATCTTCACCCGTTGCTTTGCGAACTTGAGAACGGTGTCCAGCTCGGGATCGGTCGGGCGCACGGCAGCTTCGAAGATTGCTTCGATCGCGGCCAGACCATTGAGATCAACGGCCGATTTGACCGCTTCTGCACGCACGAGGGCTTCGTCATCCTTGGCCGCTGCCAACAGGACAGGTTCCCATCCTTTGACCTTGCCAGCCCAATGGCCTAGCGTACGGATCGATGCGGCACGAACCCGTGGTTCCTTGGCGGTAAAGACACGTTGGATCCAATTGAGATCAGGGCGGCGATGCTCTTCGAGAACCCAAAGGCCTTCCAAGAGTGCTTGCGCGTGATCGGGGTTGGCTGGATCGAGCTTCTTCGCCCACGCGTTGAGTTCGGTGACGACTTGGTCGGAGTTCCGACCGCTCAGTTCCAATCGAGCGCGGTAACGCGTGCTGTTCTCTTTCGCAAAGAATGCGTTGCATACTTCCTGAATCGGTTTCCCCTTGAGCTGTACTGGCTTGAGAGGCGCTTTGCCTTCAGGCGTGACACGGTAGACACGGCCATGCTCTCGGTCCCGGTTCGGGTCCCGCATGTTGTGCTGCATGTGCCCGATGATCGCGTTGGACCAATCGGCGACATACATCGCACCGTCGCCACCGATCTCGACGTCGGTAGGGCGGAAGTTTGGATCGCTCGAAACGAGGATCGGCTCGATTTCTTGGGAGGTGATATCCGCTCCGTTGTATTTGACTTCATGCTGGAGAACACCGAGGAAGCCGATGCAATTGCAGATCAAGAAGTTGCCTTGATTCTTTTCCGGGAACAAGCTGCTGGATAGGAACCCGTTGGCGGCGACCGGTCGCACACGCATCTTGAACCACTGCTTGTTACCGACCCCCTTGCCGATGTTGACATAGGACCCGGTACCGCTGGTACCATCGTTGGCGAATTGGTAACCCCATTGGTCGAAAGAGTCGCCGTGCGGGTTGGGACCGATGGGGAAATGGAACTCCATTTCAAACGTGCGAGGATTGAATCGGTGGACACCGCTTTCCCCGGATCGAACTGTTTGGGTTGGTGTTTCCATCGCAGCGACGTTGAAAATACCGCGAGACCAGTAAAGCCATCCATCGGGGCCCATCAGCATCGCGTTTGCTGAATGGTGCGAGTCCGCGCTGCAGACCCCTTGAAGCATACGGATCTTGAGATCCGCCTTGTCATCGCCATCGGTATCTTTCAAGAACCAGATTTCGGGAAGTGCTGCAACGAGCATCCCGCCGTTCCAGAACTCAAAACCGGTGACACTGTTCAGTTCATCGGCGAATGTCACGCATCGATCGGCGACGCCGTCCCCGTTGTCATCTGGCAAGCAGATGATTTTGTCCCGGCGAGGTTCGGTTGGGTTCCAGTGAGGGTACGAGGGCCAGACCGAAACAAAGAGTCGGCCATTGGTATCGACAGCCATTTGCACTGGGTTGACCAACTCCGGAAACATTTCTTCAGATGCAAAGAGATTGACCTTCATCCCTTCGGCGACCTTCATTTTGCCGATCGCTTCCTCGCCACCGAGGTACTTGTGCTTACCGTCGGACAGTGCACCGGGAATATTGGTTTTGACTTCGAGTTCCTTCGGAAGGTTATCGTCCTTGACGACGTATTCTTTGCCTTGAGCGACACTCCAGAGTCCTTTATCGCGGTTCTCGGTCTTCACATCGAAGATTTCCATTTCCCGCATCATGACGTCGGCGTTGGATTGACCGAACCATGCTAACTTTGAACGTCCGCCGAAGACGTTGTATCCGTCGACAACGCGATATCGGTTGAACCATTGGTAGTTTTTATCGAGCACAGCTTCGCGAAGGCGTGCGAGTTGCTTTGCATCGATAGGGGTTTTCGCGTTCGGGAAAAGGTCCTTGACGATCACTTGAGCGACGGCGAGATCACCGTTGTCGAGCAAATGGATGCCGTTCATGGTCAGTGGCTCTTTGGCGGTGGCGTAGAGCTTTTGGGTCGGCGTGAACAGGTCGACGAAAAAAACGTTTTTCGAGGCGCAAACTTCCTTCATCGCTTGCGTGTAGAGAGCGAGTTTAGCGTTGTTCTCGGAGCCATCGGGTAGGTGTGGCGACTTCAGGTTTTCATGAGCGATCGGCGAAAAGAAGACCAACTGAGGAGCCGATTTGCCGTCGTATTTTTGGGAAAGCATGCCATCGATGGTCTCCGCTAGGTCTTTTCGGAAGCCATCCAGGCCCGCTGGTCCTTTGAGAGCCTCGTTGTACCCAAAGAAAGCAAAGACAACGTTTGCTTGGACTTTGGTTAGCCATTCGTCGGGACTGCCGAAATTATCTTCGCGGGCACGCAGTTTCAGTTCGTCGCCCGGGTATCCCAGGTTTCGGAACGTCAATTCCAGATCGGGGTACATCGCGTGGATGTAGGTTTCAAGCCATGCCGAGTGTTGCATTCGATCGGCCATCGTGTTGCCAATGTACGCAACGTGGTCTCCCTTTTTCAACTGGAGGGATTCCGCTCCGCGAACTGACGGGCAAGTTAAGGTGATGCCGCAAACGAGGAGCACCAACGCGTACGACCAGGATAGGGGCCGAGAGATCATTGTCATGGAATATCTTGTTACCGAGGAAAGGAACATGGATTCGCAATTGTGCAAAGTCGCGACTCGGGTGGAGTGCGCACGATCGTTGCGGATGAAACCGCAGGGGAAGGGGCCATGGGCGGGGGGGAGTTGATATGGGGATTCGGTTTCAGGGACTCCCGAACCTCGGCCCCATTGTAGATTCTCCTGAGCCCGATGCAATCAAGGGGCCGGTGCAATCAACGGGATGCTTTTCATCGGGAAAGACCGTCTGATGTTGATAAGACAGCCCTTGGTTCACCGGCGAAGCAGCGGTAGCGAAGCGGAGGCGATGGAGAGAAAGCGAGTTAGCGTTTGGAGAGCGATAGCAGGCGGGAATCGCTAAGAATATCTCAAAGAATCCAACGAAATCGGAATTCGATTCGTGCAAATCGTTCGCGCGGTGAGAAAGCTCGAACCGGTCGGAAGCCGCGAGACCAACGGGGGATTAACCAACCTTCGGTGAACCGCTGGGTGGTTGTTGCATCGAGCCCGTTCGCTCGAAAACCAAGAATTTATTTCTGGCAGGACGAGCAGTTCGAAGTACCAGGGACCATGGTCGGTGCGGGAGCGGTTGGGTAACCCGAGGGCACTCCGGCGTAAGCAGCTGGTGCACCGGTGTAGGCGGGCTGGCCATACATCATCGCAGGAGCGGGAGGAGCAGCAGGCACAGGAGCATAACCGGGCTGAACGGCCATCGGCGAGTAGGTAGCGGGCCGTTGGGTTGCGAAGTGGCACATACCCCAGTTATCACACTTCCATTGTTCAATGCTGCGAACGGTGGCGCAACCGTTTGCTGAACTGACGATAGCGAGCAAGCCGAGTACTTGAAGGAATCGCATGATTTGCTTTTCTTGAGGCAAAGTGCTTGAGTAAAAATAACCCTGCGAGAATATGAATCACGATTCCATACATTCCAAAGAACCGGATCTTTTTCACTAGATTAAAGTTACTTAAATTGAGCCAGACACTCGATGGGATCGGTGCAACCGTTACAAACGGGGGGGCAAGCTGCAATTTGGTGCCCCACGAAACCCACACGTGCATCGACCACCGATCGCAAACACCCATTCACTCGAGTCGATATCGTTCGATCGTACCGCTATCGTGGCACAGCAGAATCGTGTCGTGGTCCGCGATGACGATGGATTGGGGAGTTCGAGACACTATTATCTGCTGAACAAGTCTCGCTCCATCCACGGTTGCATCGTAGATATGCAGCGCGAGGTCCGTGGTGGTAGCAATGCGACCCTTGGGCATCCAGGCGACGCAGCGGAACTCCAAGTCCGTGGTGATAAGCGTTGTCTTCGCACTTCGAAAATCGAGCCATGCGAGGGAAAACGCCTGACTGGTAGCAAACGCAATTCGGTTCCGGGACAGAGGCAACGAACCGGCTGCTTGTCGAACGCTCCCAGGTAGTATCGCGAGGGTCAGGGGTTGCCCATCGACCAAGGTCATCAGCACAAAATCGCATACGATGTACGGCCTCGTACCGACTACGAGGAGATGCATGTTCTCCGGCGAAATGGGTGCGGATAATCCTGTTTCCGATTGGAGTAAACTCACTTGCTTAATGTATTCTGCGGTGAAGTCATAGGTTTGGACCGATCCGCCGCCGTGCCATTGCAGTTCCAGGATATTGTGCTGGAAGGTGATGCACCAAAAATGATTGGCTGCACCCGCAGCGCACGCAACCGGCAAGCTATTGATCGCTAAGGGTGAGATTCGCCATGACGGATCTTCGGACTGTGGGTGGTTCAATGCAACCGGGCTAAAGTCGAGTCGCTCGCCATCCGCAAACAGTTGAACTCGAATTGCACCATCCTGTTCGTCGTAAATGAAGTCGATTTTGGTGTCCGCTGCGATTTTTACATCATGAAGTACTTTGGAAACGGTTGAGGGACTGTTTGCTGAGAGACGGGTTGTGCGATGGACAGTGACGACGGCTTGATCCAAACTGATTGCCAACAGGTCGTTACCGACGGATTTGATGCAAAGATAACGTTCTGCAGCGATCAATCGATACGTTGGCAGAGTGACGATCTTTGTGGTCGCCAGGGATTGCTTGGTTGATGGGATGAGTGCGTTCGTTTTTTTCGTGGATGGCCCTTGGTTCCGCTTTGCTTCCGCGTTCAACGCTTTGCGATCGCGGTATCGGAATGAATCGCGAATCAGCAGTTCATCCTGAGTTGCCAAATTGCTCAATAGCGAAGTGGGGCGCCGAAGATCTTCGATGGAATCCGTTAACAAAAGACGTGCGATGGTGATCCTTCCTAAATCTTCCGCTTGGTTCTTCACCCCCGCATGCGGGTAGTCTTGGTAGAGATGCACGGCCAAACCCGCTATCAACTCGTGGTGTGTGCTTTTGCAAAGCGCGGCGCATTCACTGAGTTTTGCATGCGCATCCTCATGGCGGCTATCCTGACCTAGCCAACGAAATGCAAGTTGGACAGATTCGAGCGCGCTGCTATTGGAAGGCCACTGTCGCCAGAGCAATTCCTCGGCCCGCGGGCGGTCATGGAGTTTTTCGTCGATAATACGTACCGCAACCATGATCTCTTTACGATTCAACGCAGCTTCCACCGCCAACTCCAATGCCTTGCGAGCAAGTTCGGGCTGCTCTGCTTGTTGCCATGCATCGGCTTCGTTTTCAAAATCTTTTAGTTTTGCATAGATTGGGGCGGCTTCGTGGGGCAGTCCTGCCAGTACAAGGCAGCGGGCTTGATCCCGCGGACGATTCAATTTTTCGGAATACAACAGGGCCGCTTCGAGGTAGAGTTTCCCTTGTTCGAGCACCGTTGCGGCCGTAGACAGTTCGCCTAGCAAATGAGCATAGATGTAGGCGGCGCGCCGGTAACGTCCCAATGCAATTTCGCGGTTGGCTTGCTCGCGATAGGATGCTCGCATGCGGTATTGCATGTCGCCGCGGATGTCCCAGTAATCTGCCATGCCGCCACCGCCATGAGATAGCGTCGTCGCGTTCGGTGTCAGCTTCCAATTGGGAGTGCCGAGCCCTCGATGCAGTCCACTCATTTCGCTCGACAGTGGAATCGCGTACTTCAACGCGTTGTCCGGGTCATCCTTCATCATTTGCAACAGCTTCTCGATTTGCTCGTGCCGTTTGCTCGCCAGTGACTTTGACAAATAGTTGTACATCTGCAACGAGAGACCTTGGATCATGGCCCCCAGTCCTGTTCCAGACTGAGATGCTTTGGAGGAACTGGTTGGCGTCTGGGAACGGCTGCTACTGGACGCTTCGCCCGGCATCCTTTTCTCGTTGCCATTTGTTTTTCCGGCCATCGCCTCTAGTTTCTCGAGCAACCACTCCTTGAATTTGTTCTGGCTCATGGCCAGTTTGGTGCCGTCTGAGGGGGAATAAAGCCCTCCCTCGCCGAGCGGGGATCCACCGATGTCGATTTCTTCCTGTTGGAAAACATCCTCCAGAGCAGGCGGTGTTCGATACCCTATCGAAACGATTCGCTCCCCCACGACGACTCCGAGCGGAGGTGATGTCCAGCGGATTTCAGCATGTAGGTTTGGATGGTTTGGGGTTAAAAAGAATCGGGATGGCTCGATTGCGTCCGTTGGCTCGAGCCCCAAAAGTCCGCAGCTGGGCAGCCAAACCAAAACGCGTTGCTCCTGGGAATCAGAAATGGCTGACAACTGCACCGGGACATTGGGGTACAGAGAACCTGCGGCTGGAATCCAAAGTTCCACGCCCATTGTCGTTTGCAGTTGCCGGAGTTGGATTGCACCGAGTTGCCTTACGGTTCGTTCTACGTCTCGGTCGGTTCGCGATGTAGGACCTCCCCCGCGAGGTAAACAAATCAGTCCATCGGGACGTTGATCGCGGATGGAATGCGGCGCAATAAAGTATCGCATCGGGACCGAACGGGATTGAGCGACGAGCGCCTCGATCCAATAGGTGATATCCGAGCCTGGTACGAACCACCCTCTTGGTCCGGGATCCTTTTCCGGAGCAGGGGTTTCTTGCAGTTGGAAACGAACTACATGCATAGTGCAGCAAACTCCACAAGCCACAGTTCAACGCGACGCGGTAATGGTTCGTCTTTATCTGTATGGAGCAGTGATTTGGGACCAAAGGCAGAAGCGAACGTCGCCCAACCTGCCACATGCCTATCGTGGAGAATCAGCGACAACTCACTGCCATCGGATTGCTTCCGCAAGTGCAACAAGCCTCGTGAATCGAGCCAAATATCTCCCGCTTTGACCTTCGCATGACGAAGATTCCAACGGGCGCCGAAGGAATGGATCGTTGGAAATATGCTCTCCCCAAACAGCACGGTTGTACCATCGCATGGTTTCGAATCGACATTGAGCGTCAGTCGATTCGGATTCGATTCGGCTGCCAGTACTACCCGCTTATCGTCCGATTTGGATAAGACAATTGCTCCTGCACGGAAACCGACGGAGTTAAAGTGGCACCGAACCGAGACCTTGGAATGCATCGCAGAATTTCCAGGATCGATTGTCCGCGCGGCGTACTTGTGGACACGATGTTTGAGTTCGATGTTACCGGTATCGAGGGACAGCACAAACCATGCGACATTTTTGTTGTGCAGCGGGATCGACGAGGAGATGATGTTGCTAACCTCGATGACCACCTTCCGGCAATCAGAGTTGTTTTGCATGATCAACCGCAGGGGGTCCTTCGAAACGATCTTGGCTGATGTCTTCTTTGGTATGTTGCCTTCCCCGTCCAGCACCGTCATCGTGGAGAGATCGTCGCGAATAAGCACAGGGGTTCCATTCTGATCTCGTACTGCGAGTCCGGTATCGCGAGCGACAACGGACGAGACGTTCACACGACTCCAAGGATGCCACGCGACGGCGTTGGCACCTCGGCCCGCGATCCAGAGGACTCGGTCCGAGTCCATTTCAATTCCAGGCCCGATGTATTTGCCTCTTCGGACCGACTGGGCGACTTCGAGGCCCGAAGAAATATCGATTTGCCGAAGCACTTCACCATGCTCGAAGAGAGTGCCTCGATCGAAACCGTATTCGATTGCACGATCGTCGGACTGCGAAATGCGGAAAGTTTTTATCGCAGCGTTGCGATGGACTCGAACCAAGTAAGTATCCGTATGTCGGACGACAAAGCACAATTCGTCCGCCAAAACGCAGTGCGCAACGATCGACCCCGCGGGCATAGCGCTCGCGTGTTCAACGACTCCCTTCTTCGGGTCGTCCCATGAGACAATACGTCGATTGCTCGTGACACCCCAAAGCACATTGCGATGCCCAGGGGCACACCACGCGTTTTCCGTGTCGCAAGGCATTCGAAGAGGCGTCTCATGGAGCTCGAGAAACATCGGCAAACGAGCCGGCGACTGGATCCCCAACGCAGGTTGCTGTTTGGGGAGAATCAGTTGCATGCGTTGCAGGAACTCATCGCCGAGTTGCGTTCGCCGCACTAGAGTCATGAACCCTTCCCGGTCGATCTTGGCCATTAGAAACGGAAGCGGAACCTTCAGGATCGCCGTTCGGAATTCCGGATCGAGGTCGGTGTTGGAACTGACGATAAGCAACGGCTCTGCCAGTGGTTGGTCGCTTGATTCCCAATCCAACGCGAGTTTCTGGATCGCGGGACCAGGATGGACATCCGGCTCCAACCGGGACAGGTGCTCGATGATTCCGTCGCGATTATCGAGATTTTCCGGCCATGATCGATTGCCAGCAACCGAAAAGAATTCCGGTTTGGTTCCGCCACGCTTTTCTTCCAAGCTTGCGACCGCCAGAGCCATCGCAGCGGCACGAACGCGGGTGATGCCCCATGTTCGGATCCCAAGTTCGATCAATACAGGACGGCATTGAGGCACCTCAGCAGGTGGACTTTCGCGTCGCAGGTAGAGTGCTTGGCCGGTTGCTATCCTTGCAAGTAGCAGCATGGGGTCTGCTGCCAACTCCGTCGACAGCAGTTGGTGTGGATTGCCTTTGTTGACGATATCGCTCACGCCTCCAGCGGGTAACGCATCGGGATCGCTCGGCCGACGGGGCAGTGCGAGACTCGACGCAGCGACAATCGACATATGTGCCAAACCGTTAAGCTCTGGATCCTTTTTCAATTCTCTGAGCGTTTGATCGATTGAAACGGCCGCAGGAACATCGATCTCAGGTTTCTCCGGAACGGAAATCAAACCCGTTACGCGTCGCGTCTTCAGTTCCTCCGCGTCGATTGGTCGTTGCGACATGAACCGCAACGCCTCGATTGCTTGCTGGCATCGAGTCGCTGAAGGATACCGTTCGAACACAATCGGGCTTCGATCTGCCGGCACCAGCTTCAACCAAGTCACCGCATCCAGCGCGTCCTGACCAGTCACCTCCAGTATCCAGGATCGCGCACCCGCGAGGCAATCGCACAATAAATCTGCTTTTGCGTCTTCGCCATGCAA
>CAIYZV010000294.1 GCA_903930765.1 uncultured Pirellula sp.
CTTCATCCATCGCTGGCCTTCCTGCAGAAGGTTGTGATCGGAGATCGCCAAAAAGTTGTAGTTTCGTTCGCGGTACCATTCGGAGATCATCTCTGGGAAGTCGTTCCCGTCACTCCACAGGGAGTGGGTGTGCAAATTGCCTTTCCACCAACGGGCGACCGGTGTGTTCGGGACCGGGTCATGGGGGGCGGCGACGGTTTCAGCGTTCGCTGTGGATTGAAAGAACGCATGCACGAGAGTCGGTGAGCCACTTAACCCTACGAAGAATCCGGAGAGCAAGCAGTACCAGACGTGTCTGGAATGCAACGCGATGGGACCGACCGAAACTCGTTGATGACGCATGCTGATGACTCCGTTGCCTTTGCATGGAACATGGCAATGACCATGAATGGCAGGTAGAAAGTTAATGGCAGGTAGAAAGTTAGGGTGGGTAGCTAACGAACGCTCATTGTAGCCAAGCTACTCGCGGCGCGGGATCACCCTTCCTCGAGCGATAGAAGTTGGTATGAAGAAGTTCGTGTGAAGAAGTGCGTGTGAAGAATCGTGTCGCTACGCTTTGGGCCGTCGCAGAAGTCTCAGTCCGCGGAATGCGAGCGCCGCCGAGCCCAAGAGTATGAATGTGCTAGGTTCTGGGACTGAGGCCAAGTTCGACTCGAGTTTGATCGCTCCGATCAATGCGTTGGCTTGGGCGCTTGTCGTGTTATCCCCGAAAAAAATGTAGTTCGAGAGCGAGTAAGGCTGCGAGCTTCCGTACGACCTTAGATTGCCCGTCAAAAGTTGATTGGCTCCTTGGTTGAGCGTGTAGTTGTCGTTGACGATCCGAAGTTTGTATTCCTGGGATAGGACGGTGTCAAATGCGATACCTTCACCATGAGTGAACCCGGCATTTTGCGCCCATATTTCATTTTGCCAGAATCCTAGTTCGATTCCTTTGGCGTCGCTCCCGAGCAGAATCACGGAAAATCCAGCGCGATCGTTGGACGCATGCGATTCTCCGGTGAGTGCTAATGAGAACGAGAGCTCGAAGCCGTTGGCTCGATCGAGCGAAGGGAATGCGGGGTTCTTGAGTGCGGTGGTTGGGATGACGTTGTAATTGCTATAGCCGGCCCTTGTGGCTCCATCGGTGACCAGTCGTACGCCACCGGCGACACTTGTTTGGGATGCCCCTGTGATCGAATCGAAGCCGTACACAAGCCATGGCTCCGCCGAAGGAAGCCCTGAGCCGGAATAGAGCGTTACCAGTTCCGCGTGGGCCGATGGTTCGATGGCAGCAACGAGAATCAACACGAATGCGAGATAGCTCAACACGTATTGGATCCGCAGGCGGACCTCGCGTTGAAGGAAATGCCAAGGAGCGAATCGTCGAAGGTTAGATCGGTTCATAAGGTTGCCAAAGAGGTAGCAGCTGTGGAGCGTTTGCGATCTCTTGGCGAAAACAAGATGGCAACGCTTCCTCTAGTTTAGTTCAAAGAAACGGGAGTCCAACGGCTTAAAATAATTCGCGTCTATCTCCATGAAATTACCGGTATTCGGATCTGGTTGACGGCGGTCGACTCATTTGGATCGGGCGGAGCGGCTTCGAGACCGTCGCCAAGGAACCAAAAGCCAGTCGGCAGCGATGATGCCCAGCATGGTCAAGCCGACGGCAGGAAGCAGGATGCCGAGGATAGCGACCCAAACTCGCATCGCTAGGCTCTCTGGAACCGCTCGGTTTGGTGCCACCCTTACGCCGCGAAGCCAACGATGATAGATCATGGCGATGGCCGACAATGGCATCGACACGAGAGCCAGCATGATGGCGCCCCATATGCATTGCGTGGCAATTCCTCCCACGGTCCCCACATGGATTGGGTAGCTCCACTTGTTCCATTGAGCTAGCGGGCCCAAGTTAGAGAGTTCGTAGCGACGTAGGACATCTCCTCGGATACGATCCAAATAAAGGGTTTGTGTCATCGATGGGGGGAAATCACCACCTGATTCGATAGTCACGCAATCATCTGCATGGGATGGCAATTGGATTGCGATACGCTGCCAGTGCATGCCATTGGCGAAGCCTCGTGCGAGCAGTTCATCCAACGACAAAGTAGGTTGCGAGTTGTCGTCGTAGATGGGTTTCGGTTTGTCGAGCAGGTAATCGTATTGGCCCGTGCTGCGAGCGATGCCATGATAAAGGGTGCCGTAGATTTCGGAGAATTGGAGGCCGTTCCAAGCGATTAGGATGACGAGCAATCCGGTGGGTACACCGATGGTGACGTGCAGCGAGCGCCATAGCCACCATCGATCCAAGTTGGATTTGCCATCGAAGTCTTGATGGCTTTTGCCGGAGATAATCTCTTCGCCGTTGGCTCGCTGGTTTGGAACTTTTTGGCGGAACCAAAGTTGGAATCCAATCAAAATTGAAGCGATGATCCAGCTGGTAGTGAACTCGACGATCAGCCGACCTAGTGTGCCCCCCATCAAGGTTCGATGGAGATCGAGCGATCGAGTAAAGAAGGTGCGTTCGGGAAGAGAACCAGTAAGGTTTCCGCGTTCGGGAGAAACGTAGATTCGGCGCTGCGGCCACGGCCTTTCCAAGGGGGCGACCAAGAGCGATGGAAGCCGTTGCAGTCGGTTGTCGATCTCGACGCGAGCCGTGCGAACTCCCGGCCCGAGCTCGCGAGAGGCGATGTCTAACGCCGATTGGTAGTAACCACTTTCGAGTCGCTTTTGAAACGGCGCGTGCCCGAGGGGTAGCGGGTGAGCCTGCATCGCCGTTGATTGATGCTCTACCCTCGTCGGTGCAGACTCGGTCACGATGTCCCGGTAGATGCGGGATTCGAGTTCACCTCGAAATAGTTGGATTAGGCCGGTGACTGCGAGCACGACGAGGACCGGGGAAACGAATAACCCAATCCAGAAATGCCAATAGACGAGAAACCGATGGTCGGAAGCGTTCAAGATCTAGTGTTTGGGGCTATAAAATCCCGTCAAAGGAGTGAATGGCGGCATTGCTGCGGGGTAACGATAAAGTTGACCCCGCAGGGCTTTCCAGTTATATTCGAAAGAGACGTTTTCGTCGAAAGATCGCTTGAATTAAGGGATCTGACCCACCTCCTGATTATCCCTCCTGGACTGAAACCACGTTTGCGATCGTGTTGGCGGGTTCTCTTCCGACTCCGATGCTACCATCTGCAAACGCTCACAACATAGGACCTGCTCATGTGCCTTGCTTCGGTGTCGTTGTTCCCCTCGGCATACGGATTGCGACGGATGCTGGTTTTGCGACGGATGCTGGCTGTTGCCAGCTGCTTAGGGTTTGTGTTGCTGGCTAGTGCCGGACGAGCTGCTGAGCCAGAGGCACCCACGTGGTCCAAGGACGTTCTTCCGATTTTGCGGGCCAATTGCTTTGCATGCCATCAAGAGGCGAAGAAGCAAGGTGGCTACATGATGACCGATTTCGCGAGCATGCTCAAAGGTGGTGAGTCGGGTGACGCCGCCATTGTTCCCGGGAATGCCTCGTTGAGTCATTTGATGAGCGAAATTACTCCGGTGGATGGCAAGTCCGAGATGCCGAAGAATCTTCCCTCGCTTAAGCCGGCGGAGATTGAAACGATCAAGCGTTGGATCGCCGCGGGCGCTATTCAAGACAAAGTCGACTCCGGCCCTCGCTTCACGGCGCAGAATCCTCCCAAGTACACGCGACCGCCGAGCATCGGAAGCATCGATTACTCGCCTAGTGGCAGCGAAGTTGCCGTGAGCGGCTTTCATGAGGTTCTGGTCTTTGACACCCAGAGCTGGCAGCTGAAGAACCGATTGGTCGGGATGAGTCCACGCGTGGAGTCGATCAAGTACTCGCCGGATGGGAAGTGGATTGCCGTTGGTGCGGGTGAGCCAGGTGTGGCTGGCGAGCTTCAGATTTGGAATAACGAGACCAAGCAGCTCGAGCGCAGCTTCATGCTGGGTGGAGACACTTTGTTCGGATTGTCCTGGGCGCACGATGGCTCGTTGATTGCCCTCGGGATGGCAGACAACTCGGTGCGAGCGTTTGATATCCAAGGAAATCAAAAGCTCTACCAGCGGACTCACGAGGATTGGCCCCGAGCGACGGTGTTTATCAACGACAGCAAGCACTTGGTCTCGGGAAGCCGTGACATGACGGTGAAATTGACGGAGGTTGAAACCGAGCGTTTCATCGATAATGTGACATCGATCACTCCGGGCGCACTTCGGGGAGGGATTCAAGCGTTGGCTCGGCATCCCAAGCGGAATGAAATTTTTGTCGGTGGTGCCGATGGTGTGCCCAAGATTTATCGGGTTTTTCGGCAAACGGCGCGGGTTATCGGAGACGATGCGAATTTGATTCGCAAGCTCGAGCCGATGGCGGGCCGCGTGTTCGATGTGGTTGTCAGCCCGGATGGCAAGTATCTCGCTGCCGCGTCTACCTTGGACAACAAGAGCGAGGTGAAGGTGTGGGGCTACGATGTGGACGGGCAAGTGCCCGAGGAGATCAAAGCGATTCAAGCGAAACCAGCGGGAACTCTGGATGCTGGAGAGAAGAAGAAGCTGGAAGATTACGTGACGCCTCAGCCACCTCTCCTGGCAACGTATCCCGTTCCCAGTGCTGTCTATGCGATCGCGATCGATGCTCAAGGCCGCTTGGTTTGCGGGTCTTCCGAGGGGCATCTTCGGGTATGGAACATCGCGGATGGCAAGCAGATTGCAGATATCGACGTGACTCCCGCAGGATCCTTGGAAGGAATCGCCTCAGGGTCGCTTGCCGGCATGCGAGTGGATCGGCTCAAGGTGATTGCAGAATCGCATCGGCTCGAACGAGAAGTTGCGGCGACTCCCAAGGGTGAAGCGGAGTTGGTTCACAAGCCGATCCCAGCGGAACGGATTGCTGCGATTCGTGTCGAGCCCACCTCTGTCGAGTTTGCCGCGTGGAATGACTCGGCCCAGATCGTCGTGATGGCACAGCTCGATTCGGGTGAGATGGTGGATGTGACCTCGCAATCTGCATTCGGCTTGGAAGGGGATGCGTTTTGGATCTCGGATCGAGGTTGGGTTCAGCCGCTGCAAAGCGGGACCGCGAAGGTGAACGTTGTTATCGGTGGGCATGCGCAAGCCGTTGCGCTGAATGCGACGCTTCCTGCGGATTACTCGGTTGACTTTATCCGCGATGTGAACCCGGCATTGTCGCGACTCGGTTGCAATTCGGGGACTTGCCATGGTGCTCAAGCGGGCAAGAACGGGTTCAAGCTTTCGTTGCGAGGGTACGATCCACTTTATGATGTGCGCAGTTTAGCGGACGATTTGGCTGGTCGCCGGATCAACTCGACGTCTCCGATTGATTCCATGATGTTGACCAAGCCGCTGGGTGTTGTTCCGCACGTTGGGGGCAAGCTCTTCGAGCCGGGGGATAACCATGCATTGGTGCTTCGCCAATGGATCGCAGCGGGAGCCAAGCTGGACATGACTGCACCGAGGGTGAAGAGCATTACGGTGTCGCCGAGCAATCCGGTGATTCCTTTGCCCGGTGGAGTTCAGCAACTGCGAGTGGTCGCGACTTATGCGGATGGCAAGACGCGGGATGTGACGCGAGAAGCGTTTTTGGAATCGGGGAATATGGAGGTAGGCGCTGTGCTTGAAGGAGCACGCGTTCAAGCGCTGCGTCGAGGAGAAGTTCCCGTGCTCGCCCGGTACGAGGGGGCTTATGCGGCAACGACGTTGACGGTGATGGGTGATCGAAACGGCTATCAATCCGCAACGGTTGCATCGCAACACCCGATCGATCGCTTCGTGGCATCCAAGTGGGATCGGATGAAGATCCAGCCCTCAACGGTTTGTACCGATGCCGATTTTTTACGTCGAGTCACTTTGGATTTGACCGGTATGCCGCCGACTTCTGAAGCGGTTCGAGCGTTTCTTGCGGACCCTGCTGAGTCGAAGGCTAAGCGTGAGCGAGTGATCGATGAGTTGGTGGCGAGCGAGGCGTTCGTGGATCACTGGACCAACAAGTGGTCGGATTTGCTCCAGGTGAACTCGAAGTTCCTCGGGAAGGAAGGGGCAGGGAAATTCAAGGATTGGATTCGCAACAGCATTGCGACCAACAAGCCTTATGACAAATTCGTGCACGAGATCCTGACGGCGACCGGCTCCAATCGAGAGAATCCAGCGGCCTCTTATTACAAGATTGTCCGCACACCGGAAGAGGCCATCGAGAACTCGACTCACTTGTTTTTGGCGGTTCGGTTTAACTGCAACAAGTGCCATGACCACCCGTTCGAGAGGTGGACTCAAGACCAGTATTATGAGGCAGCCGCCTATTTTGCGCAGGTCGGACTTAAGAAGGACGAAGCATCTGGAAATGCCACCATCGGAGGGTCTGCTGTCGAGGGAGCCAAGCCCCTATGGGAAGAGGTTTTCGACACTGGCAGCGGGGATGTGAAGCACCAGAAGACCCAGCAAGTCATCCCGCCTAAGTTTCCATTCCAGTGCAAGTCCGAAGTGCCGGAAGGTTCATCGCGACGGGTTCAATTCGCAGCGTGGGTGACCAGCCGAGATAACCCATATTTTGCAAAGAGCTTTGTGAATCGCATGTGGGGGTATCTGCTGGGTAAGGGGCTGATCGAACCGATCGACGATATCCGAGCTGGCAATCCACCGAGCATCCCAGAGTTGCTCGAGTACCTCGAAAAGGACTTCATCGATCACTCCTATGACGTACGGCATTTAGTGCGCAATATTTGTCGCTCCGATGTTTATCAATTGTCGATCGACACCAACAAGTGGAACTCAGACGACGATCGCAACTACTCGCATGCGATGCCTCGCCGATTGCCTGCGGAGGTATTGTTCGATGCGATCCACCAAGTAACAGGGGCTACGTCGAAACTTCCGGGGTTGCCTCCAGGCTCACGCGCTGCAGCGCTTGCGGATGCTGACGCCGGGCTCCCCGATGGATTCTTGAACAATCTCGGCCGACCGCCACGTGAAAGCGCTTGCGAGTGCGAACGCTCGAACGACTTGAAGCTCGGATCGGTCATGGCGCTGGTCAGCGGACCGACGTTGGGTGGTGCGATTGCCGACTCGGAAAATGCGATTCGAAAGATGGTCGATAGCATCCCCGATGATGCCGCGTTGGTCGACGAACTGTTCATTCGGGTTCTCAATCGCCATGCGACCGCAGAAGAGATCCAGACCGCCCTTTCCGCCATGACGGCGATCCAGAAGGACCATGAAACGCTGGTTGGGCAATTGGCTGAGCGTGAAGCGTGGTGGGTGACTGAAAAGCCGAAGCGACAAGCGGCCCTCGATGCTGAGCGGGAATCGACGAAGAAAGCGCTCGAGGCACGCAAAGAACAGATCCGTCCCGAACGCGAAGCCTTGGAAAAAGCGAGGCAGGAACGCTTGGCAGCCGCTCAAGGTGCCGTGCAGGCATTTGAAGCGGGTCTCGATAATAAGCTCCAGGAGTTCATCGACGCGCGTCGCAATGGACCTCTTTGGCTGCCATTGGCTGTAAGTCGAGCGGAAGCCAACAATGGAGCCGTATTAGTTCCTTCTGGCGATCGCTCTGTACGAGCGAGCGGATCCGCAGCGAAGGGGATCTACACCCTCAACACCCAACCTGGAACGGCACCGATCACAGCGATTCGGCTTGAAGCTTTGACCGCGCCCGATTTGCCCGGACAAGGCCCAGGGTTGCCGCCGAACGGAAACTTTGTCGTCACTGAGCTGGAGCTCTTTGCAGGGATGGCTGACAAGCCTGCGGAGATGCGACCCATCAAATTGGCGAAGGGTTTAACCGATTACGACCAGCAAGGCTTCTCTGCAGCGGCGGTGATCGATGGGAAGAACAACGATCAAGGTGGTTGGGCAATCCATGGTGCCAATGGTATCGAGCATTGGGCGGTCTTCGCTCTCGCAGAACCGTTGACGCTCGCCAAGGGAGAGGTTCTTCAATGGCGGATTCATCAACAGCATGATGCGCCGGACCATCGTTTAGGACGGTTCCGATTGAGCGTTGGGCAACACGAAGGCGAATTGGCGCTGGGGCTAACCGAGTCGTTCCAAGCGATTGGGGCGACCCCGCGTACCGCGTGGACGCCCGAGATTGCCAAGCTGGGGCTCGAGTACCTCAAGGGTGCATCTCCAGAGTTGATTGCACTGCGCAACAACGTTCAAAAAGAAAGTCAGGGTTTGCCAGAAGATGATCAAGTCATCGTTCTCAACAAGCGCATAGAACGATTGGGTGCCCCCCTTCCTGAAGACTCCAGATTGGTACGGCTGCGAGCCGATGCGAAGGAAAGTGAATCGCAATCGGCGAACGCCAGATTGACTGCCGCACAGGATCTGGCGTGGGCGCTCATCAATAGCCCTGCGTTTTTATACAACCATTAGGATCCGACCTAGCAATCGGTCCTCACAATCGATACCACCCCGAGTGCTTTGCACTCGGGGTCCAAACGACTCGACTTCAATCAAATTCGATTATTCCATTTCAAGGCACTCACGTAGGAACTAGATGATGTTGCGACTGACAGGCTCTGCTGGCAAGGATTTATGCGATTCCGGTCTAGGGGTGACACGCCGCGACGTGCTGCGAGTGGGTGGCTCCAGCCTCTTCGGGATCAGCTTGGCCAATCTGATGAAACTTCAGAAGGCAAATGCAGGAGAGGGAACGGGGGCTCCGGGGTGGAACCGAGCCAAGCGCATGATTTTGGTCTACCTTCAAGGCGGCCCGAGCCACTTGGATCTGTGGGACCCCAAAGAAAACGTCCCCGATAAGGTAAAGAGTGTTTTTAAACCGATCTCGACCAAGGTTCCCGGTACTTATTTTACCGAGAATCTGCCAAAGCTCAGTTTGGTCAACGATCGTTTTACGATGATCCGTTCGATGAGTTATACGCCCAATGGGCTCTTCAACCATACCGCGGCCATCTATCAAATGATGACCGGGTACACCACCGACAAGGTGAGTCCATCGGGCCAGCTGGAGCCTCCCACCCCTAAGGACTTCCCGAACTTTGGGTCGAACATCATTCGGCTGCGACCGGCTGATGAGCCGATGCTGCCGTTCGTGATGCTTCCGCGACCACTGCAGGAATCGAACGTCGTCGGCAAAGGTGGATCGGCAGGCTTTTTGGGCAAGGAGTACGATCCATACACGTTGTACCCAGAAGGGGACGACTTGGACATGAACAAGATGGATCGGATCAACGTCAGCGATTTGCAGCTGCGTCCCGAGGTGTTTTCGGTTCGATTGCAGCGACGAGCTGCATTGCGAGATTTGATCAACAAGCAAATGCCAACGATCAATGCCGCCGTCGAGAATCAGCAGCTTGATGAGTATTTCAGTCAAGCGCTCTCGTTGGTGGTTTCTGGGAAAGCGCGTGAGGCTTTTGATTTGAGCCAAGAGCCCGAGGTCCTGCGCGATGCGTACGGACGGAACACCTTTGGCCAAAGTTGCTTGCTCGCACGCAGATTGGTTGAGGCGGGAACACGGGTTGTCGAAGTGATTTGGCCAAAGATTGCCAACAGTGACAACCACTCGTGGGACCATCACGTCGATCTGTCCAAGCGGATGAAGAACCAGTCGGGACCAATGCTCGATGCGGGCCTGTC
>CAIYZV010000295.1 GCA_903930765.1 uncultured Pirellula sp.
CGGTTGTGGTGTGCATTGAGGCTGAATTTACTTGTTGCTTATGAACGATCTTCAGAGATTAGCTCGGCTGAACGAAGCGCAGAATGATTCTGATTCCTGGAAGGAATGGTATCGTCTCACGCCAATTGAGAGGATGCGCGAATCGATGAAGCTGTGGCGATTCTATCTTGATGCAGGAGGTTCCCTTGATCCCGAACCCGATTCTCAAAGTCCTTTCGACTCTGTCATGCCACATGGTACGCCACCTGCTTATCGGCGGTCAGGCCTGCGTGTTATACGGCGCAGCGGAGTTTAGTCGCGACTGCGATTTGGTCATCTTAGCGGATGACGAAAACTTCAGGAATTTGCAAAGGGCCTTGGATGATCTCCAAGCCGACTGCATTGCAGTACCTGAGTTTAAGGCGGAGTATCTTCAACGCGGTCATGCGGTTCATTTTAGATGCCAGCATCCGGATGTAGGTGGGCTTCGCATCGATGTTATGAGCACGCTTCGTGGATGCGCTCCCTTCGAAGAACTTTGGTCGCGACGGACGACGATCCAAGATCCCGATGCGAAGTTCTCCTATGAAGTTCTTGCGATCGAGGACTTGGTTCAGGCCAAGAAAACCCAACGAGACAAAGATTGGCCGATGATTCGTCGTTTAGTTGAAGCTCACTACGACGAGAATCAAGACGCTCCGAGTGATGCGATGATCAACTTTTGGCTCAGAGAGTCGCGAACTCCTTCGATGCTAGCGGAATTGCTGCGTCGTTTTCCTGAGCGAATTGCTGCAGTTGCATCATCGCGTCCATGGTTGGAATCAATGGGCATTACAGATATCAAGCATATTGAGTATTTGCTTAGGCAAGAGGAAGACGCTCAGAGGTTAGCCGATGAAGAATACTGGAAGCCACTCAAAGCTGAATTGGAACATCTTCGGCTGAATCGGCATCGCCGCAAGTAGATTGGTTATTCTCCCGCCTTTAGCTGCCTGGCCTTGTAAGACATTCTGGAAAAATGCGTTCGAGAACTCGGCAAGCCGCTGCGCGGCTAGAGAGTGGATTTCAGAAAGTAGAAGGTAGAGTCGAACGAAACCCTGGTTTTTGCTAGTTACTTCCCCCGCCAACTCGAACCTCCGCCCGGTAGGTAAACAATAGGGCCAAGCTCGGCTACGAACCTACCCAGGCCACGATCGGTGGCCATTCTCTTGCGGAGATTTTCACCATGATCAACTGCGCTGAAACTGCGCGCACATCCGACGAGCAGCAAGTCGTCGATGTTGCATCGATCCTGGCTGCCGGCATCCTGCGGTTCAGGGAGAGACAAGCTCAGTTTTCTGTTATGTCGCGGACGAACGAGGCCGGTTTCGAGCTCTTACGCCGCTTCAGAACCTTCCCTAAAGCACTTGATCTGTATTCTGAAATCAAGCGGTGGTGATCGGAGGAAAGTTCTGTAGGCATCAAGGAAGGGGATTTTTTAGACATAGGGGTTTCCTTTGGTGCCCGAGAGAAACCGTTACGAACTGTGTCGTGTTTGATTGAAGGTTGTTTTTTAGTGGGCTTTGCCCGAGATTTTGGTTATGTCATGCGTCTACGTTGTGCAATTGTCTTGAACAGTCGTGATGGCTTTGAGGAAACGTGTCCCTCTATCTTTAGGTTTACACGCAAACTAGGCAGTCGGACGAAGTCTAGTACTGAAAATTTTAAGATCAGTTCTAACGCCCTTAATTTTCGGGCTTCGAGTTGGAGACAGGTTTCTTACGGGCTAGCGAGCGAAGACAAGTACGAATAGTGTTCCGGGGTATACGGCCATTGGTTCAATTGATGTCCACTCGCAAGATCTCTTCTGAGACTCTTTCTTTAGGTAGGTGCAAGCTAAGCAGTCGACCGAAAACGGTCAGCGTGAGCCTCAAATTCATGGCTGCAGCGGCATTCCAACGATCAATTTCACCCAAATTGCTTTGTGTGGTATAATCATTGTGCGGCCAATCTGTTGGCGTTTGGGCTGTCGGTCTGTCTAGGAGTTACTGGGATGAACAAAACGATTCACGCCGTATTTGAGAACGGTGTATTTCGGCCGATTGAGACCGTTGACCTGCCAGAGAAATCCGAAGTTGAGTTTGAGCTTAGATTGGTGGCAAAGAAAGATGCGTGGCCTGAAGGCTATTTCCAACAAACCGCCGGAGCATTCGCCAACGAGCCTTTTGAGCGTCCATCGCAAGGAACTATGCCTCTCCGGGACGACTGGTGATGCAGTATCTACTTGATACCAACGCTTGGATCATGTATCTGAAAGATCCTGACAGCGAGGTTCGTAACATGTTCTCGACTCCTAGGGATTCGACCGCGATTGATGACTTTTAGAGCGTCTCCGACAAGGAGAAGCGATTGCAAATCTCAAACGATGTACGGGGGGGCCCGATCGTTGGCATCGCCTCGATGATTCGCACCGCATAGCTCACCCTGCAATTCACGTACCAATGTGACAATCTGACGCAAGTCTTGGTTTTTGCGATTGGAAGCCTTGGGGGGGGCGTTCGAGTGTCGAGGCAATCTGGAAACAAAGTTGCCAGACAAAGGACAAAACATTCCAGCCTATCTTGAAAACCCTGACTCTATTCTGCTTCAAAGAGTTCACAGAGTGCGAGAAACGGGTCCGCTCTATCTTTGTCTTAAAATGTCAGGCTGGAAGCTTACCCCACCGTGGAAGCTTAACCCACCAGCGTCTGTTTAGAATAAACAAACGTAGCTAACGAGGAACCCAGAGTTAGAGTACAATGACAGATTCGCCCTGACGGATGGTTGTTGCTCTTTGAGCATTGAGGAGGACGCGTGCATGAGTTTTGGAACTTTTTAACTCGAGCTTGGTCCAACGCGTTGCGTCGAATAACGAGCATGAAATTCGATGCAGAACCTGCCTTCGTGGAGCCACCGCTCCGCGCAGAACTCTACAGTGTCGAACAGCTTGAACGGCATGCTAAAGCGATTGCGGCGTTGCATGAAGCGGTACCTGGACGTGGTCCCGACGATCTTTTGGAGCGGCTGTCTGAGAACAAGCGGCTGATCACTGAAACCTATGACTTGATTGTTGCGGCAACCGCGAGAGGCGCATCCATCGAGCCTGCAGCGGAATGGCTGCTCGATAATTTCTATCTCGTCGAGGAGCAGATCCATTCCATCGAACGATTGTTACCCCCTTCGTTCTGCCGCGAATTGCCTCGAATAAAAAATGGTGATAACCTCTATCGACCGAGGGTTTATGGCATTGCGTTGGAACTCATTGCCCACGTCGATGGCCGTATCGACTCAAACAGTTTGAATGGCTTTATTACTGCCTATCAATCGGTCCGGCCACTCAAAATCGGTGAGCTCTGGGCTTTGCCACTCATGTTGCGTATGGCATTGATTGAGAACTTGCGACGTGTATGCGTGCGAATCGGGAAGGCCCGTAGCGAACGGGACTTGGCTAACCAATGGAGCCAGCGCATGGTCGAAGTGGTCGATCGTCAGCCCACGGATCTCGTGATCGTACTGGCGGAATTTGCTCGCACCAATGTTGAACTGACGGGACCATTAATCTCTGAGCTGACGCGGCATCTTCAATCCCAGAACCCATCTTTCTCTTTGGCCAGCAGTTGGCTCGAGAATCGATTGAATGACCAGGGATTATCTTCGGAGCAGCTCGTCCGGGCAGACGGGCAACTTCAAGCTGCGGATCAATTAAGCGTCGGCAATAGTTTTTCGAGCCTTCGCTTCCTGAGCGCCTTCGACTGGCGCGTCTTCGTCAGCGATCAAAGCGTTGTCGAAAAGGTCCTGGCCTCCGACCCTGCTGGCATTTATGTGCAAATGGACTTCGCCACCCGCAATCGCTACCGACATGCCATTGAGGGAATTGCTCGACGGAGTGATGCCAGCGAGTTGGAAGTGAGCCAAATCGTCGTTCGCTTGGCCGCAGAGAATTTAGGCATCTCCGACCACGAACGCCAAACGCATGTCGGTTACTTTCTCATTGACCGAGGGAGACCCGAATTGGAATGCGCGGCACGCATGCGTACATCCGCCGGTGTTCTGCTCGATCGACTCCGGCGACGCTTCCCTCTCACAATCTATCTCGTCGTCGTGGTATCGCTCGCTTTTATTTGCGCTGGGTTGTTTCATCGCTGGGCCATGTTCGACGATCCGTTTGGATGGCTGCTTTGGCTGCCGGCTTTTTTGGTCGCATCGCATCTCGGGGTCGGGATTGCGAATTGGCTTGCGATCCAATGCATGGTTCCGCAATCGTTAGCTCGCATGGATTTTCGATCTGGAATCCCTCCCGAGCATCGGACGATGGTGGTGATTCCGACCATGCTATCGAGTCCTGCCGGTATTGAAGGGATGCTTTCTGGCCTTGAATTGCGATTCCTCAACAACGACGATCCAAGTCTTCACTTTGCACTGTTAACCGATTGGGTCGATTCCGCATTGCAGAGTTCGCCAAGCGATCGCGAACGACTGGATCTCGTGCAGGATGGTATCCAGCACTTAAACGCTAAGTACTCCCATGTGCGTCAGGACATATTCTATCTGTTTCATCGCGATCGACGTTGGAACCCCACCGAAAACTGTTGGATGGGTCACGAACGCAAACGGGGTAAGCTGGCAGATCTCAATGCCACTCTCCGAGGTGCCACCGATCGATTCCTAGTGACGGTTGGCAAACTAAGCATTCTGCCCAGCATTCGTTATGTCATTACCCTTGATACCGATACCCAACTGCCGCGCGATGCGGCGCGGCAGATGGTGGGAACTCTGGCCCATCCTCTCAATCGAGCCATGATCTGCCCGAAGAGTGGCCGAGTTCGCGCCGGATATACCATCCTACAACCTCGCGTGGATGTCAGTTTGCCCGGCTCACAACGATCCCTATTCGCGAAACTGAATGCGGTCGATGTCGGCGTAGATCCTTACACTCGCGTCGTTTCTGATGTCTATCAAGATCTTTTTGGCGAAGGCTCATTTATCGGAAAAGGAATCTATGATGTCGATTCGTTTGAAAGATGGTGTTTCGACTTTCCCGAGAATACGATTCTCAGCCATGATTTGATCGAAGGTGCCTACGGACGTTCCGCTTTGATCAGCGACGTTACGCTTTACGAAGAGTATCCATCGCGCTATGCCACAGACATATCGCGACGGCATCGCTGGATACGAGGGGACTGGCAGATTGCAGGTTGGTTGCGACCTTCGGTGCTGAATCATGCTCGGCAGCACGTTCGCAATCCCATCTCATGGCTATCGGCGTGGAAGTTGCTCGACAACATGCGCCGAAGTCTCATTCCTATTGCGATGCTCGTTCTTTTGCTAGGGGGATGGATGACTTCGTACCGATCCAGTATCGGGGCGCTCGTCTTGGTGTTACTCGCATCCTACGCATCGGTATTTTTGAACTTTATAGCTCGCCTTTATTCGAAGCCAAACGACTTGCCAATCGATTTGCATCTCCAACGCTCTATAGGATCCCTCTGGAATCCCTTGTTGCATGGGCTATTAACACTGGTTTTCATTCCGTACGAAGCCGCCGTAAGTATCGATGCTATTTTTCGCACCTCCTTTCGCATGCTCATCACGCGGCGAAATCTATTGCAGTGGCAAACAGCGAGTGAATCCCAACTTAATACACCGCATAGTTTCCTTGCGAACTATCGGCACATGCTGATCGCGCCCACCATTGCAATTGCCGTTACGGTTCTCGCACTGGCAGTCCACCGAAGCCCTCCCATAGTCTTTCTACCATGGATTGGGTTATGGATCGCATCTCCCGCCATCGCATGGTGGATCAGTATGCCGATCAAATCCCAGCCCATACGATGGACAACCGACCAAGTCGATTTTCTGGGGCGATTAGCAAGGCGCACTTGGAGGTATTTTGAGGAGTTTGTTACCGAAGAAGAAAATTGGTTACCTCCCGACAACATCCACCTTCAAACGAACCCCGTTGTAGCCTCACGTACGAGCCCAACCAATATCGGCATGTCGCTCCTTTCGAATCTTGCCGCTTACGATTTCGGTTATTGCTCATCCGTAACCTTCGCAGAGCGAACACTAAATACGTTAACCACGATGGCAAAGATGGAGCGATACCACGGCCACTGGCTGAATTGGTATCAGACACGTACGCTTACTCCATTGCTTCCACGGTATGTTTCCACAGTCGACAGCGGCAATCTCGCAGGTTGTTTATTGGTACTCGCGATTGGATGCCGTGAATTGAAGGAAGCACGCCCGCTATCGCCGCGTTGGGCTCGCGGTCTGCGCGACACTTTGGATGTGTTGTTCGAGGTCAGCGCTTCATTGCCAGTCGAGCAGGGGATGGACTCCGTTCGGATCGAAATGCAGGAGTGGATTACGCAATTGCGAAACGAACCACCTGGGCTTTGCGAATCCGATGCGGTTTTGACACGCATGCTAACCTGGTCTCTCGGTTTGAAGGGGGAATCGCACCCGGCCACATCATGGTGGATCGAAGCCGTTCATCGAACCTGTGTCGACCATCAATCCGAATTGCGGCATCTGGCTCCTTGGTTGCACTGCGACGAACCGGCTCTTGCTGAGACACCGTCGCAACAGGATGGGATTCTTTCACTGTCCGATACGATGCATCGTGTCCGTTCGATGCTGGACTCTCTGAATTCCTCAGCGACCGTGGCTTCGATTGCCAAGCTACCTGCGACGGAATTGCCGAACATCGAGTCGATCCTGGAAACAGCTCGACGGGAGGCTTGGCCTCACGGAATTGTCGCATGGATCGACGCGATTGCAGTCTCCTTTCGCGATGCATCCGAACATGCCTGCGACCAAATCCGCCGCTTGGAACAGCTTGCAAACCAAGCTGAAGAGATGGCAAAGATGGACTTCACACTTCTTTACAGTCCACCTCGAGAGTTGTTTTTTACAGGCTACAACGTCAGCGATCGTCGCATGGACAGCAGTTGCTATGACCTGCTCGCATCCGAAGCCCGCTTGGCCAGTTTCATCGCCGTGTCTCAAGGTCAGATCGACCAGGAGCATTGGTTCGCGCTCGGTAGGCTGCTAACCAGCAGTGGACGACTCCCGACATTGCTCAGTTGGAGCGGCTCGATGTTCGAGTACTTGATGCCGCTGCTCATCATGCCGAATTATCCTGGCACGTTACTCGACAGTACCTACCATGCCGCCGTCCGTCGGCAGATCGAGTATGGGCGACAACGGGGTGTTCCTTGGGGTATTTCGGAGTCCGGTTACAACGCGATCGATCAATTCCGCACTTACCAGTATCGCGCTTTTGGCGTCCCCGGTTTGGGATTGAAGCGAGGATTAGCGGATGATCTGGTGATTGCACCGTACGCGAGCGTTTTGGCGTTGATGATCGCCCCCGAAGCTGCATGCGCGAATCTCCAACTTCTGGCCAGCGAAGGGCAATTAGGTCCCTATGGCATGTTCGAAGCAGTCGATTACACACCCAGCCGAATGCCACCAGGGAGCGAGCGGGTCACCGTGCGTCAATTCATGGCCCACCATGAAGGGATGAATCTGCTTTCCCTGGTCCAATTGCTTATCGACCAGCCGATGCAACGACGCTTTCAAGCCAACCCGATGTTGCATGCGGGAGCACTGCTCTTGCAAGAACGCATTCCTAAAGCCACCGCACCGGTTTTCCCTCATGCTAGCGAGGTCGCAGCGGCCAGGCTGGTCACCGGTGAAGCCACGGGAGCCATGCGCATCATCACGGACCCGAACAGCCCTACCGTTGAGTCCCATTGGTTATCCAATGGCCGATATCACGTCGCGATCAGCAGCGCGGGGGGCGGTACCAGCCGATGGGAAAATCTCTCCGTCACACGATGGCGGGAGGATGCTACCCGAGATGCTTTGGGAAGCTTCTGCTATATCCGAGATATCGAACGGAACAAACTGTGGTCGAATACCTACCAACCAACTCGAGCAACTCCGACCCGTTACGAAGCCATCTTCACCCAATCGCGAGCCGAATTTCGAAGGATGGATGCGGAGATCGAAACCTACACGCAGATCAGTATCTCTCCCGAAGATGATGTGGAATTGCGACGTGTGACACTGACCAATCGATCCGGTACTTCGAGATCGATCGAGATCACCAGCTATGCGGAGGTCGTCCTCGCTACACTAGCTCAAGATGAATCGCACCCTGCATTCAGCAATCTGTTTGTACAAACAGAATTGTATCGGGATCGCAATGCCATCTTCTGCACCCGCCGGCCTCGATCGACCGAAGAGCATCCACCCTGGATGACTCATATGATGCAGGTGCGAGGGCCGACCATCCGCGGTGCAACCTACGAAACCGACCGCATGCGATTTATCGGCAGGCGACGAACACTCGAATCACCGCAGGCTTTTGATTCGTTTGCCGGACTTTCCGACACAGCCGGTTCGGTGCTCGATCCCGTGGTCGCTATTCGGCAAACCGTCTCCTTGCAGCCCGATGAATCGATCACGATTGATATTGTGACGGGGATCGCGGATTCGCGTGCGAAAATCGAAGTGCTGACCGAACGCTATCACGATTCAAACCTGGCCGATCGCGTGTTCGACCTCGCCTGGACCCATAGCCATATCTTGCTGCAGCAACTGGGCATCACCGAAGGCGAAGCACAAATCTACGGGAGGCTGGCTTCTTCGATCCTCGTGGCCTCATCCCTGCGACGGGCCAGTCCCAGCATTCTCGTCAGCAATCAGCAGGGGCAATCCGGGTTATGGGGGTACGGCATTTCTGGGGACCTACCGATTGTGTTGGTCCGGATCCGCGACAGCGATCAGCTCGAATTGATTCGTCAAGCGATCCAAGCGCACGCCTATTGGCGTTTGAAAGGACTCGCTGTCGATCTGGTGATTTGGAACGAGGACGATTCGGTCTATCGTCAAAATCTTCAAGAAAGAATTTCGAATTTGCTCGCGTCCAGCATCGAAACGGTCGGCACCGATCGCCCGGGTGGAGTGTTCATTCGACGGGGCGAGCAGATGTCCAACGAGGACCGCGTGCTGCTGCAATCGGTGGCGAGAATCGTGCTCTATGGTGAAAATGGAACAATCGAAGAACAATCGGAACGGCGAGGGCGATTGGAAACAAACAGCCCACAACTCGTCCCGACTCTTCGGAAGGTCGATAGCCCGATCGCTTCACAACGCTCGAAAAACCACCTAGCTCTCTTCAATGGTCTTGGAGGATTTAGCCAGGATGGTCGCGAATACATCACGCATCTTGCTCCCGGTCAATCCACTCCGGCGCCGTGGGTCAACGTCATCGCCAACCCCCAATTAGGTACTGTTGTCTCGGAAGCAGGCAGTGCCTACACATGGTCTGAAAACAGTCACGAGTACCGTTTGACTCCGTGGCATAACGATCCCGTATCCGATGTTGGTGGGGAAGCTGTCTACCTTCGTGACGACGAGACGGGCCATTTTTGGTCCCCTTGCCCATCCCCGACCCCACGCTCGAATCATTACACCGTTCGGCATGGCTTTGGATACACCATTTTTGAGACGACGGAGGATGGCATCGCGACGGAATTGATGGTCTATGTGGCTACCGATGCACCCGTCAAAATCTCGAAACTGAAAATCACCAACCGATCGGACCGACCGCGAAAAATTTCGGTCATCGGCTTTTGGGAATGGGTCCTTGGAGAAATTCGAAGCAAGACATTGCAGCATATCGTGACCGAAATCGATCCCGCCAGCGGGGCAGTACTGGCTCGCAACGTCTACAACCCAGATTTCGGAGATCGTGTTGCGTTTGCCAATGGCAGCGAACCCATTCGATCATGGACCGGTGATCGAACCGAATTCATCGGCCGAAATGGAGCATTGTCGGCACCCGCAGCCATGAAACGGATCCGGCTCTCCGGCCGAACTGGCGCTGGATACGATCCGTGCGCTGCCATGCAGATGCCGCTCGAACTAGCGATTGGACAGGAGCGAACAACTACGTTGACACTGGGTGCGGGCAAGAACATGGCCGAAGCCCGTTCGCTAGCGCTCCGTTTCCGAAGCCTGGAAAGTGCCGATCGCGCCATCCATCAAGTCTGGGATTATTGGAGCCACACGCTCGGAAGCATGCACATTGAAACCCCCGATCCCTCCGTGAACTTTCTCGCCAACGGCTGGTTGATCTACCAGACCTTGGCCAGTCGTATGTGGGCTCGATCCGGTTTCTATCAATCAGGTGGTGCGTTCGGATTCCGAGATCAATTGCAAGATGCAATGGCCCTCACCCATTCCCAACCTCACTTGCTTCGCGAGCATTTGTTGCGAGCTGCCGCTCATCAGTTCCGCGAAGGAGATGTGCAACATTGGTGGCACCCACCTAAAGGCCGTGGTGTGCGCACCCATTTCTCCGATGACTATTTGTGGTTACCCGTTGCGATCTGCCGCTACGTTCAAAAGACCGGAGACACAGGAGTCCTCGATGAGGTCATTCCGTTCCTCAGCGATCGACCGCTCCGAGACGATGAAGAATCCAATTATGACTTGCCCACCATCTCGGAGGATCGCGCATCCCTCTATGAACACGGTGTTCGAGCGATCCAACATGGATTGCGATTTGGCGAGCATGGCTTGCCTTTGATTGGATGCGGTGATTGGAACGACGGAATGAACCTGATCGGTGAGCACGGCAAAGGGGAGAGTGTTTGGCTTGGTTTCTTTCTATTCGATGCCATGAAGCAGTTTATCGAACTGGCAAACCTTCGCGGCGACACTTCGCTCGCACAACAACTAGCCGCTGTATCCGAGCAACTACGAGTTCAATTGGAACGTAACGGCTGGGATGGTGAATGGTATCGACGGGCCTACTTTGATGACGGAACCCCATTGGGTTCCATTCAAAACGAAGAGTGCCAAATCGATGCTATCTCGCAAAGCTGGGCTGTTCTTTCCGGTGCTGCCAATTTGGAACGTTCGCAACTCGCCATGGATAGTCTGGAACGGCGATTAGTAGATCGCCATGCGCGATTGATCAAGTTATTGGACCCACCTTTCGATCGCTCGTCACTCAATCCTGGTTACATCAAAGGATATGTACCAGGGGTGCGCGAGAATGGAGGGCAATACACTCACAGCGCGATTTGGGCGGTGATGGCCGCTGCGAAACTGGGGGACTGCGATCGTGCTTGGGATCTATTCGCTCTGATCAATCCATTGTCCCATGCAGATCGACAAGAATCGATCGATCGCTATCGCGTGGAACCATACGTCGTAGCAGCCGATGTCTACGGCGTCGAACCCCATGCGGGCCGTGGAGGCTGGACGTGGTACACCGGCTCCGCCAGTTGGATGTATCGATTGATCATCGAATCCCTGCTCGGAATCGATCAGCGCGCCGACCGCTGGCGCATCCAACCTTGTTTGCCGCATCACTGGTCTCACGTCGAACTTCACTTTCGGTATCGCGAGACTGTTTATCATGTCCGCATCGAGTCCAATGTCGACGACTCATCTGAGCAGTCGGGATCCCCCCCCCAACGTCTTACGCAACTCGTCTTGGACGGGACCACCATCGCTGAAGACTTTATCACGCTGGTCGATGACCGCCGACCCCATGAAATACTCGTGATCCATCGGGATGCGACTGGGGAGGGTAGCGCTCTGACTAGGAGCTACTCGGATGAACAAAACGATTCTCGCCATGTTTGAGAATGGAGTGTTTCGACCAATCGAGGATATCGACTTGCCAGATTAAGCTGGGGTTGAGTTTGAGCCTTGCCGAATGCCATAACCTTTGGGACTTTTGAGCGACAGTACTACGACAACATTTGGCTGAATGGGTATCCAGCCAACTCGTTCCACCCCAGTGGCCCGCGGACTGAATGATAGGTCAGAGCGATGGCAAGTGTTTATTGGACTCACGTCCCGGCTGACATTGGTGCTCTGGTTTCAAGACGTAATTCCGTTCGTCTTGAGTGAGCGGCCAACCTATCCGTTGCGGCTCCATCTTCCCTTCGATGTAGGGAGGATACGGATACTCACAAGCAATAGCGATTCCAAGAATGCCAGCTAGAACGATTAGCAGGTAAAAGCATATCGTCGGATCTCGCACGGCTGCAGCTCCCAGACCGTCAAGACTTTCTTTGAATCGCAATTAATTATTTGCGGCCTTGGTATAGACCGTCTTCCCCTCTTTGATGGTCTCCAGGACCGCGATGTCTTTGATCGTCGTGGTTTCAACCTTGAGCGGGTTCTTTTCGAGAATGACCAGGTCCGCTAACTTGCCAACTTCGAGTGTTCCTTTGCTGGTTTCCTCTTTCAGTTGATAGGCTGCCATTGCCGTAACGGCGCGCAATGCGTGGTACGGAGGAATCGTTTCCTCTGGGCCAACGACTTGGCCACTTCCCGACAACCGATTCACGCCGGCATCCACGAGAGCCAGTATCGATGGGACAGGTGAAACAGGGGCATCGTGGGAGTAAGTGAATGGCAATCCAGATCGCAAGAAGGTTCTCGATGCCATCGCTCCAGAGGATCGCTCCTGCCCCCACAACTTGACGACCGCATCTCCACCCGTTGCGATACCAGCCGTGAGGAAACTAGGGATTGCTCCGAAAGTCTTGATCTTTTCGATCTGGTCGACTCGCAACCATGTCGCATGGACAAAGACTGGACGATGGTCCCGCATGCCGTGTTTCTTCACCGCCTTGGTGATCGCTGAGAGTGCTTGGTCCGCGGCAGCATCCCCATTCATGTGCATATGGATTTGCAAGTCGCTTGCCCAGTACTTGTCAAACACGGCATCGAGAACGTCGTCAGGGATCTGACGGTACCCCGAGAAAGCCCCGGTCTTGCCTTGCGGATTCTGCGTGTACGGCAGAGTGAACCAAGCGGTATCGAGACTTCCATCCAACCAGAACTTGACCCCACCCATGCGCACACGATTCACATAGCGACGGTCGAGATCTGGACGCGCGGTCCTCAATTTTTCAACGATGCCCTCGGAATTAGGATTGTATTGCGATGCGACCGAATATGCGGCAGCGAGCGTATCATCAAGCGTCGAATCTTTAGCAGCGATGTAGAGATCGATCGGCAAAAGTTTCCTATCGATTGCGTTCATCACGATACCAATGTCATCATTACCAAGTCCCAAGCCAGCCTCCATCGCTGTAGTTTGACCATAACTCGCCCAAACCTCTGCCGCTCCGGTAATTGCCCGCGATGCCAACTCTCCTGTGAGCGCAGGCCGCTTGCTGCGTACAACATTCAACGCCGTCTCCTCCATCGGCCCCAGCAAAGATTTGCCGTCTCCCTTTCGGGCGAACGCCCCACCCGTCGGGTCCGGTGTAACAGCAGTAATCCCAGCGGCCTTGAATGCCGCACCGTTTGCAGCCCCCAAGTGCCCCGACGAATCGACGATCATCACTGGGCGATCCGGCGAAACCTGATCGAGCTCTTCGATCGTAGGCGGCCTGCCTTCCTTCAAGGTCCTCGACTGATATCCAAAGCCGACGATCCAAGCCCCCTCAGGAGTACGTTCCACCTGCTTCTTCATCCGGGAAATAAGTTCCGGGATATCTGCACAGTTGAATAGATTAGCATCGACCAAGTTTTTTCCGAAGTAGACAAAGTGGCCGTGGGTATCGATGAACCCCGGGACCAAAGTCTTGCCACCCAGATCAATAGATTTGGCATCCGCCCCTGCAGCGCGTTTGCACTCGGCCAATGGCCCGGCAACCAAAATCTTTCCGTCCTTGATCGCCAACCCTTCGACATACTCCGGCTGCAATCCACGCATGGTGAGGATATCACCGCCGAAATAAATCGTCGGCTTGCTCGCCTCTGGACCGTTGTTGGGTTGCTGTGCAATCGCAACTAAAGATGAAACCGAGGTGGCCAAAACAAGCGATGCCACTGCAGTACGATAAAATTTGCCGAATGCCAAAATAGAAATCTCCCCGACGAAGCATGCAATAGCATTCGCCGCTTGAACAATCTCGATGAATCAATGCTTCAACAACGGCTACCAGACGACAAAGATGCAGACTTGCACCAACGTAGAGCTACCTGGATGAGCCGTGACCAATCGTAAGACAACTTTGGTGCGGACGGAATCAACTTGAGTAGAATTACCCAGCGACTGTTGTGCAAGGCCATAGGGCTCGAAGAACGAACTCGCTACGGAACGAATGCAAATTCGTTGGTGTTGAGCAAAACCAGAGCTAACTCAGCCCGCGATCGTCCCGCCAAGTACTCGCGACATGCGTTCACCTCGCTCTGGTTCGGTGCTCGAGAGAGCACGCATTCAAAGAGTCGAACGATCCACACGTCATTGTCAGCCCCCTGGTTTCCCGAAGACTCTCCTGGCAACGGGTCTGACAAGCGATTCGCCAGCTCTGTCGCTGCTGCTTCCATCCACTCGCTGTTCATCAGCGACAACGCTTGGGGTGCTACGATGGAAAGGTCACGTTTTGGACACGAGACCGTATTCTCGGGCAAATCAAATGTTTCGAGCCACGGTATTCGCAACGTCCTTTTTTGCACGAGATAAATCGTGCGAACACTTTGATCTCGATCTGGGGAGGGATACCAACCCTTGGTTTTCGTCTCGTTATCGTCGAGAACCGCCGGGTTGGCTTGCAAGACATCCTCGCTGAGCATTGGCCAAACGGGAGGACCGCCAGCACGTGTTTGCAAGAGCCCTGTGACCTGGAGCACCGTATCCCGGAATTGCTCAGCACTCATCCTCTTTAGTCCGTTTCGCATCGAAATGGTTTCACCGCTCGAACCCGATGCAGTACTGACGCTCGTAGCCGCTCGCATCCGATACGCGCGGGAGGTGACGATGTAGCGTACCAGCGACTTGATCGACCAATTGGAATCTCGCAGGTAGGTCGCCAAATGATCCAGGAGTTCAGGATTGCTGGGTGGTGCTCCGGTGACACCAAAATCATTGGCAGTTGCCACGATGCCTTCGCCGAATAATCCTTGCCAAACTCGATTGACGATCACCCGAGCTGTCCATGGGTTCTCTGGCGAAACCATCCAACGGGCCAAAGCGAGTCGCCGTCCCGTCGACGAATCCGACTTCGTCTCGGGGATGCTGGGTGGCATTGGGAAAATTACCGATGGAAATCCGGGCTGAACTTCATCGCGTGGCGATTGGTGGTCTCCTTGGTACAGAATCTTGATCGAATCCACGGCATCCTTGTTGTCCATCATCAGCAAGCCAACCGTCGGCTTACGAAGTTCCTTGCGCAACCGATCGATCTCTCCGCGCCAATGATCAAGCTCCATTCTTTGCGCATCGGTCAACTTCGATCGCAACTCTTCCTCGGTGGGTGGCTTTGCCTTTGCGGTCCCTTTTTTATTTTGCTCAGCCTCCACGACGCGATCATCGCTCGGTACTGAATCCGGAGCCTTAACCGACTCAACCTCCTCAGGAACGATGTTCTTTCGAATACCATCGAGCAGCGATTTTACTCGCGTATCAAACTCCTTGACTTGTCCCTCGATTTTCGAATTGTGTTCCGCGATTTCATCCTGAGTCGACTTGAGATCGATCGACGTGCTATCGGCAAATTGAGTCGCTGCGAAAAATGCGCGGAATCGGTAGTGATCGGCTTGCGACAGCGGATCCGTTTTGTGGTCGTGGCATCGGCAGCAGGACATGGTCAACCCAAGGAATGCACCTGCGGTGGTTTCCGTAAGGTCTGACAGAACCTCAACGCGGGCGCGGTCTTGTTCATTAAACAGTTTTGCCGCGTTGTCATACGGCCCCAGGCGCAAATACCCGGTTGCAATTAGCGAGTCCCGTTCGGCCTCTTCCTTAGGTGCCCCCGAAACCAATTCATCGCCTGCGATCTGCATCGTGAGGAATTGATCGAACGGAAGATCATCGTTCCATGCTCGGACTACCCAATCGCGGAACCGCCATGCTTCTTTCCGAAATTCATCCCAATCGAAGCCGTTGCTATCGCTGTACCGGACCACATCCAACCACATTCTGGCCCAATGTTCGCCGAACTCTCGATTGCTCAGCAATCGGTCGACAGCTCTCTCGTAGGCATCCGGACGATCGTCACCTTCAAAATGCATCACCTCATCGAAAGTGGCTCGCACTCCGTTGAGATCGAGGGTTAGCCGTTGCATCAATGCATTGCGATCTGCGTCGCGGGCAGGCACGATACTCCTGGTATGCCAATCTCGAGCAAGGAATCGATCGATTGGATGCGAGGACCACCCATTCGAACCATCGGCAAGGTTCGAACTGTCGGACAGGATCGGGATCTCCGGTCGTGCGATCGGTTTCAAGGACCAAAGATCGAGCCGTTCACCACCGTATAGTTTGCGAATTGGATTATCGGGATCGACCCAAGCATTTCCGTATTCGGTGCGAGATGCTTTGTCGTTATCCTCTCCGATGCGAGGACTCGGTTCATCAGCAATCGCTATAAGCCATGTTGCAACACAGCAAACGGTAAGGCCGCCGGTCCACTGTAGCAGCAACATCACTCGGTTCTGGTCGACGGTTCGAGACATGTATTTCATATCAAGATATCCATCAACGGTTTGGGGGAACCTGCGACGCCGGTGATCCGTTCGTCTCTCCCGTTCACCGAGAAGGAGAGCCGGTCGTAATCGATTCCCAAGGCAGTCAGGATCGTGGCGTGAAGATCTCGGAATTGAACGGGGCGTTCTACTGCCATCAATCCCAATTCATCGGTGGCACCGATACGGGTACCTGCTCGGACACCGCCACCCGCCATCCAAATCGTAAATCCCGCAGCATTATGCTGTCGCCCGAGGTCTCCTTGACGCATCGGAGTTCTTCCAAACTCACTTGCCCAAATCACTAATGTCGATTCGAGAAGTCCTCGCTGTTTTAAATCCGCGAGCAACCCCGCGACCCCTTGATCGGTCCACTTGGCTCGCGGTTTGTGATTCTCAACCAATTTGGCATGTGCATCCCATCCATCTTTGTCAGGCATATCGTACAGTTGGACAAAGCGAACCCCGCGTTCCACCAATCGGCGCGCCATGAGGCACTTGCGAGAGAAACTCGCGGTCCGTGTTTCTGGATCCTCAATTCCGTATAGCTTGTGAATATGTTCAGGCTCATCATCGAGTTGGCTCACCTCCATCGCCGCGGATTGCATTCGATAGGCCAGTTCATACGTTGCGATCCGGGCATCCAATTCCAAGAATCCTGGATTCAATTCTCGATGCTCGCGATTGAACTGTTGGAGAAGATCGATCGATGCCCGCTGCCCTTCGGCAAAGCCGGGGCGAGGTAACAGGTCTCGAACGGGTGGGCCGGAATGGCGAAATCGAGTGGGCTGAAACGCAGGAGGCAGGAAGCCGTTGGTGTAATTGGCAGCTCCTCCGAGGGGCCCTGCGTCAAACAAAACAACATATCCCGGCAAATCCGAGTTCTCGGTACCCAACCCGTAGGTAACCCACGAACCGAGGCTCGCTTTGCCAGCTCGCACATCCCCCGTGTGCAGTTGGTAACTCGCCGGCGCATGGTTGTTCGAATCGGCTTGCATGGAATGGATAAAGCACAAATCATCCACATGCTCCGCCACGTGCGGCATCAACTCGCTGACCCACATGCCGCTCTGCCCACGCCGTTCAAACCGAAACGGGCTTTTCAGGATCACGTCATCGCAGCCATGGAAGACGTTTGCATGGCGTGTCCCATTCAAGGCCGCCCGGAACGATTCGGGGACGGGCTTTCCATCCAAATCAGTCAGTGTTGGCTTGTAGTCGAACGTGTCGATCTGTGATGGTCCACCAACCATGAACAGAAAAATGACCGATTTGGCCCGAGGTGTGAAATCGGGTTTGCGAGGCAAATAAGGGTTCAGCGGATCGACTTCGCCGACTCCCAACAAATCCTGGCCTGAAACCGTACTCCGTTCCAAAGCCTGTAGCGCCAGCAATCCGAACCCACCTCCGAGTCCGGACAGAAAGTCCCGACGACTGGCGAACGAACGAGCTTCCAGGAAATCAGGTGGCATGACGCTTCAGCAACAAAAACCGACAAAGCGGAGGAAATTCACAAGCGGGAATCTATTGTAATGCAGGCGAACCGCGGAGGGACACGAAAACGCCCGGCCTTGGAACAACTTCCCGAACGCATACAATCTAAGGCTGAACGCGTTTGCCGTTTTTCGACACGAAGTCATCTTGCCAATCTATCGCCACGAGAACGGCACCGCCAACATCCCTAACACACTCTCGAGTCCAAAGAACCACCCGTTAAGTCCTCCAACTGAAATTCGGTGAACAAGCGATGATGATCCAATCAAGACCATGGTGCCAATCCAAGTCCTTGCAATGCTGGCTCTGTTTCGTTGCCGCAGTCCTGTTTCAGGGGATAGGGCTGGCTTCGATCGTTCGCGGCCAAGGCACCTCGGGAAAAGCAACGACCGAATCAAAGTCCAAAGAAGGAAGTAAGAAATTGGAAAAAGCAACCTTTGGGGGTGGATGTTTCTGGTGCACCGAAGCCGTGTTCCAACGCGTCAAGGGTGTCAAAACCGTTGTCTCGGGGTACACCGGCGGGACTGTGGATAACCCGACCTACGAACAAGTATGCACCGGTACCACGGGCCACGCGGAAGTGATCCAAATCGAGTTCGATCCCGAGGTTGTTGCGTTTGCGAAACTGCTCGAAGTCCATTGGAAAACACACGACCCTACGACCCTC
>CAIYZV010000296.1 GCA_903930765.1 uncultured Pirellula sp.
ATCAATCGAAGATTTGAACAAGCCCGACCGGGTGATTCACGATTGGACGCCCGAGTCCGTTCGTATGAGCTTGCAGCAGCGATGCAATTGAGTGCCCCTGAAGCGTTGGACATCTCCGACGAACCGGAACACATCCTCAAACTTTATGGACTCGACCGACCAGGTGCGACCTACCCTTCGGAGATCAATACTCCCGAAGAAACTGAGTACTTTGGTCGGAAGTGCTTGGTCGCAAGGCGATTGCTGGAACGAGGTGTTCGATTCGTTCAGATTTGGTCCGGCAACGATAATGGATTTCCTCGCCGCAATTGGGATAGCCACGAGAACATCGCTCGCGACCATCGGCCACTTGCCGAAGGCATGGCAGTAGGAGCAGCAGCCTTGATCCAAGACCTGAAGCAGCGGGGGCTCCTCGAGGACACCATTATTCTGTGGACGACCGAGTTCGGTCGGATGCCTAGCAGCCAAGGTGGCGTCGGGCGCGATCATAACCCGTACGTGTTCACGAATTGGCTATGCGGGGGTGGGATTCGCGGTGGAATCACCCATGGTGAATCCGACCAATGGGGATACAAGCCCCTCGATCGCAATCACTACACCCAAGTCTACGATATCCATGCGACGATCCTTCATCTTCTAGGGATCGATCATACCAAACTCACCGTTCGCAATGATGGGATCGATCGCCGTTTGACCGATGTCCATGGGCATGTCATCCAGGATATCATCGCGTAGCAGGGGGTAGACGCGAGGGAGTGTGCGGTGAAGGGTGAGGGAGTGACGTTCAGCGAGGGAGTGACGTTCAGCAGCCGAGATCTTTAGCAAGATCCCCTATCCGTCGATTTACGCCTTCGCGTTTTCACACCTTCGCGCCTTCGCGTGAAAGAATTCCAGTGCGTCAAACCGGCCGCTAGCGCGTCGCCGCTCACAAAACCAGCAGCCTGCTGCTGCCCTCCATTAGCCGGTCGGCCTTAGCCGCGGTTTAAAGAACGTTGGAATCGCAGAAAACCTCTGATGATGAGGCATAAGAAGTAAGGCTTGAGATATGAGGCTTGAGCCAGCAGCCGTGATCTTTAGCAAGATCCCCTATCCGTCGATTTACGCCTTCGCGTTTTCATACCTTCGCGGCTTCGCGTGGAATGATCGGGGATTTGAATATCCCTACGATTCGATCGCCGCAACTGTCGCCGAAGAGACAAGTTCCGCAGGAACGGGTACGACGGTAGAATCCCCACCTGTCGACACAGCATCGGCCGACGGCGAGCGAGACTTCGTTTTCCCGAGCGGACTCAGCAGCAGCGCTGGGAGCAATACCAAATCACCGAGGATGGAGCTGCTCATCATGGCGATCATCAAGATTGCGAATTGGCGGGTCGGATTGAACTCGGCAAACATAAAAGGAACCATCGAGCAGCAACTGATGAGCATCGTATGCACCATGGCTTTGGCGCAGTTGGAAAACGTATCCGCGATCGCTTGTTGGCGAGTATCCCCGAGACTCAAACGCCGCGTGTACCAATTCACAAAATGCAACGTATCGTTGACCGCGATCCCCATCGCCACACTCGCGGTGAGGATGCCAGCGATATCGATGGAGTACCCTAACCACGCCATGCCACCAAAGACCAATGTCTCGGGCAATACGTTGGGGATCATGATTAGTAATCCAGACCGAACGCCTCGAGCGATCAACATCATGACCGGGGTGATCAAAAGAAATGCCGTCGAGAAGCTGGAACCCAGGTCGTCGAGCAGCGCGAGCTGAGTATCGTGCATGATCGGAGAGAGCCCGGTATATTCCGCGCGAAATTGGGGAAGTAATTCGCTCGGTGCGAGACCGTTGCCACCCACTGCATTGTCATCTGGACCGTTGAGTCCTACTCCCTTGCTCGGAATGGTAAGGCGCTGGACCTCGGCCACGGATTGGCTTACTTTTTCGGTGAGTTCCCCATAATTCAATCGGGAGAGGGCTGAAACTTTGGCCGTCAGCCGCCAGATGTTTTCATCTTCGGTGCGGGCGAGAAGTCCCTTTTCCTCGAGAGTCTCCAATCGTTTCGGGATCTCGGCTCGAAACACGCTGCGTTTCGCAACATCGCGCACACGACTGCTGCTCGGGATTTTCGGCAAGAACGTGGTGGCCGAAATCACGCCACCGATATCCGCGTTGGAACGGAGTTGGTTGGTGACCCGATCGACCCATTCGAGTTGATCGTACGGATCGGCAGAATTGCCCCCCGGAAACCGCATCATAATCTCGACCGAAGCGATTGGGCCGAGATGCTCTTCGATCCACGTCATGGAACGGACAGTAGGACTCGACTTGGGAAACATGTCATCGAACTTGGTCGAGGACTTTAAGTGCAACAGACCGTAGAAGCTGAATAGCAACAACGAAAAGCCAAGCAGGCAAATAGCCACATAATTGCGTTGCACGAACTTCGAATAACGGATTGCCCACGGCGAGACAGGGAGAGAATGATCGGGATCCTCGGCGTATCCAGGACGACTCGACGCGGGAGGAGAAGTACTGAGCGATGGTTCGGTGGGGCTTTGGGATACTTGCAATTGAAGGTCAGCGCGATGCTGGAACGATTTCAAGCACAGCCAATCGGCCAGTTTGGGGAAACATAGGATCAGGATTACCGTTGCCAAGCAAAGGGTGGATGCCGAGTAGAGTCCAAACGTCCGCACTGGCGACAATTGGCTCGTCGCGAGTGCCGCCATTCCAAGGGCCGTCGTCAGCGTCGCCAGGACACTCGGTTTGAAACCGAGCAAGATCGCTCGAGCACCCAAACGATCGCGATGATCGTAGGCGACATCGCGGTAGTAATTCATAAAATGGACCGCAGCCGAAAGCGTCAGCATAAAAACGAGGGTCGGTAGAACAATCAATACCGCGCTGAAGACACCACCGGTTACAGTGACCACGGCGATGGCCAGCAATTGCCCGATTCCTGCGATCACCAACACCGCGGCAGCAGCTCGGGCGCTCCTCAAGCACAACCAAGCTAGGACCACCCCGAAAAGACTCGACGGCAACACCAGTTTTCGCAAGCTGTTCTCGGCGGCTTCGTCTACGGCGAACGCTTCATAGACCGAACCAACCATCCGCAGATCCTTCTGCGTCAATCCAGGCACACGATCTGCGGCTTCACGAACCAATCCGACAGACTCTTTTTGGTTCGCGATTCCCTCGGGAGTGAATCGGACAAAGACAGCGGCGGTTCCATCCCGACCGATAATCGATCCTTCGAGCCGATTCAAAGCATTCTTTTCAGGAATGGATAACGGCGGGTTGGTCAGCGACTCAACGACTTCCTTGCTCGTTTGAATGAAGTCAATGGTTTTGCCGCGCGTTTCGTCCAAGGAGAGCAACTCGGCTTTGAATTGGACTAACCTCGGATCGTCGAGACGACATCCTTCCCAGGATGCCACCAAAAACTGATCGGATCCAAACGCTTCTAGGAATTGCTCATACCGGGTCCGCTCCTCGCGTCCTTCGGGGAGCCATGCGTGTGCCGAGGCGGAACCAATTTTGATACCGCTGGCCAGATAAACCAAAAAGGGAAAGGCGCACAGCAGAGCAACGAGAAACCATTTGGACCAGAGATCCAAGGATTCGACAGTGGATTGTGGGTTTCGCAATGCAACACCCGATCGTAAAGCCCGACGCGGCTCTTCGAAATTCCAGGAAATAGTTGAGCCGCAACTTGCTCCTAATGTATCCGGACCGACGGGGGGGTAGTAGCCTTGATCCCACTGAAAGACCTCAGGTGAAGATAGTTTCTAGCGTTCGGCGTTAAACTGGGAGGGCAAAACCTTTGAAAACAGAGGGGGTTTTGCCAATAGTTGGTTGAAACCATTAAACTGGAGGCCTCGAAATGCGCACCTCGCGTGAATCCTCCCCCATCGTTTCCTTCGTGATGAGTTGCGAGTATGAATGAACCATCCGCAGTGCAGTCCCTTGCCAGATCCTGGAGTTGGAAGCGTTTCTTCGTTCGCTCATCCCTGATATGCCTAGCGCTCTGCGTCGGGGCCGTCGCGATTGGGGTTTGGAAGATCCGTTCGACCTTACCGCGACTTGATGGCACGCTTCGGGTCGTCGGAATCCAGCATAAGGTTCAGATCCAACGAGACAATTTAGGGGTACCATCGATCCTCGCACAATCCCGCGACGACGCTGCCTATGGTTTAGGGTTCGCGCACGCCCAAGACCGATTCTTCCAAATGGATTTGCTGCGGCGAATCCCCTCTGGTCGCATGGGCGAACTGTTCGGCCTGATGGGATTGCGTTTGGATAGGAGCTTTCGGAAGCATCGCTTTGAAGCGACATCTCAACTGGTCATCGATGCGATTCCAGAAAACCATCGCCGCGTCCTGAACGCTTACGCGGACGGAGCCAACGCAGGACTTGCCAGTTTATCCAGCGTCCCCATCGAATACATGGCGCTCGGTCAAACACCGAGACCATGGAGTCCGTCGGACTGTATTCTCGTGATGCTGGCCATGATGTGCGATCTGCAGCCTATGGACGCGGAACCGGAACTAGGGCTG
>CAIYZV010000297.1 GCA_903930765.1 uncultured Pirellula sp.
CACCATCGCAGGCAGCACCATCGCAGGCAGCATCATCGATAGCAGCATCAGCTCCTGCGGCATCGGCAAATTCAGCATCATCGACTGCTGCACCGGCGACTTCGTCATCCATCGCGCCGGTGCCTCCACTACCTAGCTCGTTGCTCGCCAATAAACCGGCTCCGGCAGCAACACCCGTTGCTGCAGCACCTGCGGGTTTGAACCCAACAACCTCGCCAATCGCTGCGATACCACGGGTGAGCTCGATGCCTAACGCGTTGCCAGCAGCAACCCAAACAACACCTTCGTTGGTGTCCACTTCGAGCAATCGAGGCATGGTGCTCACCCCTGCCGTCGCCAATCGTCCGGTGGTTACCCCAACCTTGCCTGCCAACCTACCAAACTCCTCGACGAGTCACGACGGTTCGGCAAAAACACCTGCGAGATCGGTCAATGCCATGGCGTTGCCTGTCGCGAGCCGTGGCCCGGCCCCCGCAGCAACTCGGGTGGGTAACGCAGCCCTTGTTCAAATTGAATCGCAAGCGGCCAGCGAGATCTTGATCGACGGCAACATCACGAAGATCGCCGTTGGGGATGAATCGATCTGCCGTGCACTTGCGAGCAACGGACGCATCTTCATCGTCGCTGGACAACTTGGTGAAACCACCATCGAAGTCCACTCGTCGGCTAGTGGAGCACCTAAGCTGTTCCAGGTCCAAGTGGTCGCGCCGTGGCAAAAGGCGAACCAAGGCCACTCCGACATCGATCAACTCCGTGTTGCGATTTCAAACGCAGTCCCCGAAGCGGACATCGAACTGCAATCGCAAGCGGACGGAAGCTTGATGGTTCGAGGTACCGTGGGGTCGGAAGAACACGCGAAACGCGTGCTCGAGTTGACGCGCAAACTGATGTTGGTACCCGTCCTCGACCGCGTGGAAGTGCGTTGATGGTGAACCTCCGAAATCGCCCCAATCGGATCAGACTCTTTTGCACGCACCCTCTTGGTGCGTGCCTCTTCGCTGCATGCGTGGCGGTTCTTTGCATCCACAGCGATGCCGTTGGATTTGCTCAGCAAGCACCGGCGTTGCCTAACGCAAACGCGGCAACCGCGGATCCGGGCAATGGATTATCCTCGACCGATTACCTTCGATTGATGGAACAAGCCAACGCGGCACGCGGCATCACGGTGGTCGAAGCGAATTTCCCAGGTGCCAAGCCGATTCCCCAAGCCAAACACGAAGCTCGGGCAGCAGGAGAAGCGAATGCAGCGACCCAGAGGATCCCCATGCCACCCCCTGCAACGCAGACAGCATCCACGCCTCCGATTCCCGCGCAACCCGTTAGCGGTCCTTATGTCTACGCCGACCGGTCTCCTTCTCCACCCGTTCCACTCCTGACCGGACCTGCCAGCAGTCCAAGCGATCGTGTCATCAGTGCACCGGGCAACACACCACCAGGAGTCGTCATTCCATCGCCCCCACCGCAACCGGTGTCGCCGTACGTGTCGGCACATACGCTGGATTTGCTGAATAATCCTTCCAGTGGACCGATCGGCAGCGGCCTGGTTCCCAATGCGATACCAGATACCAACCCGCAGCAATACACAGCACAGCCTTACAACGCACGGGCATATGGAAACCAATCGTCGATGCCCAATGCGCTAGGTGGGAATCGTCCATCCGCATCATTACCATCCCAATCCGTAGGTGTAGCAGCCCCAAATGGTCCGCGTTGGATTGCGGGTTACGATACTGTTTGGTTGAAGCGAGCTGGGGACGAAAGCACGACGTTCTCTCAATCGGGCGAGTTGGGGACGTTTGGGGTCGATCAAGCGAGCCGGGTGAGTTTGGCATGGCAGAGCAATCCGATGGAGTACTATGAGTTTGCATTCTTGGGCTCACTCGTCTGGAACCGTGGTTTGGCTTCGGAGCCGTCGATGTCATCGATCCAATCGCAGCTTCAAGCTTCCTCAAGCGAGCCGAATTGGTTGACGAACATGAATGGAGCGTCGAGCCACACACAGGTTCAGCGCGCGAATTTGCGGTCGTATGAATTGAACAAGCGTTGGATCACGGATGATCTCGGAAACAGTTTCTTCGGCCTCAACATCATCGATTATTCCGAGCAGTTCCGATTCGATTCGGTGCGGAATGGGAATACCGGTTCCATGGGGATCGATACGACCAATTTGATGGTTGGGCTTCAAGGTGGCATCGAGCTTTGGCGTCCGATCAGCCAACGGATTGCCTTGGGTGGAAATGGACTGACAGGATTGTACGGAAACTTTGCGCGTGGCGATTGGCGTATGGATAGCGGATCTGGAAGCACTTTCGCAACCTCGGCCGATGAATTTCGCATCGCAGGCACGTTGGGTTTGGGAGCGAGAGCGCGCTATCAGTTTTCATCCCATTGTTGGGCCTACGGAGGTTATCAGTGGTGGTACTTGGCAGGCCTAGCCACGGTTGATAACCAACCTATAGGCGAGGTCTCTTCGACGGCATCGCTCGACATGACGACCAACGCCGGCATCCTGATCCATGGCGCCTCTTGCGGACTCGAATTCCGATTCTAGCGCAACCAAAATCCCGCACGCATAGCGCGTATCTAATGGCTGTTGTGAGCAGCAAGGCGCCAGCCGGTGGTGTGTTGCTCGTCGCGAAAATCATGCTCGTAGTCGCGGGTTGTACGCCACTAAAGACACCCGACGGCTAGCGCCAGAGTCGCTCACGCTGGTCCGTTTGCTTTGGCGGTAATCTCATATCGCCGATCGGCGGCTGTCCAGTTACACTACTACCAGTACCCTGGGATAAGAAATTGCTCAGCGAGACGATTGGCTAATAGAAAACGACGACGATGGGTGGCTTGGACTACAACACACGATTGGTCATCCTGGGATCGGGCATTTTGGGCGCGGTCTGCGGGTTGGTGGGTGTTTATTTGCTATTGCGCAAACGATCGTTGATCGGGGATGCGATCTGCCATGCTTCCTTGCCCGGTATTGCCCTCGGGTTCTTCGTCAGCGTATGGGCCGGTGGCAGCGGTCGCGATCCGATTTACTTGATGGCGGGTGCGGCGGTGACCGGTGTTGCGGGTGCCTTGACCGTTTTGGCCATTCGGCGTTGGACTAATTTGAAGGACGATGCGGCGTTGGGGATTGTGCTCAGTGTGTTCTTTGGGATGGGGATGGCATTGCTCAGTTTGGTGCAACAGACCGAACAAGGGAACGCGGCTGGGATTGAGGGCTTTATCTACGGCAACACGGCAGGGATCATGGCCTACGACGCCATTTTGATCGCGGTCGCAAGCGGCATTGTAGGTATCACGATCTTTTTGTTGCGCAAAGAGTTTCAGTTGCTCTGTTTCGATGCGTCGTTTGCTGCATCGCAAGGTTGGCCGACATTTCGGCTCGACCTGATTTTGCTCGCGTGTGTATTGATCGTTGTGATTGTTGGGACGAGTGTGGTGGGAGTATTGTTGATCATCGCGATGGTGGTCACACCCCCTGCGTCCGCACGATTTTGGTCGGATCGGCTTCAGTGGAATCTGATCGTGAGTATGCTGATCGGCGTATTGGCGGGAGCGTTGGGTGCGACGAGCAGTCTTGTGATCGAGCGGGTCCCGTCGGGGGCCGCGATGGTGTTGTATGCCGCTTTGATTTTTGCGATCAGTTTGGTGTTTGGCAGCAAACGCGGGCTGCTATGGCGATCGTTGCGATTGAGGACGCTTCGGCGACAAGCGGACGACGAGCACATCTTGCGGTCGATGTACGAGTGGTTGGAGACCCGGCAGATGGCACCGGATCGGCATGGCGAAGTTCGATCGAACGCGATGCCGCGACAGGAGTTGGCACAGTTGCACGCTTGGGGGCCGGTACGATTCCGGAGCGTCGTGGACCGGTTGATCCGGGGAGGTTGGCTCGTCCCGTTGCCTGAGGATGTGATCGCATTGACAGCGAGTGGGATCCAGCAATCGCACCGAGCGGTCCGCCGGCATCGTTTGTTGGAGCATTATTTTGCGAGGTGGGCCGAGTTATCTCCGGATGCGATTGACCGGAGTGCGGACTACACGGAGCATGCACTTGATGATGAGCTGTTAGCGATGTTGGAGCGGGATGCGATGGTGGTTGGCGGGAGCTTAGACACGCCGCCCAGCATCCACCCGATCGGCTAAAATCCAACCGTCCTAGAGGACAGGATCTCGTCGAAGGTCCGCATCGATTTCCGACGATCTCAACTCCATGCTTTCTCAACTCCATGCTTTCCCCTGCTGTCTTTCTCTCCGCGCCTCCGCGTCTCCGCGTGATCATTTCCCCTGTCGTCTCTTGATCGCTTTCGTCGGTAGCGATCCTGGGTTCACGCGGAGGCGCGGAGACGCGGGGGTAGAAGTTTGTGCTCGTTCTCGAGCTCGAGAAACGCTCGGCCAGGACCCGCACGAGAAATCGCGTTGGAAGCGGGCCTCGCAATGAAAATGTTCGCATTGGGCGACTTCAAAACCGGTAGGATGGGGTTATAACTACAAGTTCATGACGTCTTCGTAGCTCAATTGGATAGAGCGTCGGCCTCCGAAGCCGAAGGTTGTGGGTTCGACCCCCGCCGAGGATATTGTCTCACGCGAAGGCGCGAAGGGACGAACCGGGATTGGGATTGGTAGAGTTGTGCTACGACTTTCTTGTCTTCTTGGCGCCTTTGCGTCTTAGCGTCTTGAGCGCAGCGGGCGTGAGACTGATGGTTTGTCCTCTACGGCATTGGCTATCCGTCTGGTGCATTAGACCGGGGTTCACGCGAAGACGCGAAGGCGCGAAGGGACGAACCGGGATTGGGATTGGGAGAGTGTGCTACGACTTTCTTGGCTTCTTTGCGTCTTGGCGTCTTGAGCGCAGCGGGCGTGAGACTCATGGTTTGTCCTCTACTGCATTGGCAAGCCGTCTGGTGCATTAGACCGGGGTTCACGCGAAGACGCGAAGGCGCGAAGGGACGAACCGGGATTGGGATTGGTAGAGGCACCGACGGCTAGCGCCAAAGTCGCTCACGGTGGGACTTGCGATTTTCAATCCCAATCTCTGGACCAGTGAGGATTCCAACGAATTGCCAAAAGGCTGCTTCCCGGCGACAGAGACGTTTCGAAAATGAAATCTCGCTGTTTCCGAACCGCCCAGGAGGATCGATTTGAATTACAATCACTCATGATCCATAGGCGATCGATGGCCAGGGTGTCGCACCAAACTCGCGAATCCCACCTGCACCGTGATCCCCAATCCCACCACCTTCCATTCCATGCCACTCCCTTGGACTATGAACAACTCGATGCTACCTGCACCCGCTTCCCTCCAACACACCCGTCGACCTTTCTTGCTGAATCACTTTTGCACCCTCGCATGCCTTGCGGTTTTCAGCCTCTCGAACCAAGTTGGCCCATCCAACGCCGCGATGGCAGCCCAAGGGGATCAGCCACAGCCACTCATCCAAGCTGGCGACCGGGTGGTCTTTGTGGGCAGCGGTTGGGTGGAACGAATGCAACACCATCCATGGCTCGAAACAATGCTCACCCTCCAAGTCCCCGGTGCGACGTTTCGCAACATCGGTTGGAGTGGCGACACCGTATTCGGCGACGCACGCGCCGTTTTCGGAGCTCGGGCCGATGGGTACCAGCGTCTGATGCGGGATCTGGATATGGCCGCACCCAAGGTAATCATGCTCTGCTATGGCGAGAATGAAGCATTCGGTAATGACGCGGAACGGGCCGAGTTTATCGCCGGCTACCACAAACTCCTCGACGATGTCAAACGGCACAACGCGCGCGTGATCCTGGTGATCCCACGCCAACGCGAAGACGCAGGTAAAGAGTTCCCGAACCCAAAGTACTACAATCAAAATCTGTCCAAACTCGCTGAAGCAATCCGCAAACTAGCCAAAGATCACAACTGCAGCGTGGTCGATCTCGAAAAGTTCGCGCCCAACGAACGCTTCACCAAAGAAGGTGTCGCTTGGAACGACGAAGGCTACCAAAAGAGCGCTCGCGAAATCATGACACAACTCGGCTTTGCCAACCCACGAGCCGATAAAATCGTCGCGTCCAAGCCGCAACAGATCGAAACGATCCAAGCTGCGATCCAGAAGAAGAACGAGTGGTTCTTTCACCGCTATCGCCCGCAGAATGAAACCTATCTGTTCCTGTTCCGGAAGCACGAACAAGGCAACAATGCGGTGGAGGTAGACCGCATGGAACAGTTTGTGGCCGATGGCGAATCGCAAATCAACAAATGGCTCGCTGACAACCAGCTAGCTCCCGCCCAGTAATCGTGCACCACCCAGCGATCATCGATCGCACCCTTTCTCAACCCATCCCGCCCAGTCATCACTCTGCCCGCACCCGCGGCACAAAAACGTTATGAATATCCAATCCTCCCTGAAACGAATCCTCCTGCCCACCACGACTTCATGCGCCGTCGCATTGAGCGTTTGCAGCAATGCATTCGCCCAAGACGCATTGGCAACGGAAAAACCATTGCCGATCCGATGGCAGATCGAACCCCTGACGCTCGACGCGAACGAAGGATGCGCGATCGGCGATATCGATGGCGACTCGAAACTCGATATCGTCGCCGGCAGGAATTGGTACGCCAGCCCTCAATTCACCCCGAGACCGCTCCGAAACATCGACGACTGGAATGGCTATATCCAGAGCAATGGAGACTTCCTTTTGGACGTCAACCGCGATGGGCGGCTCGATGTCATCGCAGGCTCCTTCATTCCCACGGAAATCGCATGGTATGAAAACCCAGGTGCCGAAGGATTGCGGTTGGGGCACACGTGGAAACGCAATCTGTTCCTCGACACCAAAGCATCCGAAAACGAAGCCCAATTGATGCAGGACATCGATCGCGATGGTATCCCCGATTGGATCGTGAACAGTTGGAACAAGAACAATCCAATGTCGATCGGTCGCTTGGTCGACAACGGCAATCGCGATGGCAAAGCAGCCAGTTACTCGATCGAGCATAAGGTCATCGGCAAGTCAGGCAATCAGCACGGCATGGGTGTTGGCGACATCAATGGCGATGGACGCGATGATATCCTGCTCGGGCATGGCTGGTACGAGCAACCTGAGAAACCGTGGGAGGCCGAATGGAAGTTCCGGCCCAACTGGGATATCCAAGGCAGCATCCCCATGGTGGTGGTCGATCTCGACAAGGATGGAAAGAATGACGTCATCGTCGGCGCCGGCCATGATTACGGGTTGTATTGGTGGCGTCAAACCGGCATCAAAGAGGATGGCTCGATCGAGTTCGATAAGAAAGTGATCGACAAGTCTTTTTCGCAACCTCACGCGATCGCATTGGCGGACCTCGACGGGGATGGTCGAAATGAAATCATCACCGGCAAGCGCTACTACGCGCACAATGGCGGAGATCCAGGCGGACAGGACATGCCTGAGATCCATGCCTATTCGTTCGTCGATGGGAAGTTTTACAGATCGCCGATCGAGCGCGGGCACGTCGGTATCGGATTGCAGATCGCCACTGGGGACCTCAACGGGGATGGACGCACCGACATCGCCGTCGCAGGCAAAAGCGGTACCTACGCGATCCTCAATTTGCCAACGGCTCCCTAACCGGCGTCTGGGAATTTAAGGTTTCTCCTCGCTCGGCATCCACCGTCCGGTCCATCAGGGCAACACCCATGTCCCAAACAGCCCCAGCGCTCGCAGTCCACGAGACTTCGAAAAAGATCATCGCGAATGTCGAACGCTGCATCGTCGGCAAACGAAAGCAGTTGGTGCTATCGCTCGTCTCCTGGTTTTCGGGTGGCCACATTCTGCTCGAAGACGTTCCAGGTGTTGCGAAGACGATGCTGGCTCGCGCGTTGGCCGCCAGCGTCGGAGGGCGTTTCAAGCGGATTCAGTGCACGCCCGATCTTCTTCCTGGGGATATCACCGGCTCCTCGATCTTCAATCAAAAGACCACTGAGTTCGAGTTTCGCCCCGGACCCATCTTTGCCAATATTCTCCTCGCCGACGAAATCAATCGAACGACACCTCGCGCGCAGTCCGCTCTCCTGGAAGCGATGGCGGAATCCAGTGTCACCGTGGATGGAAAGACCCACCGGCTCCCCCCACCGTTTCTCGTCATTGCAACGCAAAACCCGGTCGATCACGAAGGAACGTTTCCTCTCCCCGAAGCTCAACTCGATCGATTCTTCATGAAGTTCACCCTCGGCTATCCGTCGATGGAGGAAGAACTGCGGATGCTCCAGTTGCTCGAAGGCGAGCATCCCATCGACACCCTAACTCCTGTAGCTTCCGTCGAGGAATTGCTCGAAGCCCAGCGACTGGTCAAGCAGGTTTACGTCGATCCGAAAGTACGGCAGTACATGCTCCAAATCGTGCACGAAACACGAGCCCATTCCGACCTTGCACTCGGTGGTGGCCCTCGCTCAACCATCGCGCTATTCCGGGCATCCCAAGCGATGGCAGCCATCCGCGGCCGCTCGTTTGTACAGCCGGATGATGTCAAACGGATCCTGGCTCCAGTCATGAGCCATCGACTGATCCTGCGCCCGGAAAGCCGCTTGCGACGCATGAACGCCGATCAAGTGCTCGATGGCATCGTCGCAGAAATCGCCGTACCCACTCTGGAAGAACCTCGGTGATCGATGGCTATCGTTCCCATCATTACCTTGCTCCTGCTCTTCGGACTGCTCACCGGAGCGAATCTGTTCGCGCTGGGCGTGAGCACCCTTCTCATTGTGATCGAAGTCGCGAGGTTTCTCTCTCGACGATGGGCCGAGGCGATCACGGTCGAGCGACAACTCCAGCAGAATGAAATCCAAGTGGGGGATTCGTTCCCGATTGGAATCAAGCTCGAAAACAAGAGTGGTTACTGGATCCCTTGGATCCTCGTGGAAGATCGACTCCCCAAAGCAGCGCTGCGACTCCCTCCGGTAGCACTTGAACGTACCGGCCAATCGATTCGGCTCCAGTCGTTTCGCGCGCACCAAAAGTCCTTGATGACCTATTCCTTGCGAGCCCGTCGCCGCGGGTATTACCAAATCGGTCCAGCGATCATCGAAACCGGTGATCTCCTCGGACTGCACCGCAGTTACCGAGTCGTCAGCCAACCGCAATATCTGGTGGTGCTCCCGAAGATCATTTCCCTCGAGGGGATGGAGGTCTCCAGTCGCCGGCCGATGGGGGAGATGCGATTGGAGGAGCGTGGCATGGAGGATCCAACCCACATGGTCGGAATCCGACAGTACCAAGCTGGTGATCCGATCAACCGAGTTCACTGGAAAGCAACCGCGCGTACTGGAATCCTACACACGCGGGTCTTTCAACCCACCTGCATCCAAGGTGCCACGTTGTTGGTCGACATGCATACCTTGACAAACCCTGCACAAAACGAACCGATCCGTACGGATCTCGCTGTGACCGCAACCGCCTCTATTGCCCACATGCTTTACTCGATGAGTCAACCCTTTGGCCTCATCAGCAATGGTCGCGACGCCGCGGACCGGGTTCGGGAAATTGCATCCACGGGAACGTATACCGATCGCGTTTCCGCCACCCAAGACCTCGATATGCGTGCCTCGAGCAGTCGGCTGCGACCTATCGTCATTCCCGCCAATCGCAGCCCGGAACATTTCGCAGATCTTCATCGAACGCTCGCTCGTTTGGAACGTACCGATGGACTTTCGTTAAGCGAATTGATCATGGAGACCGAGAGCCGCCTGCCTCGCATGCTGAGCGTGCTGGCGATCGTGCAGCAGATCGATGAACCCGGTGCCTTGGCCTTGGCCATGCTCCGTCGCCGTGGATTCGCCGTCTCGGTCATCGTCAACCAACATCAAGACCACTTCCTCGAAACGGCCGCTAGCCTCGCAGCCCACCACCTTCCTGTTTTCTCATTGCGCGATGAGGCATCGGTCCCACACCTCTGCCGCAATTGGCTGCTCCAAGGCAACTCCATGGCAGCGGGCCGATAATCGCACCCCGACAGTCACCGACCGGTAATCACGCTATCGCCAGCTTTACCCTCCGTGGTTTTATTCAGTGGGTGCGTTAGCAGTTGGGTCCGCGTCTCCGAGTTGATGGATCGTATTGTGGATTTTACCCGAGACCACTTGGTCGCTTCGCGATCGAAAATCGTAGAGGATTTCCATACCCCAAGTAGGCGATAGACCGTCCACCTCGATCCTTACCGATGTTCCATCCTCGGAGAGTTCCGTCTTGATCACCTGCAGCGTTCGTTCGTTGATGTGATCCGAACCGTACCGCTCGCTCCGCTTGAGGTCCCACGCTTTGACGTGCACCCGTTCGGGCAGAACCGATCCTGCGGCGAGGGGCTCTGCGAAACGCAGATGCAATCCGTCGGTACGGGCCGACAACCCAATCGGCAGATGGCTCGGCTCCGACAACTTGCGAATGCGGTACAAACCTCCTGGCGCAGTCGCATTCCCAGCCCACGAGAACATGCCACACGCATAAAGGTGATGGTCACCGGGATGAAAGCGGCCTCGCATCACTCCCGTAGGAAAGCTCGGGATCGGTAGCTCGATCATTCCACCTTGACGCAATCCCTCGACCTGCTCATGCAACACCCAATAGACCTTTCCGTAGCCATACGAGAAATTCAAAAGTCCGCCTTGCAGTTCACCCCAGATCGGACTGTCGACCCACATCAACTCTGCGGGCGATCGATCGAATGCGTTCGTGATCCAACACAGTGGCGGTTCCATCGCTGAGTCCGAGGTATCGGTGACGTCGTGGTAACCGAACATGTTGCCATAAAACTTGGGGCCGGTCGCTTCATCGTAAGTCACCCAATTGATTCGGTTCTTCGGATTCCAGAATCCTTCTTGATCGGTCACGATGAACGAGCCGTCAGGATTGAGGCACACACCGTTTGCCGCTCGAAACCCTGTGGCGAGTATTTCCGTCTTCGATCCATCGGGAGGGACGCGAAGAAGAGTCCCATGCTGAGGCACAACCGCCTTGAGCGCATGCCGGCCCGATTTGGCGTAATAAAAATTCCCCGCCTCATCGGTCTGCAGCCCCATCGCAAACTCGTGAAAGTGCTCGGTGACTTGATGATCGTTGTTCAAGCATTGGATAAAATCGGCCTCGCCATCGTCATCGAAATGCCGAAGGACCGCGAGTTGGTCGCGACAGGTCAAATAGACCGTATCGTCGAGGATCTTTAATCCCAGCGGTTGGTACAAACCGGATGCGATCCGCTTCCAACTGAGTTTTCCGAGTTCACTCTGCTCATAGACTCGCCAAACATCACCGTCCCAGGTGCTGACGCCCAAACTGCCGTCGGAAAAGAAATCGAGGCCGGTAAATCGCATCTGCGCCAGCCACGGGTTCGGCTCAGGGGCCACCAAGGATTCGATTGCAAAGGCCCCGCTCTGGAACGAAACCTTGGATTCTGACTCAAGCACTTGAGCCCAACGCGAAGGTGTATTTTTCAGAAACGGTTGAAGATCGAGCGAGTACGAAAGCAAAAGCTCCGTCAATCGAGTATTCCCCGATTCTTTGGCCGACTCGGCATAAGGCTCACTGGTCCAGGCCAGGAACTGACGTTGTGTCTCGCTCGCCGGCACTCGGACCACCAAACGCCCGTCCCGATTTATCAGCTCCAACCCCTGAAGCTTTCCATAGAGCCCGACCGTGATGGAATCCAAATAGTGGACCGAAGCGATGTTTTGATCCGACGGGCCATCCAATGCACCGCGCGGCATCACGATTTTCGCGTCCAAGTCTTGGGGCCCGAGATCGGCCAATCGAAATTCCAACGTCTGGGCATGAGGCCCGATGTTCAGCACGCGCGCAAAAGCGACTGGAACATCGGTGCCGGATTCGAGTAGGGTAGGGGACTCGAGAATCTCGGCATCGCCGACCGAGTACCAAACCACAGTGCGGCTGCCATGGTTGAATAGCCCATGGTAGTTCGCCCAGGCTTTTGGCAAGGGACCGTAGCGGCGATTGTCCCGACCGACGACGCGCTGATCGTCGTCCAGCGAGCCCGTCGCGGGATCAGCCCATCCTGGCCCGACCGCGTTGGAAAAGACCGTCCGGCCAACAATGCGAGGATGAATCCCGTGCTCGCCGTTGAATTGAATATCGCGCCAATCGATGAAGCGCTGCTTCGGGTCATCCCCATCGGCTCTCCAGCCTGCCGCCCACCGCATCGTGTCGGTATCAAAGATCATCCAATCGTTACCTCGGGTGATACCTCC
>CAIYZV010000298.1 GCA_903930765.1 uncultured Pirellula sp.
CGAGCGCGGTCATCGTATTGGTGGACATGATGAAGGTCGCCACACCGACAGCAATCAACGCAATAATCGCGATGCCTTGTTTCCAGAGCCGACTCAAATCCGATAGGAGTAACCGCATCAACGCATGCACCGGACCACCCCTTTCTCTCACCAAACCAATTCGTTGGCTGATTTCCGAACGGCGTTGGATTGGATACTCGCGATGCGACCATCGGAAAGCTGCACAACGCGATGCGCCATCGCGGCGATTGCCGCATTGTGAGTGATCACAGCGGTCAAGGTACCAAGCTCTCGGTTGATCCTCGCAATCGCCTCGAGGACGACCGAACCTGTTTTGACATCGAGTGCACCGGTAGGCTCATCGCACAGAAGTACATCCGGTCGTTTCCCGATCGCACGAGCGATCGCGACCCGTTGCTGTTCACCACCCGATAACTGAGAGGGGTAATGATTCCTGCGCTCGTACAGCCCCACCATCCGCAAGGCCTCCTCAGGGGGCATCGGTGCAGTTGCGATATCGGCGACCATCGCCACATTTTCAAGGGCGGTCAAGCTTGGGATTAGGTTGTAGAACTGAAAGACGAAGCCGACATGCTCGCGCCGGTAGCGGGTCAATTCAGCCTCATCGGCATCGGTCAAGCGATGGTCGCGAAACTGCACCGTTCCCGCGCTGGGTACATCCAAACCGCCGAGGATATTGAGCAACGTCGACTTCCCGCTTCCCGATGCACCGAGGATGACCACGAACTCACCTGCGTACAAATCGAGATCGATCCCACGCAACGCATACACATCGACATCCCCCATCCGGTAGACCTTGGTCAAGCCGCGTGCACTGAAGATCGGTGGTGCGTTGTAGTCAGTGGAGTTTTCGAGCCGAGTTGATTCTGGAACGATTGCGGTACCTCAGCCATTGCGTCAGATAAATTTCTATTTACGCCTTCAAGATATCGCGTATGACGTGGGCGGGGTCGACCCCGGTCAACCTCGCATCTAGGCCTTGGAATTTCGCCGTGAAACGCTCATGTTCAATCCCGAGCAAATGAAGCAGCGTTGCGTGAAAATCTCGAACATGGACTGGTTTATCGATCACGTTGTAACCGAATGGACATGTTTCACCGTAGCTCATCCCTCCGCGAATCCCACCACCGGCCATCCACATGGAGAAACAGCGAGGGTGATGATCCCGTCCATAATCGGTAGCGGTCAATTTGCCTTGAGAATAATTCGTTCGGCCGAACTCACCGCCCCAGACGACCAACGTGTCCTCAAGCATCCCGCGATCCTTGAGATCCTGGAGCAATGCACCGGTCGGCTGATCGGTTTCCCCGCACTGCGTCCGCATGCCACCGGGGACACCGCCATGATGATCCCAACCTTGATGGTACAACTGAATGAACTTGACACCCCGTTCAGCAAGTCGCCGAGCGAGCAAGCAATTCGAAGCGAACGTTCCCGGAGTTTTGGCTTGAGGTCCATAACGTTCGATGGTCTCCTCGGATTCGCTCGAAAGGTCCGTAGCCTCGGGGACACTCGATTGCATCCTGTAGGCCATTTCGTACTGGGCGATGCGGGCGGACAACTCCGGATCCTGTGTTTGATCGGCTTGGATCTGATGCAACTGTTCAAGCCGATCCAACATCAAGCGTCGGCTGGCGGCATCGACACCTGGGGGATTGGTCAAATACAGAACCGGCTCCTTGCCCGACCGAAACTGGACGCCTTGATAGCGTGCTGGCAAAAAGCCCGATCCCCAGAGCCTAGAATACAAAGGCTGGTCGACTTTGCCCTTCGTGATCAGGACCACAAAGCTCGGCAAATTATCGTTGTCGCTACCAAGACCATAGTTCAACCACGCTCCGATGCTGGGACGGCCCGAGATTTGGTTCCCGGTTTGCAAGTAGGTGATCGCCGGATCGTGGTTGATCGCTTCGGTGGTCATCGAACGGATGATCGCTAAATCGTCCGCATGTTTGGCGGTATGAGGGAGCAATTCACTGAGCCAAGCGCCGGACTTTCCATGCTGTGCAAATTTAAAGATCGAGCCAGCCAATGGCAGACTGGCTTGATTCCCCGACATCCCGGTAAGCCGTTGTCCTTGCCGGACCGAATCGGGCAACGGTTCGCCTTGCTTTTCATTCAGCAACGGTTTGTAATCGTACGTTTCTAATTGCGACGGGCCTCCCGCCATGAATAGGTAGATCACTCGCTTCGCGGTAGGTCGATGGTGCGTTGGGTTGAGCGCACCATGGGTTGCAATCCCCGATTCAACAGCAGGACCCGCAACCGAATCAGAACTCGGTTCGGAAGCCGCAGCATTCGCGTTTCGGGTCATCAAATCGGCGAGGGCAACACCACCGAGGCCCATCCCTGCCCGCAGAAGCCAATCGCGACGTCCCAAGGCACTACCTGCCACCAAGGCATTCCTGATCCGCGCTTCGCTCGCCGGCAGCCTGGGATCGCCCGATGAGTTTGCCCCTAAAGGAATACCGCTCATTGGTCTAAAGGATTCGTTGTTCATGGAATTTCGATGGAATAAATAGAGCTCTGACAAGCAACACAAAACTTCGATTATCGTTTCATGACAAAATCATCGAAACACATCAATGTCTCAGCCACCACCGTGGTCGCCGCAACATCGTTTCCTTCCAAGGTGGCGTCGACAGGTTTCTCACCAACACCGAGGAACGCTTTGGCTCCTTCCGGATTGGCTTGGAAATAGGCCATCTGTTCGCGATAGGCTTGCTCGATAACAGCGAGTTCCCGAGCGTTCAGCGGCCGTGCAAGCAACCGCAAGGCGAGTTCTTGGAAGCGTTCCGGTTCGGCTTGAGGGTACGACTTGATGGACGCCTGAGCAATCACTCGGGCCGCTTCGATGTATTGAGGATCGTTGAGCAGCACGAGAGCTTGGAGAGGAGTTGTGGTGGTTTCGCGTCGCGCGGTGCACGTTTCACGGCTGGTGGCATCGAAAGCGAGCATGCTCGGCGGTGGTGCGGTTCGCCTCCAGAAGGTATACATGCTGCGCCGATACAGGCCATCTCCAGATGCCTGCTGGTACGATTTTCCGGTACCTGCCTCCTCCCATAGCCCTGCAGGTTGATACGGCATAACACTAGGTCCGCCCACGGTCGGCACCAACAACCCTGTCGCCGCAAGCGCTGCATCGCGAACTTGTTCGGCCGAAAGCCGATGGCGTGGGCCGCGAGCCAACCAACGGTTGTCCGGATCGCTTGTTTCCCACGCGATATTCTGGGGCGTCGATGATTGGCGATAGGTCGAGGACAGAACCATCTGTTTGCACAAACGCTTGACATCCCATCCGTGGCTCTGAAAATCGCTAGCGAGCCAATCCAACAGTTCCGGATGCGTGGGAACTTGTCCCTGGCTCCCGAAATCCTCAAGACTCGCGACGATCCCTCGGCCGAAAAAGATCGACCAAAAGCGATTGACCGCGACACGGCTAGTCAGAGGATTACCATCCGAGATAACCCAACGTGCCAACTCCAATCGATCTGGGGAGTTCGCTTCCTTTGGCACGCGAGAATCTATCTGAGCCAACTTCACAAACGGTTGCGGGGAAACCTCATCGCGCGGTGCGTCGTAAGCCCCACGCTCCAAAATACGAGTCGTTCGAGGCTGTACCGCTTGGGCCATCGTCATGATCTGCCGAACTGACGAGATCCATTCGTTCTCGTCTCGTCGCAAAACTTGCAATTCCTCGACCACGCGATCGTATTCCGGGATCCCTCGTAATTGGAAAGGATCCCAACGTTCAGCAACCCGTTGCAATAGTTCTTTCCTCAGATCGTCATTTCGATCCGGAGATCGATTGAACAGGGACGCCATTTCTAAGTGCGAAAGGGGCCAATCAAAGATTTGAAGCTCATCGATACACCCATCTCGGAAACCGATGTCGCGGAATCGAGCCCCCAAACTGATTTGCACACTTCCCGAATTGGAATCCCCCCAGGCACCTCGGTAGCGGAAGTCTCGCGTCAATTGATCGCGCACGACCACGGCGGGAACCGATTTACCATCGACGAAGAGGGTAATTCCTGCCGCAGTGCTGCTGCCATCGTAACGCACCCCGAGTTGAGTCCAAGTATTCACAGGAATTGGATCGATCGCCTCGACGCGAATGGCATTTCCTGGCCAGAAATGGATCAAGGAAAATTGAGGTTTTCCATTTTCGAGCACCAACTGCATTCCACGAAAGGCAGCGTCTTCGGCCGCGACACTTTGATGCGCGATCACGACTCGACTGGCATGTTGGGCGGGGCGTACCCAGAGACTCATTGAAAATGGCGTCTCGCGTCCCATTTGCCACTGGACCGTTTTCGTGGGATCCTCGGGAGCGGTTCGATTCAGCGGAAAACTCACAGCGTCATCGCCATTGAATCGAGTTGCATTGGAAAACAATCCAGGTTCGGTCCCATCGAGCGGAAACGACCAGGTCGCTGTCGGAGCGGCAATCGTTGTAACTTCGTTGTCGGGATTACCGGTTGAGCGTTCCAATTGGCCTTTTTTGCCGAGTTCGACTACTTGAGCCAAACGCTTCTCAGCATCTCGAATTTTCCGCAGTAGTTCTTCGTGCTTTTCCTTTTGATCTCCGGTGTAGAGATTCAATGCAGGAGTCGGGGTGGCTTGGGTAAAGTGCGAATAGAGCCCATGCTCATCGATCTCTGCAAAGTACGAGGCAAACGCGTAAAAGTCGCGTTGCGAAATCGGATCGTATTTATGGTCGTGGCAGCGACAGCATTCGAGCGTCAGCCCCAGGAACGCGGTTCCGGCCGTGACCGTTCGATCGGCGATGTAGACTTGACGGAACTCCTCCTCGATGCTGCCTCCTTCATTGGTCTGTCGATGGAGACGATTGAAGGCCGTCGCTAACTTTTGATCGGACGTCGCGTCCGGTAATAAATCCCCGGAGAGTTGCCATAGGACGAACTGGTCGTAGGGCAAGTTCGATTGGAAAGCCCGGATCACCCAGTCCCGCCACGGCCAGACATTCATGTTGACGTCCGCTTGGTAACCGAACGTGTCGGCATAGCGAGCCACGTCAAGCCACATATTCGCCATCCGTTCCGCATAGGCATCGGACGCGAGAAGCCGATCGACGATCGCTCCGCGGGTTCCTTCCGATTCATCGGCCATGATCTCGCGAACTTCATCGATCGTTGGGGGTAACCCCGTAAGATCGAGTCGAACGCGACGCAACCAACGGAGAGCGGAAGCTTCCTGGGCCGGTTGCAACCCATGCTCTAGCATCTTTTGATACGCATAAGCATCGATCGGATTGCGTCCCCATGGTTCCGGCTGCGACACCGAAGGGGGCTGGAGATCACGGCGGATCGGAACAAAGGCCCAATGGGGTTGGTAGGTAGCTCCAGACTGAATCCACCGCTTGAGCAACTCCAACTGCTCAGGAGAAATCTTCTTGCCCGTTTTCGGCGGTGGCATGACCTGATCAGGATCCTCCGTGAGAATCCGCTCGATGATCATGCTTGCGGCGGCATCCCCTTCGACGATGGCACCGCTGGAAACAGCCGCTTCTCGGTCGTCAAGTCTTAAATCGGCTTGTCTGGCGTTCTTGTCAGGGCCGTGGCAGGCAAAGCAGTATTCGGACAAGATCGGTCGGATGTCGCGATTGAACTCGAGCGTTGCTTCCTGGGCCGTTGCTTCTTGGGCAAAGCTAGAACCCGGGGATCCCCACAGAAAGGAGAACCCAATCGCGCAAATAGCGGGCAAAACTCGCAGAACACCGAATCGAGCATGGCGGAGCATGGTTCGTACCAACTGGCTTGCGACGGGGCGGGAGGAATCCGGGAGCTTTCATTGTACTCCGCCCATTACTTTCCGAAAACCAAGAACCCTAATACGTCGCGCATAGAGATATCCCGCGGCGATAC
>CAIYZV010000299.1 GCA_903930765.1 uncultured Pirellula sp.
GATGATTACGTCCGAGAGATGGCGGTCAATGGCTTCGCATCGTTCCTTCCCGACAAAAAGAGACGGGACCGCGCAGCTTACAATATGGGCCCTTTCAACGACAAGCGTTTCATCGGCATAATGATCAATTCGTTGCTCTCGACCGACACCGTGGTGCCCGCTGGCCCTCCGGGCAACACCAACGCTGGTTTCTCAAGCAACGGAGGTGTCTCGTTCGGAAATGGCGCTCCGCCACCTTCGACGCGAATCAATCAGCACAAAGATGTCCTCGCAGCGTTACAGAGTTTGACCGGAGAAAGTTTTGGCTACGACATGCTGGCGTGGCGGCAATGGTTTGCCCAAAAGTATGCGTATGAGAACATGGACTCTCGAAGAGACGAGTACTGATTGCGCGTTGCACTCTTGGAAATGATCTGTGGGAGCGGTTTTTTTCACGCAGACCAAGATCGACATCAATCAGCAGCCCCGGCGAGCTTGCTCGTCGAAGGCTTCGCGATGCTGTACTCCCTGGCCAGCGATCTGGTTCGCTCCGGGCACCAGGTGCGCATTCCGCTGGAACCGTCCATCGCAGCGTGGGCTGATGCACGAGGGTTCGATCTCTCTCCGTTCGAAGTCCACCAGGTTGCTTCGCAGATTACTCCATGCTGGAACACCACCCAGGACGATTGGATCGAACTGGCATTGCCATGCGATATAGCCGTGGTGATCGCTCCTGAATTGGAGGGCATGCTGACCTCGATGGTGCAAGCCTTTCGCAAGGCACAGATTCGGTTGGTTGCGAGCGATGCCCCGTTCTTAAACGTAGCCACCGACAAATGGCTCACTGCATGCCACTTGGTCGCCGCGACTATTCCCCATCCGCCAACCGTACTCCTCGAATCGTTTCTCGAAAATCCAACCTTACTCCCTTCAACCACCGGATGGGTCGTCAAACGACGCTTTGGCGCCGGTGGAACCGATATGAAGCGATTCGAAACGCGAGAACGATTGATTTCCTTCGCCCAATCCTCAGACCCACTTTGGCAATCGACCTCGGATTGGATTGTGCAACCCTGGGTGCACGGAACCCCGGCCAGCCTCGCGTTAATCGCTGGTGATGCATCCTCGGACGGAATCAATTTCTATACGCTTGGCGCCTTTGAACAGCGATTCCATCCCTTGAATGACCTCGACAGCCCCATCTCCTATGCCGGTGGAAAGAGCCCCCTTGAAGATTGCACGAACGACCAACTCCATGGCTTTGCAAAGCAAGTCCTCACGGCAATTCCCGGCAACCCGAGAGGTTGGATCGGTATCGATTTTGTGGTGTCCCCGGGCGAACCCAGCCTCCAATCGGCCAATGCCAACCCTAGTTGGACGGTGATCGAGATCAATGCGCGACAAACGTCGAGCTACTTGGGTTACCGCAAAATTTACGGGACGGATTTGGCCGATGCGATCGTTTGCGGCCGTGCTCCGACGAGCAATTTCAGAATGCTGCCCCGATGTAGCTTCTCCGTGGACGATTTCCATGGATAATGGGGATTCGTCCGGGTTCCGGCGCATTCCCTCCCTCGCGACTCTCGCTTATCAACTTCAAGAAGTGCACTATGAACTTGACGTGTCACACGCGACTAGCAACGAAGCCGGTTGCGGCGCTACTCTTTAAGGGACTGCTTCCTACGGGAATCATCCTTTCGCTGACTGCTAGTGAACTCCGTGCTGAGGAAATCGATTTTCGTTCAAAGATTCAACCGATCTTCGCAGAGCATTGCTCCCAATGCCACGGTGTCGACGAAGCCAAGCGAGAAGGTGGCTTTCGACTCGACACTCGCGAAGGTGCATTGGCCGGTGGTGAATCAGGCGTAGCTGCTATCGTTCCTGGAAAATCCGCAGAGAGCGAGTTAGTGCGACGTATTCTCTCGGAAGATCTTGATTCGCGGATGCCTCCTCCATCGGAAAAGAAACCCCTGAGCCCAGAGCAAAAGGAAATTCTTCAACGATGGATCGATGAAGGAGCCAGTTATCAAAAGCACTGGGCTTTTGTCCCTCCTGCAAAGACGGCGACGGTCAAAAACGGCATCGATGAATCGATTCAATCCACGCTCAAGCTCAAAGGATGGAACGCGAATCCGCCTGCCGAACCATGGGAACTCTACCGGCGCGTTTACCTGGATCTGCTAGGTATCCCTCCGTCCCCCGAGCAATTGGAACAAGCGAAACAGGATGGCTTCGAAGCCACCGTCGATCGGTTGCTTCGCGATCAAGCGTATGGAGAGAAATGGGCGCGACCATGGTTGGATGTGGCTCGGTACTCCGACACCAATGGATACGAGAAGGATTTGCAGCGCGATCAATGGGCGTGGCGAGACTGGGTCATCAATGCGATCAATCGCGATATGCCTTACGATCAATTTGTCATCGAGCAAATCGCCGGCGATTTGCTGCCCGATGCAACCCAAGAAACCGTGATCGCCACAGGTTTCCTGCGCAACAGCATGATCAACGAGGAAGGGGCAATTGTCCCTGAGCAATTTCGTATGGTCGAAATGTTCGATCGGATGGACTGTATCGGCAAATCGGTGCTTGGCATGTCGCTCCAGTGCGCCCAGTGCCACACTCACAAATTCGATCCGATCACTCACGACGAATACTACGGAATGTTCGCGTTTCTCAACAACACGTTCGAAGCTCGGTCTTGGGTCTACACCTCTGAACAACTCAATACCATCCGAGAGATTCGAGATCGCGTCCAAGGTGAACTGAAAGACTTTATCGCTCGCAATGAGAATTGGCACAGTGATTTTTCAACTTGGGGAACTGGTGTTCTCCAATCGAGACCCGCATGGACGCCACTCCACGCCGAACTCTTGGAAACGATCAGCGGCCTGAATCACCCTGTTCAGGAACAGGATGAATCGATCCTCATGGTCGGCCATAGCAGCAATGATATCTTCATGCTGGCCCCCTCTCCTCTAGAAACAATCACCGGACTCCAATTCGAGGTTCTCTCGCACGACGAGCTTCCGTTCCGAGGCCCTGGTCGCAACGGGGTCGGCATGTGGGATCTACGCGAGGTTGAACTGCTCGTCCAACGCCCGGGAAGCAATGATTGGGAAAAGCAGAAGTTCTCCGCAGCTACCGCTGACTTTTCAAATGTTGAAGAAAAGTCGGCGGACGGTAAGTCTGCATCGGGACCGGCAAATCTTTTGATCGATGGCAAAGACGAAACGACTTGGAAATCGGACCGGGGGCTAGGACTCCGCAACCAATCCTCGGTGGCAGTGCTGCAACTCGAAAAACCTCTCGAGAACCTCAAGGATTGCAAGCTCAAGGTTGTGTGGAGACAAGGTGACATGGTGGGTTGTTGCCGGATCAGCGTTACCAATGCGCCAACGCCCACCGCACCCAATGTCGATCACGATGCAGTCCTCGCAATGCTCGTAAGCGCCGTCGAGAGCGAAAGCCCTCAACCTTCCGACAAATCTCTGTTCGCCTGGATTGCGGCTCGCGAGGATGCGAAACCGATAGCAGAAAAGATTCACGCAGAGTGGAAACGGTTCCCAAGTGCAAAGACGAGCGTCTTGCACCTGCGCGAACGGGATGGAAAAAACGCAAGGACAACATACACCCTCGCTCGCGGCAATTGGAATCAGCCGATCAACCCGGTGCCGCCGAAACTTCTAGCCAGCTTCCATCAGCCTTCGCAGGCGAACTCCTCTGAGGGAGGCACGGACATGGTACCAGCACGATTGCGGCTGGCCCGTTGGTTGGTCGATCGCGAGTCACCGTTGGCCGCGCGCGTTGCGGTGAATCGCGTCTGGCAGAATCTGTTCGGCCAAGGGCTCGTGGAGACTTCGGAGGATTTCGGAATCAGAGCTCCGGTACCGGAGTACCAAAGCATTCTGGACAATCTCGCAGTCGAATTCATGGAATCCGGTTGGAGCCAGAAGCAGTTGGTCAAAAGGATTGTGATGAGCGATGCGTACCAACGGAGCTCACGGGCTACACCGGAATTGCTCGAACTGGACCCGAAGAACCGATGGTTGACGCGCGGTCCACGTTTCCGTTGCGATGCCGAAACCGTACGCGACATCGCATTGAGCGTGTCGGGCTTGTTGCACCAAAAAGTTGGCGGCCCTAGTGTGATTCCCCCCGTTCCGCAAAACGTACTCGACTACAACTACGTTTATCCGGGGTACTGGAATCCCGCCCAAGGCCCCGAGCGATACCGACGGGCGCTGTACATGTTCCGGAAGCGGTCGATGCCCGATCCGGTCCTCAGTGCGTTTGACGCGCCTAACGGAGATTTGGCCTGCGCTCGCCGCGTACGATCCAACACACCTTTGGCAGCATTGACAGGGCTCAATGAACCGATCTTCGTGGAATCAGCCCAAGCCATGGCGATTCGCATCCTCAACGAAGCGAAGCAGGACGAATCTAGCCGCACCGATCGAGCATTCTTACTTGCCACATCGCGACTTCCCTCGGATCGCGAGCGTGAGGAATTGATGAAGTACATCCAGGTACAGCGCAAGCGACTGGCAGATGGCTGGGTGAATCCCCGTGAGATTTTGACGGGCGATGCGAGCAAGTTGCGGGAACTTCCGCAGGGGACGACTCCGCAAGACGCGGCGGCATGGACGTTGGCCTCGCGGATCATTTTGAATCTGGATGAAACGATGACCAAGCCGTAGAGAATGTGCTCCACACTGACTACGGTCCAATGATGCAACGCCTTGTCCCACGGAATCCATCTCCGATGCTATCCATCAGCCGATGCTATCCATCATCCGATGTAATCCATCAGCCGTCGGGCGTTAGCCCCGGTTTTCGCGGCTTGCCGCGCTCCCAGCGTTCATAAACCGCGGCTAAGGCCGACCGGCTAATCCCGTCAGTGCCAGTGCAAAGATGCATAGTCCACTCTCACTACGCCCCAATCAGGCAACGCACCCGTCCCACGGAATCCATCATCCGATGCTATCCATCAGCCGTCGGGCGTTAGCCCCGGTTTTCGCGGCTTGCCGCGCTCCCAGCGTTCATAAACCGCGGCTAAGGCCGACCGGCTGATATCTTTGGGTCTAACTTTTTCAGATCCTGTGCATCGGCAACATACGCAATCACTTGCTCTAGGTCATCTTCGGTGTTGATACATTGCCAATCTCCACCAACCGACCATACAGGTCGCCCCTCAAAGCACTTCCACTTTTCCCGAAGGACTCGGGTGCAATTTGCTTTAACTTGGTCGCGCACCTTCTCGCCAGTAACACTTCTGGCGCTAGCGACAAGATGAACATGGTTGCTCCGCGGATTACACTTCCAAAGGTGCCATCCGCGATATTCGCAAAAACGCTTAACTTCGCTTTCTACTGCCAATCTTTGCAACTCATTAAGTAGAAGGATGTCGTGGTTCAATCGATGGCGATGCCATTTTTCTAAATTGGGCTGAGGGGAACGTAGGCCTTCGTCCCGAGATCGCCACCAGCGCGCATCGCCTTGCAAGAACGTACCGTAAATGGTGAACGTTATGAAATAGGCCAATGGTTCGTTATTCATAATCGCAAGAAGAAGTATGATTGAGCTTCGAGAAACCAATAAATCCGCCCTCGATGATATTTGAAATCCATCATCCGATGCAATCCATCATCCGATGCTATCCATCAGCCGTCGGGCGTTAGCCCCGGTTTTCGCGGCTTGCCGCGCTCCCAGCGTTCATAAACCGCGGCTAAGGCCGACCGGCTAATCCCGTCTGTTCCAGTGCAAAGATGCATAGTCCACTCTCACTACGCCCCAATCAGGCAACGCACCCGTCCCACGGAATCCATCTCCTATGCTATCCATCATCTGATGCAATCCATCAGCCGATGCAATCCGTCATCTGATGCTATCCATCAGCCGTCGGGCGTTAGCCCCGGTTTTCGCGGCCTGCCGCGCATCCAGCGTTCATAAACCGCGGCTAAGGCC
>CAIYZV010000300.1 GCA_903930765.1 uncultured Pirellula sp.
CAGCAGCTTCCGCAAACGACTCATCCGTCTCCCAAATACGCACGCGTGTCGCTACGCCGCCGGTACCAGCAAGAATCTTCGGGCAGACTTCTTCGAGAAGGTATTTCGCCATGTTCTCCGCAGTCGGGTTGTACGGCATGAGAAACAAACGGCACGGCTTGACCATCCGCAAGGCTTCGATCGCGTTGTCATCCTCATGCGAGACCAAGAAACTGTGGTCCCAATACTCATCGAGCCAACCCTTACACCGGGATTTCAGCTCGGAAAAATCCATCACCCTCCCGACGGCGTCTTGGGTATCTCCGGTGACAAAAAAATCGCAGACATAGTTGTGCCCGTGAAAGTGCTCGCACTTGCCACCGTGCTTGTAAAGTCGGTGCCCCGCACAAAACTTGATGCGGCGCATGATCGTCAAACCCATCGCGTAGTTCCTATGGTCGGTTATGGAACGCTCGAATCGCCATGATGCGTGTCCTGAGTCGTGATGTCGGCGTCAACCTCGTTTGCACGGTTGACGACAGCACCCGCAGCATCAGCGTTTAATTTTGGATTGTTGCGATGACGATCCCGATCTCGCTGGGTCTTTTTCTCGAGATTTGCCACCATGGCCGATTGCAAGTCGACGCCGGTTTGGTTCGCGAGGCAGACCAAGACAAACAGGATGTCCGCCATCTCATCCGACAGATTGTAGGCCGTATCCGATTTTTTAAAGCTCTGGTCGCCAAAAGTTCTTGCGAAAATCCTGGACAGCTCTCCGACTTCCTCCATCAAAACGGCCAAGTTGGTCAGTTCGGAGAAGTAACGCACCCCGATGGACTGGATCCAGGCGTCAACCGTGGATTGAAGCTCCCGCAATGACAGCTCCCGATCCACATCGCTCATGCCGCCACCCCGCTCATGCCGCCACCCCGCTCATGTCGACATGCCTGCCTCAAAACGCCGGCGGTCGGCAGTCGATTCGTTGGCCCAGTGGAACTCGGAGACATCGCCCTGTTCCATCTGCCAAGTGAAGAATGCGGGAGCATCATCGATCACCGTCGGGAAATCGACAATCCCTTCATGGGCGGAACGCAGGATCACCCCCAATTGCTCCAACTCGCTGATGTAATCCTCCAGGTGTGCCGTCTCGACCTTCAGATCGTTCTGAATTTCGATGATCTCTTGGTCATAAACCTTGAACTTCGAGTTGCCTTGATGGTTCCGGAGCATCCGGCGAAGATTGGATCGGCGTTCGGTCAATTCGCGGTGCGACAGCGAAATGTCGGTCACGATCAAGCGGAGCAACGGCAACATCGAGCGGGCTTGCTCGATCGAAAAGACGGTTTGTGGGGTTGCTTTCGCGCTCATGTGGATCGTCCATCGCTGGAATAGTGATAAGGTCCTAGTGACGATACCGACAACCTTCGAGTTCGAAAAGTTCATTTCCAAGGTTCGAAAGGGAACTTAGCCCGCTACTTCTATTTTTGCTCGAAATCCCGCCCCTTCAATCTCGAACCGCGGCAAACCTGCCTACATTAGCTGAAATTTAGCCCCCAAGGTGATCGAAAACTCGTCAAAAACCTGATCGACGAGGTCCGCATCCACCCGATCCGAGCCGCGAACAGCACCTGCCACTAAGGCCAAATCGGCCAACTGAACGATGCGTCGAATCAATCCATCCCCCAACTCGTGGCACCTGGTTATCCCTTGAGCCGTGAATATATCTTGGCTCGCCCCACATCGATCCAACGCGAATTCAAAGTAATCCGCAGTCTGCCCCAAATCCCAAGGTGGCAAATCGATCCGCAACTCGCAGCAATCCAAGATCCGGCGAGGTAAACCCAACATCGACTCCTCATCCACCGCAAGGATCAAACTCCACTTTCCTGGCCGAGTAAGTAGCACGCCTAATGCCTGGAGCGATTCTTCCGAAAGCTGCTCGGCGTGATCCAGCAATAAAGTAACCCTGCGACCGATGGCGGAAGAGGCCACCAAGAAATCATCGATTTCGCCAAGAAACCTGGAGAAGCACCCGGGCACTCGGGACGAAAGTACTTCCTCGATCAACGTATTTACGCCAAACCAGGGTGGGCATTCGTCGGAAGAAGTCTCTAGCACAGCATTGCGGACCCGAGTCGCTACGGCCAACGGAGAGGCGCCGGCCAAGTCCACCTTGGCGATGCTCTCGGGCGCTTTGGTCAGACGCCGGAGTCGCAGATGCTCGAGAAAGAGGCTTTTCCCAGCCCCACTCGGGCCGACCAGCAACCCCAGTTTTCTGCGATGGGTGAGCAGAAATTCACTCCGAGCCAAAGCTTCCTCGACGCTCCCTGCGACGAAATAGTCGTAGATCGGATTCGGCTTGGCAAAGGGTGACCGCGACAGTTTCCAATGCCTCAGATAGCTCATAGCGGCTCCTCAAATTGGTCGAGAACCATAAACACGCGAGAACCGAACTGCACACAACTCCGTATGGTGTCTTCTCGGCCGCGGACTACCGGAATCATCAGCAAATGTGGACTCGAAAACCGAGATATTCCTCGCTTTATTCGGGATTCATTGAAGTTTGGCTTCCGACACGATCCGTCATAGGCAGTCGTAGAACCACGGAGTAAACTTTCACCCTATGATCGGACCCATATTCCAACGCGAACTGAGCACCCTGCCTCGACGGCCCCGGCACTTCATCGCGCGGATCGTTTTCTTGGTCATGCTGTTCGGCATCATCTGCACGACTTGGCTGCTGCTAGCAGGGGTGCAACCGGTCCAAAACGCCGGTGATCTCGCCCGATTCGGGGTTTTGATCTTTCAACTATTAGCCCCGTTCCAAATGGTGGTGCTGCTGTTCATGGCCGCGCTCGCGGGATCCTCCGCAGTTAGCCACGAAAAGGACAAGCAAACGCTGACGCTACTGTTGATGACCTCGCTGACAGACGCCGAGGTTGTCATCGGTAAAATTGGTGCAGGACTGTTGGCAACCATGAATGCCTTCCTCTCATCGGCCCCAATCGTCTTTCTTCTGCCGATCTTGGGTGGTGTGTCGCTCGATCAAGTCATCGCGTGTACGGTGGTGACCGCATGCACGTTGATCGCAAGTTGTTCCCTCGGGGCGACAGTCGCATTCTGGCGGGAAAAGACCTTTCAAGCGATCGCGGTCACCACCCTATTGATCGCGCTTTGGCTGGCTCTCGGCGAAATCATCGCGGCCGGCATCATCCCCGGTATTCCTCGCTCGATCGGCTCCATGATCAGCCCACTGCGGGCGGTCTGGGATATCGCGCAACCTATCCCATCACCCTCCGTTATTTCGGGATTCGGAGGCTCTGGGAATGCGATCTTGGCCAGCATCTTCATGAGCGCCTTGGCCGGTTCGTTGTCCCTTCTCTCCATCGCGAAGCTTCGGGTTTGGAACCCTTCCCGCGAACGAAGAAACGTTGTCGCAGAATGGGAGGATTCTCCTCAACTGACGGTCGCGACAACAACGAACCCAACATCGGCCGATACTTCGGCAGCGATCGCACCCAAAGCAGCACAAGAACGCGTGGTCAAATCGTGGAAGAGCCGCGAACCGAGAGCGATGTGGAACAACCCCATCCTGTGGCGCGAGATGATGACTTGGGCCTACGGCCGAAAGATCCTTTTCATCCGTGTCGCCTACATCCTCTTTTCCCTCCTGATCGGATTTGGGTTGTACCAAACCCTACAATCGGGTGCCGCATACACCGATTCAGGCTTCCAAGAACAACTCGTTCCCACAACCGTTTCGCTGCTGGCACCCTGCTTCGTACTATCGTTGATCATGATCAACGCCCTTGCGGTCAATTCGATCACCAATGAGCGAGACGCCGGGGCTCTCGATTTGCTGCTAGTCACTGAGATCACGCCCGCATCGTTCCTCCTCGGAAAGATTCTCGGCGTCCTCTACGCCACCAAGGAAATGGTCCTGATGCCGATCCTCCTTTGCATCTACCTTTGGTGGGGCGGAGGCTTAACCACCGAAAATCTGGTGTTCACCGTTATCTGCCTGATGGTCATGGATATCTTCGTCGCTATGCTCGGCATTCATTGCGGCATGATTTACTACCAAAGTCGCATTGCGATCGGTACGAGTCTCGGAACAGTTTTCTTCCTATTCCTCGGGGTTGCGACCTGCATGCTCATCATGCTGATGTTCCGCGGATCCTTTGGCCGCCAACTCGCCCCGTTCTTGATGATCATCCTGGGTGGCGGAACAGGCCTTTATGTTGCACTTGGGAATCGCAATCCCTCGCCTGCGATCACCGTCACCTCGTTCTTGCTCCCCTTCTTGACGTTCTTCGCGATCACCAGCTTTATCCTTCGCGATCAAGAGCTCACGGTGTTTAGTACGATCACGGTTTCGTACGCATTTGCAACCGCTGCAATGCTCATTCCCGCACTCAGCGAATTCGAGTTCGCGTTCGGCCGCGGAAGGCTCGCCGAAGAAGAGTAACCGTGGCGTAGTGTTCGATGGCTCGCGAGTAGGTCGCTTACTGGGGGGCTGGGTCGCTTACTGGGGGGCAGAGAGCAAATTCCACTCCGGCCGAAGCTTTTCGACCAAGCTACAGCGGTGCCCTTGCGTCACGGCCCCCAGTTCCCCCAACGGTTTGTACTGGACGATAAATCGCCTTGAGGGAAGTCCTTCGAAGGTCGCTTTCTTCGCCGAATCCAACTGCACCCTCAATCGCTCGCGCAGATTCAACGTCTCACCGACGAACACGTAGCGACGGCCATTCCCTCCCGCATCCACCGTCCCGATGGAGTAGAGAGCTGACGCATCGGGGATCTCCTCCACCTCCAAACGATCCGCCGAAATGCCTTCGATGCGATCCCAATCAAACGCATCAACACCCTTGCCCGCTTCCGCCGCGTTTGACGCTTGCACTCCCTCCAAAGCTCGCCGCATTAAAAGCGCTCCCCAGCGATACTCGAGCGGACTTCGTCCTGGTGCGTGATCGGCAGCGATTCGGTCGAACTGCTCCCTCAAACGCGGTTCACAGAGGATCTCATCAAGATCCGCAAGGTACGCATCGGCAACTCGACGCCACGCGATCTCCGAGGCGTGCAGATGGCGATCGAGTTCACTCCATTTCAGAACCATCAATTGCTCGCTGGATATCTCCATACCGATCAATTTCCCAGATTTCCGCAATCGGAGCAGGAATCGGTTGCGTTCCGCATCGCTTCCCGGAACCCCCAACGAATCGCACGTCTTCTGGAACGCTTCGTTCAAGAAGGTATCCACAATCACTCGGTCTGGACTAGCACCGCGATGGGATTCTTGGAAGGCTACGAGCAATTGTTCACTTTCGCTTACCAGTTCCTCCGGAAATGGTAGCATCGGAGAAACAGAAGCCCGTATGGTCCGTTTTCGCGCTGTGCTTCCACTGCCATCACCCAATCGTTGCTTTCCATCTTTGGTCGATGGCGCGCTGACTTTCGGTTCCGGTGCCCCTTCGAGCATCTCACCGGGCAATACGCGACTCAATCGATCCGCTCCCAACTGAACATACTCGTTCGACAGATCGTACCCGAGGTAATTGCGACCCAACTTCTTGGCAACGACCAACGTCGATGCGCTTCCCGAGAACGGATCCATAACGATATCGTTTGGATTAGAACTGACCCGAATGATCCTGCCTAAAAGTTGTTCGGGCATTTGGCACCCATGGAAGCCAGCCCGTTCTTTGAACGTTCCAGCGACCCGAGGAAAGTACCACACATCCTCATTCGGGGTGAGCCCTTCCGTGCAGTCCTGCGGGCGCAGAATCCAAGTATCATCTGGATTCCGCCCCTTCGGATTCGCTCTTGCATCCGCATACACCAGTTGTCGCGCCGATGGAACGGCAATGTCTGCGGCATTGAACGTAAAACGCTTTGGGTTCTTGTTAAAGTAAAAAAGGTGCGCATGAGAACGAGTGAATTTGGATTTGCAGTTCACTCCAAACGTGTAGTACCACACGATCCAACTTCGGCAATGAAAACCGACTTCTTGTGCGATCAGTTTCAATTCCGCGGCATACTCATCACCGATCGCAAGCCAAAACGTACCCGAGGCGTCTAAAACCCGGTGAACCTCGGCCATCCACTCCTTGCTCCAAGCCAAGTAATGCTCCCGCTCAAGGGAGTCCTTGTAAACGTCGTAGTCGTACCCGATGTTAAAGGGTGGATCTGCGAACACCAATTGCAACGACTCACTGGGCAACTCGCGCATGCGCGACACGCAATCACCTTGATGGATTGCATTGAGGATCGCATCGGGAATCAACCTCGCGGTTTCGCTGCTGGAGTCGTGGCCGGGCTCACTGCCGGATTCATTGCCAAGTTCGACAACAGTGGTCATTGGGTTCCTCGTTGTAACTCTTCGATCCGCCTCGATTCAACGAGGTCTTACCCGATGTTCGTTCTTGTACAAAGCAGTTCCACAGCTAGCGGCTGATGGACCTACGATTCCTCGTCGCTTCGCAGTTTTGCCAACACGCTGAAATCTTCGAGTGTTGAGGTATCCTGCGTTGACTCTTTGCCAGCTGCGATGTCGCGGAGCAAGCGTCGCATGATTTTACCGCTCCTAGTTTTAGGCAAAGAGGTCGTGAATCGAACTTCATCGGGAACGGCCAACGCACCGATCTCTTTCCGCACGTGCTTCTTGAGTTCATCCCTCATCGCATCGCTAGGCTCGTGGTTTTTCAACGTCACAAAAACCGCGATCCCTTGACCTTTGATCTCGTCTGGGCGTCCAACGGCAGCAGCCTCCGCTACGGAAGGATGGCTTACCAAGGCACTTTCGATTTCGATGGTGCTGAGTCGATGCCCGGAAACATTGATGACATCGTCGATACGTCCCATGATCCAATAGTACCCATCTTCGTCGCGGCGAGAATTATCGCCGGTCAAGTAACTATGGGGGACTTTGCTCCAATAGGCTTCTTGATACCGTTGGTCGTCGCCCCAGATTCCTCGGAGCATACCCGGCCAAGGCTTCTCGATGCAAAGCATTCCACCTTCGTTGGTACCGACATCGGTCAAATCCGAGTGAAGGATGCGGGGGACAATTCCGGGCATCGGAAGGGTGCAGGAACCGGGCTTGCATGCGATCGCTCCAGGAAGCGGAGACATCATGATCCCACCCGTCTCGGTCTGCCACCATGTATCGACGATGGGGCAGCGGCCACCGCCAATCTTTTCGTAGTACCACATCCACGCTTCCGGATTGATCCCCTCTCCGACGCTACCGAGCAGCCTCAACGAGGACAGATCGTGTTTGTCGACATGGTGATCACCCCATTTGATGAAAGCGCGAATCGCCGTGGGTGCGGTGTACAAGATCGAGACCTTATACCGTTCGATGATGTCCCAAAAACGGTTCTCCTCAGGCCAATTCGGAGCTCCCTCGTAGAGGACTTGGGTTGCCCCCGCCGAAAGAGGTCCGTAAACAATGTAACTGTGGCCGGTGATCCATCCGCAATCCGCAGTGCACCAAAAAATATCTTCATCGCGATAATCGAACACCCACTGGAAGGTCCGCTTCGCGTACAAGTTGTATCCGCCCATGGTGTGCCGAATCCCCTTCGGCTTTCCGGTCGAACCGCTGGTGTACAGGATGAAAAGCGAGTCTTCGCTATCAAGTGGCACCGCGGGGAATTCGCCGGACTCGTTGCTGACCACTTCATGCCACCAAACGTCGCGTCCCTCAATCATAGGTGGGTTGTTGTTGGCGCGCTGAAGCACCACGCAATGCTCCACCGATGGACTCTTCGCCAACGCTTCGTCGACCGTCTGTTTCAGATTGAGAACCTTACCTCGCCTCCAGCCTCCATCGGCCGTGATGATCAATTTGGCCTGCGCATCGTTGTTCCGATCCGCGATCGCCTCGGCGCTAAATCCACCGAAGATCACCGAATGGATAGCGCCGATCCGCGCGCATGCCAACATCGCAACAGGCAACTCTGGAACCATCGGCATGTAAATGCTGACTCGATCCCCTTTGCGAATCCCGAGACGATCAAGTGCGGCCGCAAACCTGCAGACTTCCTCGAGCAATTGGGCATAGGTAATCGTTCGCTTATCGCCAGGTTCACCTTCCCAGAAAAAAGCAACTCGATCTCCCCGGCCTGCCTGAACATGGGCATCGAGACAATTATAGGAGACATTGGTCTTGCCACCCACGAACCACTTCGCGAACGGCTCATTCCATTCCAAACATTGCGTATACGGTTCGAACCAATGCAAATGCGTTTTGGCTTGAGCGTCCCAAAACTTCACGGGGTCGGCAATCGACTCATCGTAAAGTGCTTGGTACGCATCCATCGAGCCGATAGCCGCTCGCGAGGAGAACTCGGCACTAGGCGGAAACACCCGTGTTTCATTCATCACATTAGCGATTTGCTTGGCAGTGTTCGGAGTGGTCATGGAGAGATGCTCCTGGGTGGGTGAGGAGAGGCAGGCCTTGCGATGAGCGAGCCGATTGTTGAATGAAGTACGACGAAACATGGATGACGAAACGAAGGGTATCGAGCCAGCAGATCCACGGATCCGGCCAACCTGATCACCTACCGACGATGTTCATAGCGGCATGAATTGAGCGAGATATCGGTAGCTCTGCGAAAGTGCTGCAATGCGATGGTCGAGGCTCTTTTCGTAGGCGCGATCTTCGACTTCGACACAAACGGGCCCCGTGTAGCCGGCATCCCCAAGCACCGAAAAGAAGTTGCCCCAATCGATATCCCCAAGTCCCGGGAGTTTGGGAAAGTGGTACAGGTTTGGATGGGCAAAAATTCCGTGCTCGTCGAGAAGATGCTGATCGACTCGGACATCTTTCGCGTGAACGTGAAAAATGCGATCGATGAAATCGCGGATGGGCTTGAGGTAGTCCATGTGCTGGAACACCATATGCGATGGGTCGTAGTTGAGCCCCAAATTTGGACTCGCCAAATCCGAGAATAAACGGCGCCATAGGACCGGTGACGTGGCGAGGTTCTTACCGCCGGGCCACTCGTCCGCTGTAAAAAACATCGGGCAGTTTTCGATGCCGATCTGCACACCGAACTTTTCGGCTAAATCGACAATCGGCTTCCACGTCCGCAGCATGCGTGGCCAGTTATCGTCGACACTCTTGGTGTGATCGCGGCCGATGAATGTATTGACCCGGTGGATCCCTAACCTCGGAGCCGCCGAAATGACTTTTTTCAGATGTTCCACATTCCGTTCAGCTTCTTCTTCGGAATGGGACAAGCAATTCGGATAGTACCCCAATCCGCTGATGGCGACGCCGTTTTCGTTGAGTGACGCTCGAACCGATTCGATTTCATCATCGCTCAGATCGGCAACATCCAAGTGGGTCACTCCCGCATAGCGTCGGTCCGCTTTGCTCGGAGGCCAGCACATGATCTCAACGCACGAGTATCCGATATCACCTGCGAGCGAGACAACCTCGTCCAAGGTCAACTCGGGGACGATGGCGCTGACAAACCCCAATTGCATCATAGGAACCTATATTTCCAAGAACAAACGTGAAGGATCTTCGATCACTTCCTTGATCGTCTTTAGGAAAGAGACGGCCTCCCGGCCATCGATGATGCGATGATCGTACGTCAAAGCGACGTACATCATCGGGCGAATGACCACTTGGCCATTGAGCGCAATGGGACGTTCTTGGATCGCGTGCAAGCCAAGGATTCCGCTTTGAGGTGGATTGACGATCGGAGTCGACAGCAGCGAACCGTAGATCCCGCCGTTGCTGATCGTGAAGGTCCCACCCTCCAAGTCTTCCGGCATGAGCTTGTTGGCCATGGCTCGAGTGGCGTATTCAGCGATGGTTCGCTCGATGTCCGCGAAACTCATTCGCTCGACGTTTCGCAAAACAGGCACCACCAATCCCTTGCCACCACCGATCGCGATCCCGATGTCGTAGTAGTGGCGATAGACCACATTGTTTCCACGAACCTCTGCGTTCACCGAAGGATATCGCTTGAGTGCCTCACACGCAGCCTTCGCAAAGAACGACATGAAGCCCAATTTGACGCCATGCTTTTCATTGAAGGCATCCCGGTACTTGTTTCTCAATTGCATGACCGGTTGCATGTCGATCTCGTTGAATGTCGTCAGCAAAGCCGCATTGTGTTGTGCTTGTACCAAACGCGTAGCAATTGTCCGACGAATCATGCTCATCGGCTTGATTTCTTCGCTCCGATTCGGTGTCCCTTGCTGCAACCCCATGTTGCTCGGACTCACGGTGGTCGTCGCGATTGCAGTCGGCACAAGCCGCGACGCAGGTTCGAGCGTGCCGCTGGTCGCTGCAGGTTTTGCGATGGGCGAGGCAGGAACTGGGGCGCTAGAGGCCGCCCGGGCCACATCTTCCTTGAGCACGCGCCCACCAGGCCCCGTCGCCGTTACCTCGTTGAGAGGTACGTTCTGATCTTCCATCATCCTCTTCGCAGAGGGCATCACACGAGGCGAGCCCTCCGCCGGTGCGGTCGCCGCGGGTGCGGAAACCGAAGCGGTCGGTGCCGGTGAGCCAGCTGGTCCCGTGGCACCGGTCGATGCCGCAGCCCCCTTGGCCGATGGCTGAAATTCAGCGATCACTTCTCCAACCGTTGCGAACTGATCGTTCGGCTTGAGGATCTTGACCAAGTACCCATCCACCGGCGCGGATACTTGAACCGATGCCTTTTCCGTTTCGAGATCGACCAAGTCGGTTCCGGCGGAGACCCAGTCTCCTTCCTTTTTGAGCCATTGGCTGATCTGGACTTCGGAAATACTTTCGCCGACGGCTGGAACAACAATTTCGGTCATGGGACACTGAGGTTTTCGCGGAAGACTTTTCAGGGACGGGTACCTTCAGAATCATATCCCAAAGCCGCAAACCCTCCAACAGGCCCACCACACACTTCGAATCGAGACTACCACTCGATTTTCAACATTTGCGTACTACTTCCCTCGCAATCGTCACACTTTCCGGACCCAATCCAGCCCGCACCGAATCCCTTTGGGCTTTATCCCGTTAGACGCTGCTCCATTCAGCAATCCTTGAATGCAGCGTTCTCCCAGCATTCCCGCGACAAACGCCTTGAAACCGCCAAACCCGTGAAACCAACCTTGACCACCCAATCCCAAATCCATGCCTCTCCGCTGCCACCCCCTCGCGTTCGACTTGGAAAATCCGACTTGATGGTAAGCCCCTTGGGATTGGGAACGTGGCCCATGGCTGGATTGACCACCCTCGGCGTCGACGACGAACAGTCCGTCCTTACCATCCGACGGGCCATCGAGTTAGGGATCAACTTCATCGACACCGCGTACTCGTACGGGATCGACGGACGAAGCGACCGGGTTCTCGCAAAAGCGATCGCAGGTGGCTTAAAGCCGCGTACAGCGACAACCGACGATCACGGGCAGTTCCATGCGACGGTGATCGCGAGCAAGGTCGGTGCCAGTTTGGACGCGCATGGCAAATGGCAAAACGATGCTCGCCCGGATCGGATGATCACCCAAGCCCGCGAAATCCTGGAGCGACTTGAACTGGACCGCGTCGATCTCATGTACCTGCACGCCCCCGACCCTCTGGTCCCTATCGAGGAATCTGCCGATGCGCTTCGCGAGATCCAGGACCGAGGCTGGGCGCGTTGGCTCGGAGTAAGCAATGTCTCCACTTCCCAAGCCGAAACGCTTTTTGCTCGATGCCCGTTCGTCGCAATCCAGACCCATTTCAACATGCTTCAGCCGCAAAGCGTCCAGCAACTTCGTAACTTCTGCCGGGCAAATACGGTCTCGATCGTCACCTATTGGGCTCTGATGAAGGGCATTCTTGCAGGGGCAATGCCCCGCGAACACCGTTTCGACCCCGCCGACCGGAGGCTCAACTACCCCATTTACCACGGCGAGAAATGGGAACTGGCGCAACAATTTCTCGATGAACTCCGCCGAATCGCAGCCGAGCAGAAGGTAAGTGTTGCCCAACTAGTACTCGCCTGGAACATCGCCCAGCCAGGGATCGATGTCACTTTGGTCGGGGCCAAGCGTCCGGTGCAGATCGAAGAAACCGCCGTCGCCATGAATTTTCACCTTTCGCCCGCGACGGAACAGGAAATCTCGGCTTTGGCCAGACGATTCGCCTCTGCCACCGAATGGACCCGATGATTCGGACACGACCTTATGCTTCCCCATCTCTAGGAAACGCAAGGAGTTACGTCCACACCGCCCGCAGCGGACGACCGCGTCTAAGCTACTAGAGTGCCATTTTGGTATTAATTTCCAAAAATCCCCCCATTTTCCATCCAACTGGCCTTTCTGGGGCGCGCGACCTCGCTACACTATGCGTCGTGGATGAGGGCAAAGCTCTGTAGTTTGTCGTAGGACAACTGCATTTGTTTGCGTTGCTCGCTCTTTCTTTGGCCTTTTGGGGGACGTGCTTTGGACCGTTTTTTCGCCGTTCATTGTCTCTCAACCGTCTCTGTTCGTCGGCAATTCACCCCATGGCTTCCATCCGTGGTTGGGCATTGCCAAACCCCAAAGAGCAACGCCCTGAAACGCTTTACCTGGCCACCCTGCACCACGGAATTTCAGTGCACCTCGGAATCTCAGTTCGCGGTAGGGTTTCAGTACTCATCGCGATCCAAGTTCTCCTTGGGCAGGCCGATCGATTTTTCGGGGCACTCCAGTCCGTTTCCCCACGATCCGACGTCTGCCGAACCGGTGCTCAAGGCTCGAGGGACGAATTGATGATGTCGCCGTTGATTCGGCTTTCTAATCAATCTGCTCCCATCGAGTCTACCCAATCCATCATTCTCAATCCGCGTCACTTTTAACCAGCGTTAGTCTCCCATGGCAACATCCTCAAAGCGACGACTTCAAACTAGCCAAACGCGTGTTTTCGGGTCTGGCCGCAGTCAATTTCCGATCCCGAATTTGACCGCGCTTCAAACTGCATCCTACGAAGCCTTCCTTCAGGAAGACATTCCTTCGGACAAGCGAAAGAACCAAGGGCTCGAAGCTGTGTTCCGGGAAATTTTCCCAATCAGCAGCTACGACAGCACAGTTTCGCTCGAGTACCTGCGGTTTGAGTTGGGCAAGCCCCGATACACTCCCGAAGAGTGCCGACAACTCCGTTTGACCTATGGCAAGCCGCTCAAGGTTTGGCTGCGGCTCAACCGCGAGCAGCCACTTGAGGAAGAAGTGTACCTCGGTGATATTCCTGTGATGCTCGGGGGTGGTGAGTTCATCATCAACGGTGCGGAGCGGGTTGTGGTCAGCCAGTTGCACCGATCGCCCGGAGTGGATTTCGTCGAGGAATCCGAAGGCACATCCGATCGCAAACTTCCATCCTGCCGCGTGATTCCTGAGCGTGGTAGCTGGATTGAAATCAACGTCACGAAGAAAGACTCGTTGTCGGTTCGGATCGATCAGTCGGGCAAGTTTTCAGTCGTCACTTTGTTGCGAGCGATGTCGCCCAAACTCAGTACCGACACCGATTTGCTGAGCGCCTTCTACGAGATCAAAACCGAAAAGATCACGGATGGGCGCAGCATCATCAAGGTTGAGAACAAGATTGCGTGCGACGATGTTGTCTTTCCACCCGAGCATGAGCGGGCGGGTGAGATCGTTATCGAAGCTGGTCAGAAGATCAGCAAAGCGGTCGCAGAGACCATTTGCACCTGCGGTGTGAAGTCGGTCGAAGTGATGGAGGCTCCCAAGTTTCCTTACATTCTCAACTCGATGGCGGAAGACAACACCAGCAGCCACGAAGAAGCGCTGCTGCGGATTTACCAACGGCTTCGACCGGGCAATCCGCCAGCCTTGGAAAAGGCCCGGTTGCTCTTCCACGAGAAGTTCTTCGACATCAATCGCTATCGATTGGGTCGAGTCGGTCGATTCCGCGTCAACCGAAAATTGGCGTTGAATGTTCCCGAAGATGAGATGGCGCTTCGCCCAGAAGACTTGATGGCTTCAATCCGTTACTTGATCAACTTGTTCGACACCGAGACCGATGCTCGATTCGACGACATCGACCACTTGGGCAATCGCCGGCTGCGAACGATCGACGAACTCGCGTGCGAGGAACTCCGCAAAGGCTTCCTTAAGTTGCGACGTACGGTCCAAGAGCGAATGAGTTTGAAGGAAGTCGAAGACATGACGCCGCGGTCGTTGGTCAACCCAAAGAGCATCAGCGCTGCCATCGAGTATTTCTTTGGTCGCGGGGAGCTTTCACAGGTCGTCGACCAAACCAATCCACTTTCCCAGTTGACCCACGAACGCAGGTTATCGGCTCTCGGACCAGGTGGTTTGAACCGAAAGCGTGCGGGTTTCGAAGTCCGGGACGTGCACATTTCTCACTACGGCCGTATCTGCCCGATTGAGACTCCTGAAGGTACCAACATCGGACTGATCAGCTCCCTGTCGATCTATGCAGGAGTCGATGAGTATGGGTTCTTGGTAACACCTTATCGCAAGGTTCTAGGGGGCGTGGTCAGCGATGAAGTCCTGTGGCTTCGCGCTGATGAAGAGTCCGATGCATACATCGCGCCCGCCGACTTGGCGGTGAAAGACTCCGCCCTCGTTCCAGGCCCGGGCTTGATCGCTCGCCACCGAAGCGACTTTGAAATCGTTGCACCGGAAGTCGTCCAGTACATGGACATTTCGCCTTGCCAAATGATCGGGGTCTCTGCAGGCCTGATTCCGTTCTTGGAGCATGACGACGCGAACCGTGCACTGATGGGTTCCAACATGCAACGGCAAGCCGTTCCGCTGTTGGTCGCGGAACCACCGATCGTCGGCACCGGTCTCGAAAAAGAAGTCGCTGCCAACAGCTCCATGGTGGTTCGCGCTCGACGCGCCGGCAAGGTTACCTTTGTCGATGCCACTCGAATCGAAATCGGCAACGATGTTTATCATCTGAAGAAGTACCAAGGGCTCAACGAGCGAACGTGCCTCAACCAACGTCCGATCATCAATATCGGGGATAAAGTAGAAAAAGGTCAGATCATCGCCGATGGTGCTTCGACGCACCTCGGAGAATTGGCTCTCGGTCGCAACGTCCTTGTAGGCTTCATGTCGTTCGACGGGTTCAACTACGAAGACGCGATCATCATCAGCGAAGAGTTGGTCAAGCAAGACGTCTACACTTCGATCCACATCGAAGAGTTTGACGTCGAAATCCGCGAAACCAAACTCGGACGGGAAGAGTTCACGCGAGACATTCCAAACGTCAGCGAAAAAGCACTTCGCAATTTGGATGAGTCGGGCATCGTCAATGTCGGTACCTATGTTCGACCTGGGGATATCCTCGTGGGCAAGGTTTCGCCAAAGAGCAAGACCGAACTCACGCCAGAAGAAAAACTGCTCCATGCGATTTTCGGACGGGCTGGTGAGGACGTTAAGAACGATTCCCTCGAAGTCAGCTCGGGCGTCGAAGGGATCGTCATCGATACCCAGAAGTTCTCGCGCCGCATGAGCCTCTCCGAAGAAGAGCGAAAGAACTTTGAACGGGATCTCAAGCAAGTTGAAACGGAAGGGAACAAGGAAATCTCGAATGCTTTCGCAGCGTTCGCAGAGGAACTGGAGAAAGCCATCGGTGGGAAACTCACCGATGAAGACGGGACGCCGTTGACCGGTGGCCAAGACCCCAAGTACATCGCCGAAAAGGCGCAAACCTTCAACTTGTCGAGGTTGTTGAACCGGCTCGACGCAGGACTCCACGCCGAAGTAAAGAAGGTTTACAAGAACCTTTGGCCTTCGGTCGAAGAATCGCTCGATATCCGAGATCGTCAACTCAACAGCATGAAGCGCGGGGATGAGCTCCGAAGCGGTGTGCTGCAAATGGTCAAGGTTTACATTGCGACGAAACGGGTGATCAGCGTCGGCGACAAGATGGCAGGTCGGCACGGCAACAAGGGGGTTATCTCCAAGATCCTGCCGGTCGAAGACATGCCGTTCTTACCCGATGGAACACCCATCCAAATCATGCTCAATCCGCTGGGGGTTCCTAGCCGGATGAACGTCGGTCAGATTCTCGAAACGCACTTGGGATGGGCAGGAGCCGCCTCTGGCTTCCAAGCCATCACGCCTGTGTTCGATGGTGCAACCGAAACGGACATCAACGATGCTCTCGAAGCAGCAGGATTGCCACGGCACGGCAAGATCCGACTGTACGACGGTCGGACCGGTGAGCGGATGGAACAGGAAACCACGGTCGGTTACATCTATATGCTCAAACTGCACCACCTCGTCGACGACAAAGTCCACGCACGGAGCACAGGACCATACTCTCTCATCACCCAGCAACCACTCGGCGGCAAGGCACGCTTCGGTGGACAACGCTTCGGGGAAATGGAAGTCTGGGCGCTCGAAGCGTACGGGGCAGCATACATCCTTCAAGAACTGCTCACCGTCAAGAGCGATGACGTCGAAGGCCGAACGAAGATTTACGAATCGATGGTCAAGGGAGAAAACACCCTCGAAGCTGGTACGCCCGCGAGCTTTGATGTGTTGACCAACGAGATCCGAGGTCTCGGCCTCAATATGCGATTGGAAAAACGTCGCTTGTAAGCCGCCTGTCGGCAACGAGCGAAGTGCTGCGAGAGAGCAATGGTGACTCGCAGCAACCACTCGGTGTTAGCCATCCGATTTTTCGTTAGCCATCCGATTTTTCAATGCGTTCGCGGTCTCCCGACTCCGAACGCAACCCGAAACAAGACAATTTCACTCATAGCGTTCCCAGGAGCAACTCGTACATGGCCACAGCTACCGAAGCCACCTACGATCGCGTAAACGATTACACCTCCGTCAAGATCTCCCTTGCTCGACCACAGGACATCCGTTCGTGGTCGTTTGGCGAGGTTAAGAAACCAGAAACCATCAACTACCGTACGTACCGCCCCGAAAAGGATGGACTCTTCTGCGAACGTATTTTTGGCCCTGAAAAGGACTGGGAGTGCGCTTGCGGCAAGTACCGCGGGATGAAGTACAAGGGGATGATTTGCGATCGTTGCGGTGTGAAGGTGACTCACTCGCGCGTTCGCCGCAAGCGGATGGGGCACATCGAACTGGCCGCTCCCGTGGCCCACATTTGGTTCTTCAAAGCCATGCCGAGCCGACTCGGTAACTTGCTCGAAATGAAGACCACGAGTCTTGAGAAAGTGATCTACTTCCAAGACTACGTAGTGGTCAATCCGGGCACGACCGACCTCGAAGCACAACAGCTCCTCACCGAAGACGAGTACCGCGCAGCACGCGCCAAGTACGGCGATGCCTTCGAAGCGGACATGGGTGCCGAAGCGGTCCGAAAGCTGCTCCAAGCTCTCGATTTGGTGAAGCTATCCGAAGAACTTCGCACCGAACTCCACGAGACCAGCAGCAAGCAACGGAAGAAGGAACTGATCAACCGATTGAAGTTGGTCGAGTCGATCCGCGATAGCGAAAATCGTCCTGAATGGATGATCCTCGACGTGATCCCCGTGATCCCACCCGATCTTCGTCCTCTGGTTCTGTTGGATAGCGGCAACTTCGCGACCTCCGATTTGAACGATCTCTACCGCCGGATCATCAACCGAAACAATCGACTCCGAAAGCTGGTCGATTTGAACGCACCGGAAGTCATCATCCGCAACGAAAAACGGATGCTTCAGCAGTCGGTCGATGCGCTGTTCGATAACGGTCGTTGCAAACGGCCTGTGCTCGGAAGCAGCAACCGGCCTCTCAAGTCCCTCACGGACATGATCAAAGGAAAACAAGGCCGTTTCCGTGAAAACTTGCTCGGAAAACGAGTCGACTATTCGGCGAGGTCCGTCATCGTAGTCGGGCCCCGACTAAAACTCCACCAATGCGGTCTTCCCAAGAAAATCGCCTTGGAACTGTACCAACCGTTCATCATTCGCAAACTGAAGGAGCTCGGCCACGCCGACACCATCAAGTCTGCAAAGAAGATGCTGGAACGCAAGGACGAAGAGGTTTGGGATATTCTCGAACAAGCGATCCGAAATCACCCCGTCCTCCTCAACCGTGCACCGACCCTCCACCGGATGGGTATCCAAGCCTTCGAACCAACCTTGGTCGAAGGGAACGCGATCCACTTGCACCCGCTCGTCTGCAAAGGCTTCAACGCAGACTTCGACGGTGACCAAATGGCAGTCCACTTGCCCCTGTCGATCGAAGCCCAAGTCGAAGCGCATACGCTCATGATGAGCACGCACAACATCTTCGCTCCGAGCAACGGCAAACCCATCATGAGTCCGTCGCAAGACACGGTCATGGGTTGCAACTACATCTCGATCATGTTGGCGGAACAACCCGGTGAAGGCATGATCTTCTCCTCGCCTATGGAAGCCGACTATGCGTACAGCTCGGGCAAGATCGCGCTGCACGCGAAGATCAAAGTTCGCTTGCCCAAAAACAGGAAGCTCAAGAGCGATGAGGCTGATGCCAAACTCGGTCGCGTGGTCGAAACAACCTATGGGCGAATCCTTTTCAATTCCATCCTTCCCGATGGAATGGACTTCTACAACCAATCCCTCAAGTCGAGCGATTTGGCGATGGTTATCAGCGACTGCTACCAGTTGCTCGGTCGACGCGCAACCATCAAACTGCTGGACGACATGAACCAACTCGGTTTCCGTGAATCCACCCACAGCGGTCTCTCCTTCGGTGCCGATGACCTGGTAACACCCGATTCGAAGGCCAAGCACATCGCCGAAGCGGACAAGAAGGTGATGACGTTCCAAAAGAACTACCTCAAGGGGGTTATGACCGCTCTGGAACGTTACAACCAAGTCCTCGATGCTTGGACCGCCGCTCGCGAATTGATCACCAAGGACATGCTCGCGGCGATGGAAACCGACCAGCACCGGGGTGCTTGGTACGTCAATCCGGTCTTCTTGATGGCGTCCTCCGGTGCACGGGGGGGTATCGAACAAATTCGACAACTCGCTGGTATGCGGGGGTTGATGGCAAAACCAACCGGCGAAATCATCGAAACTCCGATCAAGTCGAACTTCCGCGAAGGTCTCTCGGTTCTCGAGTACTTCAGCTCGACCCACGGTGCTCGTAAAGGTCTCGCCGACACGGCACTCAAGACGGCCGACTCGGGTTACTTGACCCGAAAACTCGCCGACGTCGCTCAAAACGTGGTTATCACCATGAACGACTGCGGAACCAAACAAGGCATCACCAAGGGTGTTATCTACCGAGGCGAAAAGGTCGAAGTCCGATTGACCGAATCGATCACCGGGCGAGTCAGTCGACAAAACATCGTCAACTTGATCACCGCAGAGACAATTGTCGAAGAAAACCAAATGATCACCCGCATCATCGCACGCAAGATCGAAGAAATGGGATTGGAAAAAATCCAAGTCCGTTCGCCGATGACCTGCGATGCTCCGCTGGGTGTTTGCCGTACGTGCTACGGGATGGACATGAGCACCGGCTCACTCGTCGAAGAAGGAATGGCCGTCGGTATCATCGCTGCTCAAAGTATCGGTGAACCTGGAACCCAGCTCACCATGCGTACCTTCCACATCGGTGGTGCTGCCGGTACCACCGTCGAGGAAAGCGACATCAAGTCCAAGAAGAGCGGTTTGGTCAAGTTCATCCGAATGCGGTTCGTTCGCAACGACGATGGACACGACGTGGTTCTGACCCGTAATTGCGAAATCGCGGTCGTCGACAATCGCGGTCGCGAACTCGAACGCTATGAAGTTCCAGCCGGTGCACGGTTGCTCGTTGCAGAAGACCAAGAAATCCCCAAGGGACAAGTCCTTTGCGAATGGAACCCCCACAAAGTTCCGATCCTCTCCACCGTCGGCGGTAAGGTCGCCTTTGTCGACATCGTCGACGGCGAAACGCTCAAGGTCGAAAAGGATCCGAGTGGAAACCTGCGTCGTCGTATCCAGGACTCGCGAGGCAAGTTCCATCCGCAGATCGTTATCGAAGACGCGGAAGGCAAGGCTGTTGACGTTCACTATCTGCCCGACAAGGCCGTTATCAACGTCCAAGAAGGCAAGAAGGTCAATGCCGGTACCGAACTGGCTGAAATGCCTCGCGAAGCAACCGGTGTTAAAGACATCACCGGGGGTCTACCTCGCGTCACCGAAATCTTCGAAGCTCGCAAGCCAAAGGATCCGGCGGTCGTCGCCGAACTCGACGGTACCGTAGAAATCTCGAAGGACCGCAAGCGTGGAAAACGCTCCATCATCGTTCGCAGCGAAAGCGGCGAAGAGGTGGAACATTTGGTTCCACCAGGAAAACGCTTCCTGGTTCACACAGCCGATATCGTCAAGGCAGGACAAGCACTCGTCGAAGGCCCATTGGTTCCGCACGACATCTTGCGTGTCAGCGGCGAAGAAGCCGTTCAACAGTACTTGCTCCATGAAATCCAACAGGTCTACCGCTCTCAACGGGTGGAAATCAACGATAAACACGTTGAAATCATCATCGCACGCATGCTGCGAAAGGTGAAAATCACCAACGCAGGGGATACCAATCTCCTGTCCGGCCTGGTCATGGACCGATTCGAGTTCAAGAAGCATAACGATCACGCCGCCAAGTGCATGAAAATCACCGATCCAGGTGATACCGAATTTGCTGTCGGTGCGATCGTTCCGAAAGAATCTTTCGACGCGTCCAACACTCAATCGGAAGGACTTGGTGGCAAGGCTGCCAAGGGCAAGAAACCTAAACCTGCTCACTCCGAAGTCCAACTGCTTGGTATCACCAAAGCTGCTGTCCAAAGCAACAGCTTCATCTCGGCGGCTAGCTTCCAGGAAACCACCAAGGTTCTCACCGAAGCCGCACTCGCAGGCAAAGTGGACCGACTCGTGGGTCTCAAGGAAAACGTGATCCTCGGACACCTGATCCCGGCCGGTACCGGATTCCGGGTCTTCCAAGACTCCGAAGTCAGCTACCGCAAGGAAGCCCTCGAAGACCTCGTCAATCGTGGTACCGCTGCAGCGGAACAAAGCTTCCCGCTGCTCAACGAAGCACCCAAGCCACAAGCTCCAGAAGAATCCCCTGAGATCGCTCCTCCGTCCGATTCACCTGTGGCAGAGGAATAGTCCCAGAAACGGTCCATATTGATTTTTAAAATCGATGCATCGGGCGGGGCGAGTTGAATACTCGCCCCGCTTTTTCGTTCCTCGTCTCCCCAAACGGCCACTTCCCCAATTACCAATCCTTTTTTCTTGCCCATCGACTGCTGCCGATGACGGCACCACATCGATGTCATGTTTACCCTCGAGGACTATCGCTGGCTCACATCCCCGTCCGGGCGACGCGCCTGGGAACAACTGCAGCTAGAAAAAGCACCCGCATCGCTGGGCTCCATCAAGAAACTCACGGCGGGCGATGAGTCCCACGCCCGTCTCCTCCTGGAACAGCAGCGTATCGCCGATGGGAACGCCCGAAGAAAATTTTCGGAACCCCATCGTTGGTTTTGGACACAACAGCTATTCGAGCAATCCTCCGACGAGCAAGTCGCCCATGACACTGCGTTGGACTTCCCACCACAACAAGAAGTCGTCGACGGATGCTGTGGCGCCGGGGCCGACTCCGTCGCGCTGTGCACCCAGTCGCGCCCAACACTCTCCATCGACTTGGACCCGGTCGCGTGCATGTTAACCCATGCAAATCTCGAGTCGCATCGTCTCACACCTGCAGTTCACTGCGGGCCGATCGAGTCAACACCCCTGCCAGAACGATTCCATCTCCATGTGGATCCCGACCGACGAGCCACCGGAAATCGAACCATTCAACCCGAACACATGGCGCCAGCATGGCCATCGCTCTCGCCGATTATCGCGAAAAGTACCAGCTGCTCTTTAAAACTCGCACCCGGACTTAAATTTCCACATCATCTGGACTGGGGGCCATCGGGCCCACCCAGTGCACTACGATGGATCTCCCGCCAAGGCACCGTGCGACAGCAGCGATGGTACTGGCGCGTCGAACGCTGGCCCGAAAATGCGATTATCACCAGTTGCTTGACTCGGCAAGGGAATTGGCACCATGAGGTTTTTGCAGCCGACAACATCGCATCCCACGCCGGATCGATAGACCCGAAATCCAATTTAAAGAATGTTTTTATCGCAGACCAAGACCCCGTACTGCGGGCCGCGAATGTTGTATCCCACTTCGCCCTGCGAATCGATGCGTCGCTGCTCGGCGGAGATTCAGGGTATTACCTCGCCGACCAACCTCAGTTCCACCCAATGCTCACCTGGTTTAAGATCGATGATGTCTTGCCCTTCGACCGAAAAAAACTGCGTGCGTATGCACGAGTGCGCAAAGCGAAAAACTGGGAGCTGAAAAGCCGAGGCGTCGAGATCGATCTCGACAAGACCGCCAAGGAACTCGAAACGCACCATGGTTCCGAGGAACGGGTGACGATCCTCTTCACTCGCCACGGAACCAAACATCTTGCGATCGTCGCGACGAGAATTGATGAACATGCTCACTGATCTGGATAAACCGCCGCGAGGTGTCTTCGTCACCGGAACCGATACCGAAGTAGGGAAAACGTTTTTCTCTTCCAAGCGATTGCGGGAACTCCGTGCTCAAGGCCTTCACGTGGGCGCCTATAAGCCAGCCGCCAGCGGCGCTGCATCGATTCAAGAAAGCGACGCTTACCAATTGTGGTCCGCGATCGGAAAAGTTCAAAGTATCGATTGGGTGAACCCTCAATCGTTCGCCGCGCCGTTAGCTCCACCGATCGCTGCTGAATTGGAGGGGAAAACCATCGACGATCAGCTACTCGTCGACGGCGTTCGGCGATGGCGCGGGCATTGCGATTTTCTACTGGTCGAAGGAGCAGGCGGACTGCTCTCGCCGATCTCTTGGCAACAAACCAACGCGGACATCGCCCGCCGGATAGGTTATCCCCTTTGGATCGTAGCACCCAATCGACTCGGAGTGGTTCATCAAATCCTGGCGACCGTTTCGGTCGCGATCGGGCATGGGTTGGTCGTCGAAGAGGTTGTACTGAACGATGTAATACCGACCTCCAACGACCGAGCCGCTCAGAACAACGAGCGTTTACTCATGCCTTTCTTGAAAAGACTTACCCCCGAGACAACGTTTCTGCGGAATCCATTCCAAGGCTAGCGCTCAATGCTTCGCGTCGGCATGCCCGACAACTTTTTCCAAACAGTATCTCCCGGCCAGCCATCAAAACTTTCCGGTCGATTCGTGAAAAATACCATCCATCAATCCGTTGGGATCAGTGCTTCGGGTTTCACCAAATGGAAGAAGTGGCCGTGGTCGGACGTTACGATCACGAGCGACTCATCCCACGCTTTCTTTCGTTCGATCCAGTTAAAGACAGTCTCAACGGCTTCCTCGCCGCTGAACACAGCTCCGATCGAACTGTCGATGTTGTTTCCATGATTGGCCCAATCAACGTCACCCGCTTCCACCATCAACCAAAAGCCTTGCTCGCGTTTCTCGAGAACTTCGATGGCAGAGGATGTTAACTGCGCGAGGGTCGGATTCTCTTGAATGTCGGCTTCCTTGTAGACCTCTGGCCCCTTGACGGTCGCTACAGGGCGATAATCCCCGTTGGCAGTTCGGAATGGCAAATGCCCAGTGACGGTGCCAAAGAATCCCAGAAGCCGATGCCCGCCAGCGACCGCTTCTTTCGTTGCGGCATGAAGAACTTCCGGTCCGGGCATTCCTGGAGTTCGCTCGGCAACGATGTACTTCGCACCAGGCATTCCCTTCTTCACATCCACCGCATCGCGATCGACATCCGCAAGATAACGGTTCCCTGGAACAAAATTCTCACCCTGACCAGCCCCCTTGTCCGTCATTTCTCCCCATCCTGCTCCCAGCAAAACATCCAGTCCCGGATAAGGATTGCTCCGATGGGAGACCGACGGCAAACCCAGCATGTCTCGCGAGATGTCTTGGTAGTCATCTCGGCTAACGTTGACCGCGTACGCAGCGGCGGGGGTCGCATGACAAATCGGTACGCTGGTCACCGTCCCTACTGCGAATCCTTTTTCTCGCTGAGCCCAATGCGCAATCGTCTCAGCATGCCGCTGGTCCGGGAACACATTGAGAGCACCATTGAGAATTTTCACCCCCGAGGTCATCGAACTCGCCGACGACGAAGAATCGGTGTACGCGTGCGGCGACTGCTTATTGCGTCCTATGGGATATTCGACGTCTGCTTCTTTTTCCCAAGGAGCACTACCGGCGAAGCGCCAATCGTAGCCGCCCAATTTCGTGGCTGGCTTTTTGTCGATCTGAGCATCGACATCGGTTTCCACCTCATCGCCCAACGGCGATGACACGAAATAACCAAAGTCGGTTGGACAGCGATTGTAATCTTGGAAGAGAAGCCCTGTTCCTCGCCCTGACGCGTACGGAATCTTTCGCGCTTTATAGATAGCCGCGGCCCACGTCGTCTGCCAATCCATACCATCAAAAACAATCAGAAACACATACTTCTTCTTGCCACTTTCGATGGCGTGTCGTTGAATCCGATAAACATCGGTCTGGTCTGCATAGTTCGCCTTGGGATTCACCGTATTGACCGGCAGGAAACCGTATGTTTTTTGCAGTCGCTCCGCGTCTCGGTAAATACTGTTTTCATTGATATAAGGCTGAAAGCTATCGCCGAATACGTAGATCGGGATGAGGCGATTCGAGTGGTTGGTCCAACTGCTGTAACTGCTGGGGCGATATCCCCAATATCCCCAATCCGCCGTCAACGCTGTAATCGCAACATGCTGCAGCCGTGCCACAGAGTCGAGGCCTTCGGGAATCACCACCTCCTCAGGCTTGGGCGGTGGTTCCGTGGATTTGTCTTGCCCCACCCCAATGCTCCCCGAACTCCATGCGAGCATGCTGACTAAACTCACCAACCAAGCGTTTCGAAGTTTCTTGTTCATCGATAATTAACTTTTGCAAACAAACGGACCTGGGCCATCAACGCCCCGAACGACGGATTCAGTTCACGGAAATCGAAAACACGCGATTTCCGAGGATTGCTATCCTAGGCGATGGGGTGGCGGAGAAAACAGATCGGGGCAACACTGAACGAAGAATTAACTCGAATTTCAAACGTACGCCGATCCCTCAGAATCACCTAATACATAGTCTCCGGCACATGCACGCTCTCTAGTACTGTGGAATCCTGGGATCGATTTCGAGACTCCATTGATCGATCCCTCCCGCCATGCTGAGCGCATCAGGAAAGCCATTCTGGCGAAACCAATTGGCCACACGCAGCGATCGCCCACCGTGATGGCAATGCACAACCACATGCTTTCCTTGCCACGAATCGACCAATTCCTGCGAGGGAGGCCACTGGCTCATCGGCACCAAAGTCGCGCCATGGATACTAGCGGTTTGGTATTCTGCGGGCTCTCGACAATCAACGAGGCAAACAGCCACCCCCGAATCATCGAGCCCACGATCCAGCCATCGTTTTACGGTGCTAACATCCACTTCCATAAAACTATCCACCCTAAAAGGAGACCTAGAAATACAAGGTTGCATCAATTTGAAATGCTAACGCTTTCGCGCCAGCGGCCGAATCGTCGCATCTGGCCCCGCCGCTAGCCTCTTACGGCATACACTGCGGTAGCCGTGACTTTTTCTCAGCCGTGACTTTTTCTCAGCCGTGACTGTTTCTCAGCCGTGACTTTTTCCCAATAGACGATCTCGAAAGCCTACCTTGGTTTGACCTGCCAAGCAATCGTAACTACGCATAAGGTGTATCAACGAACTGAGGCTGGGTAAGTCGTCCGACCCAGCCTCAATCTTTCATTTCGTTTTTTGCTTTGGTTACCCGAACACCTCGCTCTGTGCGTCAGGAGTCCGTTCGCCTAACAAGGCACTATTCGATGGAGCTAGCATCCCAGCTGTCGCCGGCATCCTTCGTTCCCATCGCACCCCATGCCCCGTAGGGACTGGGCAAGTTCGATCGAGCACCGTCGATCCCTTCAGGGGCTTCGCGAGACGCATCGCCAGCATCCACCGAGTTCGGGATGTAGCGAACATTGTTGTCCCCGAAGACGACGTGGGCACCCGAGCCATGGTAGCTGGAAGCAGAGGAAACACCCCACGACCAAAGCGATTCGTTGCAGGACGGGGAGTTCGGCGGCAGAATCGTTTGGATCGAACCGTGGTTGTAGTCACCGTCTTGCCAACGCATCCCTTGGGAGTGCCAAAGATCCCCGTTGTTCACCATCGCTGGGTTGTAGCGATCGCCGAGTTGCACTCGCTTGCAACCGATCGGGAATTTGACGTTGTTTTGACCCGCCGCTTCCCAACGTGCTCCTTGGATCCGCAGCTTGCCCGCCCCTGTTCCTAGGTTCTGTGACGGTGTGGTTGCGATTTCACCGAGCAGAATGGTGTAAGCCGTACCGTCGGTCAATTCGGACAATCGACGCGCATAGCGTCCTTGGAACGCCCCGCGGTTTGCAGCAGGATGCCAAGCTGCATTTACGTTGACGACTGTGTCCCCATAGCACGCTGCATAGTTGACTCGCCCGGTACCATCGTAGTCCCAGTTCGCGTCAGGGTTCAGTTTCCCTGGGTCCGAAGGGCATCGCAGCGTCGCGATCTGAGTACGCCACGGTGTGAAGTTGCCTTGCATGTCCCAAGTCGATCGGAAGAACGGACGTTGTGTTTGAATCTGATCGTACAACGCGTTCTGTTCCATTTGCGGCAATACCGAAACGAACAGTGAGTATCGGTTCACACCGACACGGCCGACGTTGAGGTCTTCGTCATCCACGCTCCAAGGGTTGTACGAGCATGGGCCTTGGCGGCCAGCAGGTAGACGCTTGTAAGCGGATTCATAGTTGAGAACGGCAAGTCCTGCTTGTCGAATGTTGTTCGAGCAGGACATACGCCGAGCCGCTTCGCGGGCAGCTTGCACGGCGGGCAACAAAAGCCCCACCAAAATACCGATGATGGCGATGACCACTAGTAATTCAACCAGTGTAAAGCCCGATCTGTGACGTCGAGTCATAGTGCGAACCCCTCAAGACAAAAAATGAATCGATATGACGTGCCGAAACGGCAAACAACGAACTCACCCTAAACTTGGATCACAACCAATCGGTTTGAGTTCCGTAATTCGTCAAGTGTAACCCAGAAAAGGAGACCATTCCAACCCCAAGCCCCTCCAAGGTGGAAAAAATCAGCTTAAAACAACGAGTCGGCGACGCTGCGCAAAGCCGCGTTTTATTGACCTTGTCGAAACCGCCCTGCCCGTGATTGAGGCACTTGCATTAAACCCCAGACCAGAAGCAAATCCACCCGCGAGAAAAGGCTTATCGCTCAGCCAACTGACTCAGGGGGTATTCGAATCAACCGCGACTAAGTCGATTCAAGACTCAACGAAGGATCGCGATTAAGTAAATCCACTCACAGCAATCGGCACACATAAGTCGGCCTACACGCGCTGGCAAGACGGCTGGCAAGACGGCTGGCAAGACGGCGGGCAAGACGGCGGGCAAGACGGCGGGCAAGACGGCGGGCAATGCGGCGGGCAATGCGGCGGGAAAGCCCTCTATTGGACCGATGGTACAGCCACAAGTTCAACAGGTATACGGACCTTCTTTCCTTCGCGGAGAACGATGACATCGACCTTGCGCCCCGACGCGGATAATCCCACCAACTGAACTAGATGCTCATCATTCTCGACTTGAGTACCATCGAACTCCAGGATCACATCACCATATCGGAGCCCTGCCAACTCGGCTGGACTATTCGGCTTGATCACTTTCACAAACGCACCCCGTGGCCGTTGCGATGTGCTCCCCACTCCCGCCTCGGAGTTGAATGCCCGTTCGACGCTGACGCCGAGGTAAGACCGCTGCAGTTCCCCTCGATCGACGAGCTGGGTCGCGACATTGATTGCGATGTTGATAGGAATTGAAAAGCCTATCCCTTCGTTTCCTCCCGAGTTGCTGGCGATGGCGGTATTAATTCCGACAACCTCGCCTCGCATGTTCATTAGAGGGCCGCCGCTGTTCCCTGGGTTGATCGCTGCATCGGTCTGGATGAAGTCTTGGTAGACGATCGACTTCGTTCCCAATTCCAAATTCCGACGACCTTTGGCGCTAACGATTCCATAACTAACGGAGTGGTTGAGTCCGAATGGACTGCCGACAGCGAAGACGTGGTCCCCGACTTCCAAATTCCGACTGTCCCCCAACCGTGCGATGGGCAAGTCGGCTCGTTCGACGTCGATCACGGCCAGATCGGTCGATGGGTCATCCCATATTCTTGCTACATGCAGTGGAATCCCGTCGAAGGTTTCAACTCGGATATTTTGAAGAGCCGCGGACTGTATGACGTGGCGATTGGTGAGAACGTAGTTCCCTCGCCCGATCTGAATCACCACCCCTGATCCGGCTTCTTCAATCTTCCGGGATTCCGTTTTTCCTCGGCCTGGAACAGGAGTAACCCCTTGCGGATCGGGTGAATGATCCTCTTTGATCGCTTCGATATGAACGACAGTAGGCGTTACCAACCGAACAGCCCGGCGCAAAAGCATCGTTTGACGCTCGAGAAACGTCACTTCCTGAGCCAATTGCTCGTACTGTTCATCCCGGTGCTTCCAAGGTACTGTCCCGCTGGCGGGTTGATTTCCAAGGGTATTCGCTGGATTGGCACTTCCCGCAAATTTACCACCTGCCGCAGGGTCCGTCATGCGAGAAACCGTACCGAAATCTTGAGCAACGAGCTCTTCTGGAACCGCTGCGGCGCCCAACGTACCGATCGCCACAAATAGCCATCGGGATGTCTTTTTCCAAGAGCGAGACTGGTTGAGCATGATCACGTTCATTGCACCACAGATAGAGGCGTTCTCACGACAACCCCCACTCGGGATGTCGTCCCCTATTGTCTCGGATCGATGCAACACAAGCTCGCAATGGTTTTCTGATTGATTGCTATCACCGGACAAAACGCGTGCGGTCCGTTCCGCAACATCGCAGATTAGCGACTGTAACGATTCTGAAACGCATTCCGTGCGAGGTCGTCTGTAGCGATTGTTACGAGCGAGGGATCACTAAAGGATCGCGGCTCGCTTTTCTTCCGCCCGCGGTCCCAAATTTCCGTAGCGATGATAATCGAACGAGATGCTCTGCTCGACAACATACCAAAGCAGTTCCGGAGCCGAAGCGAGTACCGGCGCATCCGCTAAGTAAACAAAGTTCTCGTTAGCAGCGCGCCGGATGGATTCAGGCACACGATCCGAGGATGCGTACCGAATACGGGGCGCACGGCCTTCTCGAATCGCCTCCTCCAATTCGCTGTCCGATTCATCGACAAACTCGATACGACCCGCCCATGGCAACGTCAACTGTTCGAGCACGTCAATCAACTGCTGGCTGGTTTCCGAGCCGCAGGATACGGTCGCTCGACAACCAGAGGCAACCGCTGCGGCGCATCGAGTAACGATCTCCCAAACCTTATCGCCTGCGTGAACACGAATTCGCATCGGTGAAACAGGCAAATACCGTCGGTGATTGTCTTGTCCTACCAATTTGAAATGATCGTGCTCTACGAGAATCTCCTCCCTAGCAAATCGATCGTATTGGGACAGCGCTGCCCGAATCTTGTTGATGTCCTCAACACCAGCGTTAGGCAACCCCATCAACGACCGGCTCGCGCTCTCTAATCGCTCCCACAAACTCTTCAGGACGGGCAACTGCGGTTTGCTGTCTGCGGCCGGAGTATCCGGCGATTCATTATCTCGTAGCTCGCTTAGCATGGTCACATAATTCGGACCGCCGGCCTTGGTCCCAGGCCCAAAAGCACTCTTGCCCATGCCTCCAAAAGGCTGACGGAGCACGATGGCGCCGGTCGTCGGGCGATTGATGTACAGATTCCCAGCCCGAATCCGCTGCCGCCACACCTGCTGCTCGCGGTCGTCGAGCGATTCCAAGCCACTGGTCAGTCCGTAACCGGTATCGTTGACCATCTCGATGGCTTCATCGAGACGCTGGTAAGGCATCACGCCCAAAACAGGTCCAAACAATTCGGTCATGTGGGTGAAATTCCCAGGCGTAACGTTCCACTTGACCCCCGGAGTGTAGAGGCACGGATTGTCACCGACCTGGGTTGGCATCACGAGCCAATGCTCGTCATGCTCGAGCTCCTTCATGCCTCTCAACAGATCGCCCGACGGTGGACGGATCAACGGTCCCAACTTGCTGGATAAATCCCAGGCCGAACCAACCTTCAAGCTGGTGATGGCATCGGAAAACTGCTCTCGAAACTCCTCGCTGTCGAATACTTCTTGTTCCAACAATAACAACGACGTAGCGCTGCATTTCTGCCCGGAGTGCGAAAACGCGCTATGGAGAATATTTTTTACCGCCAAATCGCGGTCGCTGAGACCACTGACGATCGTGGCGTTCTTCCCACCCGTCTCGGCGAGCAGCTTCAACATCGGATTGGCAGCCAGCATCGTTAACGCCGTCTCAGTCCCACCGGTTAGTATCACTCTCGCAATATCGTTGCGTTTAATGATCTTTTCACCCACCAACGCCCCGCTAGAGGGCAAGAATTGAAGCGCATTTCGCGGCACGCCCGCCTTCCAAAAACATTGGCACATCAAGTAGGCGGGTAAGACCGTATCCGACGCAGGCTTGAGGATCACCGTATTGCCAGCGGCCAATGCCGCGGCAACCCCACCGCATGGAATCGCAATCGGAAAATTCCACGGACTGATGACGACCACCGCCCCGGCTGGGCGCATGGTGAGATCACGGCTCTGGCTCAAGTCCACCGCGCATCGCGCGTAGAACTCAACAAAGTCGATCGCTTCACTCACTTCAGGATCGCTCTCGGCGATCGTCTTGCCACCATCCGCGATAGCCGCACCAATCAAATCCCCTCGAGCGATCCGCAACTCCTGAGCAGCTTGTCGCAGGATCCTATATCGATCCACAGGTGCTAACGCTCTCCATTGCGACGGATCCTCGACCGCCCATCGGGCCGCTTGCTCGATCTGCGACTCACTGGCCTGATGGTACCTCGCCACGACCACACCCGGACGCGAGGGGTCCAACGACTCGGTCAATGGCCCAGCTCCATCGACCTCACCATCGCCGATCGATACTGGGATCGATATCGCATTGGCATCGCAACGCCCGATCCAACCATCGATGATCTCTTGGGCCCAAAGCGAATTGGTGGTCAAACTGAAATCGGTGTCCGGCTCATTGGAGAACGCTTGCCACTGGGATGGTTCGGATGGCTCCACAGAAACCGCATGGCGATCCTGGGTCTTTCTAGGCCGATTAGAAACTTCACCGATCCGATGTACAGACTCGAGAAAACCATTCTCCAGCCTAGTCCACGTCGAACTTCCGGCTTGAATTTTAAAAGCATGCCGCAAGAAATTGTCAGGCCCCGTGTTCTCGTCGAGGCGACGGATCAAATAACCGATGGCGTTGATGAACTCTTCGCGCTGGCACGCAGGTGCATAGAGCAACATGCTCCGAGCCAATTCAAACATGGCTCGGCGTTGATGGTTCGCCATCCCTTCCAGCATTTCAAACTGAACGCGAAGAGTCGCCTTCATCGCAACCGCTAACACGACTCCATACGCGAGATCAAACAGGTTATGCGAAGCGATCCCCAAATGAACCGCTTGGTTGTGGGCAGGAATCATCCCATAGCGGAGCATCCGTTTGTAGTTGGCATCGGTCTCGATCTTGGTGCGATACGGAGCTTGTGGCCAGCCCTTCAGCGAAGCCTCGACACGCTCCATCTCCATGTTGGCACCCTTCACGATGCGAATCGTTATGGGCGAACCACCCCGCTTTTGCCGTTCGATCGCCCACTGCGTAATGGACTCTTGAACCAACGACGAGTCGGGAATATAGGCTTGCAACGCGATCCCACCTCGGACATTCTCAAGCCCCTTGCGAGAGAGGGTTTGCATGAAGATTTCGGCTGTCAGATGAAGGTCGCGATACTCCTCCATGTCGAGGTACACGAATTTTGGAACACGCGAACCATCCTGCCGAACAAACACTTCCTTCGCAGCCGCTCGATACAGCAACTCCAGCCGATCGGAAACCATTCGGATCGTGTTTTTCCTCGCCAAAGCTGATATCTGGGAATAGAGGGTGGAGATCTTGATCGAGACACATTCAATTTCTGGCAATTGCAAGATTGCAAGGTAGCGATCCAATCGCCGCCGCGATTCGCGTTCCCCAAGGATCGCTTCTCCGAGGAAATTAACATTCATCCGTACCCCCTCGCGTGTCCGTTCGCGAAGGTGCCCCGCCAGTTTGTCTTTTTCTGCTGGAAGGATCACGTTCGACGTTTCCTTGCGCATCTTCTCCTTCACCATCGGGACCGCGACCCCGGGGAGAAACTCTCCAAACGATTGAAACCCCTTGAGGAGCGCCTGGTCAAAAACGCTAAAGAATCTCGGTACGCCTTGAACGTCTAAAATATGAACCATCTGGTCCACCACCCGGCCCGGGGAAATGCTGCGGAAGCTTTGGTCCGTGATCTGGGTCAAGGTCGCTTTGTCCTCGGGATGCTGCAGCATCCGATCGAGTTCCGCTTGCTGCCTGCGCTCCTGCGGTGTCTGCAACTGCGACGCTCTCTCCTGCAGATGCTTGGCAATGGTCAGCGCCGCCTCGACCAGATTCGGATCGTCGACGGTCCATTCAGAGCGATCGGCCCCCAATGCGTCTCGCCGGGCGACTCCCAGACCGGTCAATACCCCTTCGACCAAGCCCAAATCCAAGGCTGGGCCGATCCATGTCGACTCTGTCATACGCTCACGATCCCCTCTTCCACATTTCGCTTTTGGGAATGCTCATACTACGGTGCAGGTCGTCAATCGAGCCAGTCGTTGTTCCGTAGACGCTCTGGCACATACTGCTCGGTCACGTAGCTAATGTCGCGGCTGATCAACGCTTCGACTTCCAACTTGAAGCCATTGTCGATCATCTTCTTGATCTCCGCTTGCCAAGGTTTTTTGTCGGCGAACCAAGGGTAAGACGCTATTTGCTTCGCCCGCGTACGATCTTTTTCGTCCAATTTGATCGTGACATTGTCCTTCAACTGGCAACGTTCAAAATCAATGCTGCGAAGACCGATGAACTTCGCATCCGGAATCGCCATCCGCATGCTCTCAAAGGCCAAGTTGATCGAGCCTTGTTTGATCACACTGTAGATATAATATCCCCATGGATCGTTATCGAGCAAACAGAAAACGGGAAGCTTATGCTCGTAATGCAGCCGATGCAGCATGCGTCGCACTCCGCGCGAGGGTTGTCCCCCGCCGTGCGAAACGATGCAATTGTGCTTCTTCCAGAACTTGTCTTCGTTGAATCGCTGCCAAACAGTACCCTTTTCGACGTGCAGGATGAATTTGGCTTCGCACTTTTTGATACGGACTCGATCCGGCTCCACGATGCTCGGGATCGGGTAACCAGCTGCCCCCATGCGGGCCGCGTCGAGTTCATTCTCACCATCGATGAAGACAATCGGACCGGCGAGCGCTCCTTTTGGCTCGGCGTAGAGATGCAATTCCTCACGCATCGCCCCCGTGATAACCTCCAAATCCTCGATCACGGTATCCGATTCACCCTGTTCCTCGAACGTATTCTCCTTGGTCCCGTCGATCGTCTTTTTGAGCATGTAGTACAAACCCCGAATGCTCGTATTCTTGCCTTGGCGAATCAATCGAGTGCAACCGCTGCCCACCAGCAAGGTCTGCATGTACGACCGAGCTTGGTTCAAATTGAACAACTCGCGGCGGTTCTTTTTTTCCCCCATCTCGATGAGCCGCTTCTTGCGGTTAAAATGGCTGTTGGAGAGGGATCGCGAAGGGACGTCCAAATAAGGGTCTCGCCGTTTTTTTGCGATCTCGACAACGGCACCGGCCAGATTCTGGAGCTTGGCCATCGTTTCGATGTCCCTCCCCTTGATCGGCACTTCCTTGTCTTCTTCCTCGTCCGCCGTTCGCTTCGCTTTTTTGGCCATGTCGTTCTTTCCTCCGGTTCGTTCCTCAATGTGTCCCCAGTTTTACTAAGCGATCCCCCATTTGCCTAGCAGACCCCATTTGCCCGAATCCAACCAAGCCCGTGAGTTACCACCCCTTGAATTACCCGCCCGTGCTTCAATCACCAGCTAGTAGCACTCTATTTGATTCCGAGATTCCGTTTTGGGAGAGGATACGGTCTGGGTCGCAACGGCCTAACACGCATGAAATCAATGTCGCAACATTCACGTATTTGCATGCACCCCTTCTCGCTCTTCTGTTTTGCTGCCTAGTAAAGAGCACCTTCGGCCAGGATGAGTCCGTACCCGCGACGCAGCCATCCAACGCTGCTGAGCTGACCCATGGATCCCCGCATCCTTGGATCGATACAGCTCCTCCCGCATTTGCTCGCCTGATCTCGCTCGGCCGCGTCCAAATAAAAATCGACGATCAGCGTCTCGATGACGCGCGGAAACAAGCATTAACCCACTTCAAAATCAAAGCGGACTACCGCTATCTGTACACGCAACAATCCACGCGGGTCGATCCCAAAAATGACGGCGGTTACGTCGCGAAGATCAATGCTCGAATTGCGGTACCCGAGATCGAGATCTTACACAACATCTCGATTCGCTCCGGATTCAAACCGAGAGATCCATGGAAATCGCCATTGATGAAACATGAGTTCGACCATGTGTCCATCAGCACCGATCCTCGATTGTTAAAACTGCTGAAAAAAATTCTAAATGGCAAAATCTCGTTCGAAGTTCGATGGACATCCGAGGAACAATTCAGCGACGAGCTTGTGAGCCGAGCGATTAAGGCGGAGATCAACACCCAAATTGCCGAGATAGAGAGAGTTGTTCAAGCCAACTACGATCGGCTCGATCGAGAGACACGCGATGGCACCATGGATGCCAAGGACTGGGAAGCTCTTTTCAGGTCGATGTACGATGTCGATTCGCTCCGAACACTGAAGTTTTTGTATCTGGACGCGACGAAGTCCATTGTGCAAGATAGCCGGGACAAGGACGTCCTCGAGCACTATTCTTTACTGGCACCCCCGTGAACCCGTCGTCGACTACCACCCATCGCCCTGGCGTTGCCAGCGCGATCGTTTCTCGCATGGAACCGCATTCATCGTCAACCGCGAGGCCTTCGGCTTCGTCGATATTCTTCAGCGGTGGCGCATACTTTATCCATTTTTTGGCTTTGGGATTTGCCTCGTTCCCGCTCCAAACACACCTCCGCCAAGTCCTCGCACCTGCATCGGCAAGCTTGGTTGCTAGCGTTGTTCCGATCGCTGCTTGCTCCACCTACTTCCTGTTCCGCTTTGCCGAATCGCGAGGCTGGACTCGGTCTCCCCAATGGATGCTTGTCGCGCTGGCTTCGGCGCTTTCGATCATGCAAGCCACCCTCGGGTTGAAGCTTCACTGGGTATCCGGTCAATCCTATTGGATCGGGCCGGCCATCGATGTCGCCGCTTGCTTGCTCGTTTTGGGTTGCATCCAATCGAGTTGCATGACCGTCCTCAACCATATCGGTGTCGCCGCGATGGGAAGCCATGCATACACCGTCCGTGCGGCTGGATCCGCCGGTTACATGGTGGCAGTGATGCTGATGGGTCTCCTAGGTGGTTCGCAGCATGAGGTCTCTGAACGCCATCTTTTCATCGGCTCTGCCTGCAGCGCAATCCACGCGATCTTCGCTGCCCTGAGCTTTGCGTTCGTACGCTGGGCACCGGCCCCACCTCACCCCCAGTCTCAAGCATGCCCCCCCAATGCGGCCTCAATACCACCGGGCGATGCAACCGCAGTTCATCAACCCCGACTTTCCCGCTCCCATTCGCTCGAGTGGTGGTGCTTGCTCGTGCTGGTCTGGATGATTGCGATGTGCGAAATGTCCTACGGCCTCTACTCGCACGAGTTCCTCACCTCGACGTACGGTGCCTGGGGGTACTTTGTTTTCGCGACTGCGATCGCGATGGAGATCGGACTTCTTTTGGCTATGCCGCGGCTTAACGCATTGAAGCAGCGTCTCCTTTTTGTCGGCCCTCTAGGCTGGATCTGTTTGTTCAGCGGTTGCCTACTGGCGATCGCTGGCTGGTACCCGATGGGCTATTTCGCATTGGCTCTCGCCCTCAATTGCCCATTCCAAGTCTCCGCCAATGAACATGCTCATCGCATGCAGCCGAGCATCCTGGGGGTTGCGTCGATGACGTTGGCGCAATCGTTAGGGTACGTCACAGCCACATTCGTTGCGGCGTGGACTACAGGAAACGGTAACGGCCCGCAGCGTCTCTGGATGACCATGTGGGTCGTCTCCATCATCGCCTTGATCCTCGCCCTGTGGAAAATGAACCGAGATCGCATCGAAGCAGCCGCCGACGTAGCCTCGCCTAACTGATGGCGCACGTTCGCGATGACGCTGGTCACGCTTTCCAGATCTTTGCCTTGGCACGACCGGCGTACGGCGCAGTCGCGTTTCTCGTATCGACGACGAGATTGGACTCTTTCACGATCTGAGAGTAATCGAACGCCGAATGGTCGGTGGCGATCAATACGCAGTCCAGCCCCCCCAGAAATTCCGGCGTTAATTCTTGACTGGATAACTCAGGAACATCAAACGATCGCATGCGGGGCAGATGAGGAACATGCGGATCGCTGTAAGTCACAATAGCCCCTCGATGCAGCAACAATTCCATCAACTTGAAACTGGGACTTTCCCGAGGATCGTCGATGTTCTTCTTATAAGCAACTCCCAAAACGCAAACCTTGGAACCCTTGATCGGTTTCCCTGCGTCGTTGAGCGCCTCGGCCACCCGATCGACGACGAATAGAGGCATCGCCGTGTTGATCTCGCCAGCGAGTTCAATAAAACGAGTCGGCATCTCGTGGCATCGCGCCAACCAAGTCAAATAAAATGGATCGATTGGGATGCAATGCCCCCCTAATCCGGGTCCTGGATAGAAGGCCTGGAACCCGAAAGGCTTTGTTTTGGCCGCATCGATAACTTCCCAAATATCCAATCCGAGCTTGGTGAACAGCAGCTTCAATTCGTTTACCATGGCAATGTTGACGCTGCGATAAGTGTTCTCCAAAATCTTGCATGCTTCGGCGATTTCGCACGAGGAGACAGGCACGACGTGCTCCATAACTCCTCCATACAGCGACAATGCTCGCGCAGAGCTTGCAGGATCCATCCCACCGACAACCTTAGGGATCGATTGCGTTGAAAACTGCAGGTTGCCTGGATCCTCGCGTTCAGGACTATACGCCAGGAAGTAATCCTTACCACACTCCAGACCGCTCCGGTCCAGAATCGGCTTGACCACATCCCGTGTCGTACCTGGGTAGGTCGTACTCTCCAGAACGATCAATTGCCCTGGACGCA
>CAIYZV010000301.1 GCA_903930765.1 uncultured Pirellula sp.
CATGAAGGCCTGTACCGAACAAGATCCAGAAGAGGATCGGCTGGCCCAACGCGGCGATGACTCGAAAGGGTTGCCGAAAAAATCGGATCCACTCCCGATGTGCCAGCATCCACGCCGTGCTCAAGGATCGCTTCCATGCGATATTTTTCGCCGCAGAGATAGGCTGCTGGAACGGAGTGGGCTCGATCGAATTCGCATTGGCGGCAGTGGTTGTCTTCATTGTTTTCACCACCGACATCGTAGCGAAACGGCAGAAAATGCCAAGGAGTTTTCAACCCGAACCGAATTGGATCTGGCTAGGCCGTCGGCGGAGATGTCGCCCGTGACGATGGAGCCTAACGGATCTTGTACCCGATTTTTCGCAGAAGCTCCGACGCTCGCTCGAGGTGTTCGCCTTGGATTTCAACAGAATCGTCCGCAACGCACCCGCCAGCCCCGCAGGCATTTTTTAGCTGTGTGAGGAGCGCCGGTAAGTCGTTGGCTGCGGCGGTCAAACCAGTGATCACCGTTACCATCTTCCCTTTTTTGCGCTTCTCAAGATGAAGCTTTGCGGTCTGCCGTTCAGGAGCGATACGCGATTTGATATTGGACGGGCACTTGCAGTCCGACTCGAGTTTCCCGCAATGGTCGCATTGAGGCGGGATGTCAAATGGTGTACCAGCGAACAAGCGTGTCATTGAGTGGTCTCCAACGTTGGTACTGTGTTGGTTAAGCAATGCCCGGAGGCCCGAATCGGCAATCACCTGCGGCACAATCCAATCGAGCTAATCGAGCCGTTTGGCTTCTTCGTTGACGAGATGGTCAAGTCGTTTCAGGATGCGGACTTCGAGTTCATCGATGGTGGGGCTGGCCTCGAGCGTCGCGCTGCTCGGCTCAGCGCTATTCGAAGCGCCTGCCGTGTGACCGACCGCGACGCTTGCAGGGGCATTGTTCATTTTCAATTGCAACGACTTGCCATTCGATTCATAGCCGTTCGCAGACCGGGTTACCACCATATTGCGGCCGTTTTGTTTTGCGCAGTAGAGCGCTTCATCCGTGTACCGAAAAAGATTGCCGACACGCTCTCCGGTTTGCAGTTGTGCGACACCACAACTGAACGTGACGCGGATCGATTTGCCCTCGGCCATCACTGGCTTGGCTGCAACACTCGCTCTCAACTGGTCCATGATGGTTGCAGCTTGGGCGAGTGATGCATTGAACACGACGGCGAATTCTTCGCCGCCATAGCGTGCGATCAAATTGCATTGATTGGAGATCTCCCGCAGACGCGAGCCGACCTCGCGGAGAACTTCGTCGCCGCTGGCGTGACCATACGTATCATTGATTTTCTTAAAGTGGTCGATGTCCAGCAACGCGAGTGTAAACGGCTGCTGAGTCGATTTGAATTTTGCAAATTGCTCATCCATCCGTTGGTCGAAAACACGACGATTGGACAATCCTGTCAACGGATCGGTGCGCGCCTCGGTGAGGAAGCCTTCGAGTTGGTTGGTTTGCGATTCAAGCTTTTGCTCGGCGGCTTCGAGGCGAGACTGCAATTGGCGGTTGGCTGACAGGATTTGATCGAGCACCCGCTGGAACTCTTCGTTGTTGCCATCGATCGAGTTCTTCTGGGCTTGCTCGGTCAGCGTGGTTAGTTGCGATTGGTATTTGGAAACATCGCCAGCCACGTCACTGGTCCAATTCGCCATCGAGCGGACCAGGGTCAAAAATTGCTGAGGGTCCATCGATGGGGACGGAGGACCAGGCAATAACGGCGCCGCAGTTCGTCGGCCCATCCAAAATCCAAGTGCGACGCCGAGCGAGAGAAGGGTCGTTCCGAAAAGGAGACCCGTCATGAGGTAGAGGACTGGCTGCGAGTTCACTTTTGGGGCTCGGATTGTCGGGCGGTTGAAGAGTCGTGGCTAGGTGATATCGCTCGAAGAGCGATTCTTGGCAACCCGAGAAAAGTAAGGTGAATGCGCATTGGATTCCGCGCGAGCACCAGGACTGGATGGCTCAATTCCCGACAAGTCTTCGGTCTTGGCGACCGTTACGATGCCGTTCGGGGATATGGTGAACCCCCGTGCGCGATCCTCTTCCAAATCGTATCCAATTTCAATTCCGGGTGGGATTTCTACGTACTTGTCGATGATAGCCCGCCGGATCTTGGCATGCCGACCGACCTGTACTCCCTCGAACAGGATACTATCTGAAACGTGCGCATAGGAGTTAACTCGCACACTTGGGCCAAGCACACTGCGTTGGACTTTTCCGCCGCTGACGATTGTGCCGTTGCAAACGATTGAGTCGATTGCGATACCCATGCGGTCAGCATCGCCATTGGAGCCGAAAACGAACTTCGGGGGTGGCAGATTGGGTTGGTGGGTTCGTATCGGCCACGCATCGTCATAGAGGTTGAGTTGCGGGTCGATGGTGATCAAATCCATGTTGGCTTCGAAGTAGGCATCGAGTGTGCCGACGTCCCGCCAATAAGCGTCCTGCTTGCGATTCTCATCTTTGAATGGAAACGCAAAGACGCGGGCTTTGTGAATGTTGGCTGGGATGATGTTTTTGCCAAAATCATGATGGCTCTTCGGGTCGTTCGCGTCTGCGCATAGTTGTTCGAATAGGAACCGTGTGTTGAACACGTAGATGCCCATCGATGCCAACGCATGATTCGGATCGCTTGGGATCGGCTGTGGATCAGCAGGTTTTTCTTGGAATCCGATAATCCGCTGGTCGGAATCGATCTGCATGACGCCGAACTCTTTGGCGTCGTCGCGAGGCACTCGCAATGCACCGATCGTTAGATCGGCGTTCACCGCTTTGTGATAATCCACCATCGCACGGTAGTTCATTTTGTAGATGTGGTCGCCAGCCAAGATGACCGTGTACGCTGGACGTTCCCGTTCGATCGAATAGATGTTCTGGTAGACCGCGTCCGCGGTTCCTTGGTACCAGTTTTCGTCAATCCGTTGCTGAGGAGGTAAGATGTCGATGAACTCGCCCAGTTCGCGGCTGAAGAAATCCCTCCAGCCCAAATCGACATGGCGATCGAGACTCATCGCCTTGTACTGGGTCAGCAACAGCATCTTTCGCATGCCGCTGTTAAGGCAATTCGACAGAACAAAGTCGATGATTCGGTAGTTGCCGCCGAACGGGACAGCCGGCTTGGCCCGATCCCGAGTCAACGGTTCCAAACGCGTTCCCTTGCCGCCTGCAAGTATCACCGCCAGTGTGTCGTTCATGTCGCTCCTCGTTTATTTCTCGCCGTGTGGGCTTTCCCAAAACCCCGTAGGTGCATCGACGATCCCTCGAAGTAGATTTCGACCGATGTATCGATGGAGATTCAGGCTCCTGTAATCTGGCGTTAATAGCCAGATCTGCACCTTAGCTGGATTGTAGCATATCCTAGCTATCGACAGTTACCCTGCCCAATATCGAATCAAAGATCCGATAGAGTCCGGTCGTAGAGGCGATAAGTTTTCGTTCGGTCCAGCCCCCCTCGTTCCAGCGAGCCGCGGGAAAGATGATTGCTTTCTAAAACCCACGAGAACTCGGCGTCGGTGATTCCCTGAGCCAAGCAGTCCGGGAGCATCCGGTTGAGGAGGACCAACCCCAAACCCCAACGCTGCCATTCTGGGACAACGTTGGTGCTCATCACCCGAATCTTCTTGATTTTTTTGCGATCGAACAAAATCCTCAGGAATCCGAAAGGGAAGAGCTTTCCGTCGATCTTCTTGATGATCGGATTGTAATCCGGGAGTCCGATGCCGACGCCGACCGGTTCGCCGTTTACCTCGATGATGCTCGTTACCGCCGGATCGATCAGGAGCTTCAGCGAGGCCCCTAGCGATTTGGACTCGGCGTCGCTCAAGGGAACGAATCCCCACGTCCCCTGCAAGGCTTTGTTGTAAATGTTGAGAAAGAGCTGAACCTCTTGGGAGAATCGCTTGCGGTTCGCCGGTCGCACGGTCACATTGTATCGCTCCTGAACCTGCTGAATGACTTGGCCAATTTTCGGATCAAGCGTCTTCAGCATCTCGATGTTGCCATCGAACGCGTACAGGTCTTGAACTTTAGCAAACCCAAAGTTGGTGATCAGTTTGTCATGGTAGGGCGGGTTGTAGGTCATCATGAAGGTGGGTGGGGTCGTAAACCCTTCGACCAACGTTCCGATCTCGTAATTCAGCGAAGGGTTGCAAGGCCCACGTGCGTCGGTCATTCCTTCGGACTTCAAGTATTCTCCGGCAGCCTTAAACAGGGCGTTGGCAGCCTGCTGATCGTCGATGCATTCGAAGAACCCAAAGAACCCACGCTGCTCATCGTACCGTTTGATGTGCCCGTAGTTGATAATGCCGACGATCCGTCCGACGACTTGGTCGTCCTTGCGCACGAGGAAAGCGCGGCATTTGTTGGTCTCGTAGAAAGCATGCTTTCTGAAGCCGACCAGTTCCTCTTGGTTCATCCGCAACGGAGGAATCCAGTTTGGGTCGTTTCGATAGAGACGCCAAATGAGTTCCATGAACTCGCGACGATCTTTGCGGCTCTCCACCGGGGTAACTTGATAGTTTGGCATCGTGTGGTTGTTAGGTAATCGTGTGGTTGTTAGGTAGTCGTGTGGATTTCGTGGATGGGTGGTTGCAGGTTGGGTGTCAGTTTCGCAGGTTATTTACGGGGATCAATTTGCGGGGGGGAAACCTGCGGGGACCATTTCCGGGACGGTACCGTCATTGTTCCCAGAGGTTGATCGCTCTACTTCGAGCTGCGGTTCGTCGTGTTGCCCTTGCCAGTCGCGTTGTATTCTACGGGATCGAAGCCTTCCTGCGAGGTGACCTGCGGCCACGCTGCCGTAGTATGCAGGAAAGGAAATCGGTGGGAAGATTGTCCCTGCAGCGCCACCTACATACGTCCCATAAGCTGGATAGAGAACGTTGTAGGCTTGACGTTGGAGTTCCGGATCATGAAGGCTCGTCTCGCCGTAATCCATCACGTCGGCGGTCGCGATCGATTCGTGGTAAAGTGGGACAACCGGCAGAGCGTACAGCGCAGCATAGGTCCCTTGAAAACGACGCCTCGAGAAATCCTTGGCATGGGCTGCTTCATGCAACGCAATCGCCGGCACATCGCTGTACAAATGGACGGTATTGGTAAAGGGATTGAAGTGGTCGCCACCAAACAGTCGCCCAGGCACGATCGCTTCGCCCAGAACGCTGAACGTTCCAAACGTATATCGCCACGGCCAAGCGACGCTTCGATTCTTCGTGAGCCGGCGGAAATCATCAAAGGGGCGATACTGATTCAGCCGAACCTTGACGTGTTGCAAGTGGTTCTCTTCGAGGTACCCCGCGAGTACCTGCTCGGTCTCGGCAGAGATAGAATGGTTCTCGATCCTGCGGTTCCAAAGCAGCAGTTTGGAAGGGATGCCAAACACCCAGCCGACAGTGTCGATCACGGGGCGCGGTTTTCCTCGCTCGATCGGCAACGTATTGGCTTGTAGCAACTCAGGAGCGACATACTGCCGAGTGATGTCGATTCGCTTTGGGGACAGCGGATGGCAACCGAGCGATGGAAGCGTTGCGCATAATGCGAGAGCCAGCAGCCAGCTTGATCGAAGATTGCTTCGCGATCGCGAATGGGCTGCTGCTTGTGTTTCCATTATGCGCCTCGGCAATCGAAAGGCATCGAATCGATCGCCGCAAGTAGTGTTCGAGGGAATTTATTCACTAGGTGGTCGGAAACCACCGCCTGGCGTGACCTCGGTCGATGGAAGGCTTAATGGTGCTCCGTAAGGGAAAAAGAGATCTCGAAGCCATCCGCTTGTGCTTTGGGTACTGGCTGGAGCTGGGTACCCGCCGGCGACAGGAGGTGCATACGGTGGAACCACAACTGGGGTCGTCGGAACCAAGATCGGAGGTACCGGCTGTGTCGCCGTTGGCGGAGGCGTTACCGCGACTCCTTGGCTCGCCTGCAAGCGCAACTGTTCCCCGGTGGCTACCAGTGCATCGTTCGGGACTTCCAAGTCGGGGGTCATCTGCACGTCGATGATCCGCTCATCCCTCTGTTCAAACGGCCATACGGTGTCCGAGATAAAGTCGAGCGGAGGTATCTGGTACCACGGCGCATGGATTTTGCGTAGGAATTTCTCCGTCCGATACCCGTCTTTGACGACTTCGATGTTGCGTGTTCCGTAGTAAGTGAATCCGGTCGATACCGGCGTCAATCCAACGGGTTGCTTGTCGACGTACACCATCGCGCCCGATGGATTCGTTCGAAACGTCATCCGCTTCCGAACACAACCAACCTCGGACGCGAGCAAAATCGCCAGCGACAGGTATGCTCCGCATCGGGAGAGGCAACGCCAGTGGGGAAAGCACAGCCGTTCGCAACTGCGAGTTTGGGAACCGCAAGTGTGGTGTTCTGAAGAAGGTCGTCTCATGGCTCGGGACTATAGGCTTTGCCCCGTCGCCACATCAAGAGAGTTTCTGCCCCTGCGTCCTCCAAACCCACTAGTGTCTCTCTTTGGGGGTCTCCCTTTGGGGGGCTCCCTTTGGGAATGCCAAATTTTCAATTCGATGCGTCATAATTGCAAACGTAGAACATCTGTTTTGGAGTCCGCCCGGGAATTGCCAACCTGCTTTTCCAAGTCTTTCGGTCGGCAACGGATTTACCGAAGTGCCGATTGATTTGATGGCACGACGGTTGCATAATAGCCGGCGGTGTGAAAAACTTACAAAAAGGTGCCGTTTGGATACGGTTCCCGTCCTCGGATTGCCTCGCTGAGCGATTCCGGTCGAATACCCACCGCTGGAGCGTACGCTTGGCCGTTTTAACCAACCTTGCAGCCCGAAAGCCATCGCCGAGCCATCTGGATGCTCAGTCTCCGATGTGCAAACTGACCGGCCAGAGCTTGGCATTGCTAGCAAAGCTAGTCAGTGGGTTCACCGTCCGTTGGATCGGATCCGAGCCCGACATTTGCCAGCGGGTTTACTTCGCCAACCACACAAGCCACCTGGATGCGGTCGTTCTCTGGGCGAGTCTACCCGGCCAACTTCGCCAATGGACTCGACCTGTGGCAGCTGAGGATTACTGGGGCCAAGGTGCTGTGCGTCGTTTTCTGGCCCGATCCTTCAATGCGATCTTGATCGATCGCAAGCAGATCAAGGTCCATCAGAGCCCGGTCGACCTGATGCTGCGTGAAATAGGGGACTCCTACTCATTGATTGTTTTCCCCGAAGGTAGCCGCGCCGTCGATGGCGAAATGGGTGAGTTCAAAAGCGGACTCTACTACTTGGCAAAAAAACGCCCTGACCTGGAATTGGTCCCTGTGTACATGGACAACATGAATCGGATCCTGCCCCGAGGTGAGTTCATGCCGGTCCCTCTGCTGAGTTCCATCTCGATCGGTGCTCCGATTTTTCTGGAAAGCGGCGAGTCCAAGCACGACTTCCTGGAGCGTGCGATGCGTGCAGTCAAAGTACTCAAAGAACGCTAGTCGCTTGCCTAGAAGCTACTTTCAACGGCATGCGTCCGCACCCCAAGCCGCGGGCTGAGTATCACAAGGCCGATAGACGTTGAGTAACACAAGGCCGATAGACACCGTCTAACGACCTGTTCAAAAAATCGTAGCGGAATGGCGCGAGCCATCCGGTGATCCAGTATCCTTGAGAGTTCCATGCCGAAACCTTCGCAAAAGAAATCGCGATCCCATCCATCATCGAGAACTGCAGACGGCGGAGCGCCGAATGCTACCGATTCCAACTCTCTGCTGCGAACGTGGGGCCCGTGGCTCGCCATCGCCGCAGCGATCGGACTGGCAGTTCTCTTGCTGTCGATGACCAGTCCATCCGACTCGGCTCGTTCAAAATCGGAAACTGTAAAAACAGTCTCGAACCAAGGCAAGCCCGCTCTCAATAACCCATCGTCCGAAACCGTCGATGCTGCGATGTTGTCTGGGTTTCAGCCGACGAAAGAAAACAGCGATAGGCCTAAAGACTCGGCACCCCTTGGAATGGTGTGGATTCCCGGTGGTGAGTTTTCGATGGGGAGCGACCATCGCAGCGAGTCGCTGTGCGGACTCCCCGGGATCACCAACGATGCCGTGCCGATCCATCGTGTGTACGTCGATGGATTCTGGATGGATGCAACCGAAGTGACCAACGCGCAGTTCCGTGAATTTGTCGAAGCCACCGGCTACGTCACCGTCGCCGAGATCAAACCGACGGCCGAGGAGTTCCCCACGGCCCCACCCGAGAACCTCATCGCTGGTTCGACGGTGTTTCGGCCCACCAATGGTCCGGTAGAATTTGACAACTACCTGCAATGGTGGAGTTATGTACCCGGTGCTGATTGGCGTCACCCGACCGGTCTCGATAGTTCGATCGACGGCCGCGATGAGTACCCTGTCGTCCAAGTCGCCTACGAAGACGCAGAGGCTTACGCGAAGTGGGCTAAAAAACGTTTGCCGACCGAAGCCGAGTGGGAGTTCGCAGCCCGCGGTGGGAAATCAGGTCAACTCTATGCGTGGGGGAATGAGATCAAGTTGGATGGCGAGTACCAAGCCAACATCTATCAAGGTCGCTTTCCCGTGTCGGGCGGCGACAGTGCTCTCGATGGCTTTGCCGGGATCGCTCCCATTCAAAAATACTCGGCGAATCCCTACGGGCTCTTTGACATCGGTGGAAACGTATGGGAATGGGTTAGCGATTGGTACCGGCACGACTATTACGCGAGGCTTCATTCGACCGGCAAAGTCACCCGCAATCCAAAAGGCCCCGAGGATTCTTTAGATCCAATCGAACCAGACCAAAAGAAACGGGTCCACCGAGGTGGCTCGTTCCTATGCAGCGATCTCTACTGCACCCGCTATATGGTCGGCACGCGAGGCAAAGGAGAAGTCCGCACCGCTAGCAATCACTGCGGATTTCGCTGCGTCAAGGATAGGGCCGCAACCGGCACCAAATGAGTCTTGGATTCTGAATCATCAAACCGTCTTACATCGATTGATGCACCTCGATTTCGATCGATTTAGAGTCCCAAAACGCGTTCTCAAGGCCTGTCGAAACGTTGTGTCTCGACGCGCCGCGATTATCATGAAGTCCCCATCTGATGGCTTTGGTGGCCATATTCTTTTTGATTCATGAAGGCAACGTTTGATGAAACCCACGATCGCTTCCTTGGCTTTGAATGGCTTGTTGCTAGCGAGCCTCGGTACCGTCTCCGCTCCAGCCAAAGTTACCGCCCAAGACGCTGCGCAAGGGGCGCCGGCGGACAAGCCTCCCGCTGAAAAGGTCGTGGATAATCGTCCTGAAATCAAAAGCAGTATCACTGAGCACACGATCACCATCGCAGGCCAGTCGGTCTCGTACCGCGCGGAAGCGGGGAAAATGCCGCTCAAGGACGATGCTGGAAAATTGAAGGCCGAGGTCTTCTTCGTCGCCTACACCAGAACCGGGGTGCCCGCGCAAAACAGACCGGTCACCTTCTGCTTCAACGGAGGACCTGGCAGCAGCAGCGTCTGGCTGCACTTGGGGATGTTGGGTCCCAAGCGGATTCGGTTCCCGGATGATGCGAAGCCATTGACACCTCCTTACGCGCTCGAAGAGAACCCATGGAGCCTCCTCGATGTTACGGATCTGGTGTTCATCGACCCAGTGAGTACGGGTTACTCCCGCCCCGCCGAAGGTGAAGGCAAAGAGCAGTTTCATGGCTTTGAAGAAGATGTCCGCAGCGTCGGTCAGTGCATCTACGATTGGACCAGCCGGAATCAACGCTGGGCCAGTGCCAAGCTCCTCCTCGGAGAAAGCTACGGTGGGATTCGCGCTGCCGGACTCGCTGGGCATTTGCAAGACCGATATTTCATGGAACTCAACGGAATCGTCGTGGTCTCCGGCGCGATCAACTTTCAAACATTGCGATTCGGGCCCGGCAACGACCTGCCTAACATCGCGTTCTTACCCACCTACACCGCAACCGCGTGGTACCATAAAGCCCTCGCGCCCCAGCTGTTGGCGATGCCAGTCGCCGAGGTCGTAAAACGGGCCGAAGCTTTTGCGAAAGGCCCCTACGCGTCGGCCCTCTTCCAAGGGACCTCGCTCTCGGCGGAAACGGCAAACCAAATTGCCGACGAACTGGCTCTCCTCACGGGATTGTCCAAGGACTTTGTAACCAAAGCCAATTTGCGAATCGATATGGACCGATTCGCGAAAGAATTGCTGCGACCGCGAAGTCGCACCGTGGGACGTTACGATAGCCGCTATCAAGGGATTGATCGCGATGACGCGGGTGATGGATACGAATACGATGCCAGCGGCGCTGCGATCTTCGGGCCCTTTACCGCCACCTTCAATGATTACGTGCGCAGCGAACTAAAGTACCAGGATGATCGTGTCTATGAAATTTTGACGGGCAATGTGCAGCCCTGGAGCTACAAGCGATTCGAAGGGCGGTTCGTGGACGCTACCGAGACGCTGCGCAAAGCCATGACGCAAAACCCGTTCCTGAAGGTTTTCCTTGCATGCGGGTACTATGATCTCGCCACACCCCACTTCGCGATGATGCACACCGCCGATCATTTGCAGCTCGATGAAAGCTTGCGCGGGAACGTGAATTTTGGATTCTATGAAGGGGGACACATGATGTATGTCCATCAGCCCTCCCTCGAACGACTGCGCAGCGATCTGTTGAAGTTCTACGAGACAGCTGTTCCCAAAAGGTAAGGGGGCTATGCGATCACGCAGCTGGAGGTTGCTCGTTACAACAGTCCATCGCCAAGCGAATCGGGCTGGAACGCATGCTCCACCGTTTACCCCTCAATCGCTCGCCGGTAGGAAATGAATACCATCGGAGAATGCCTCGTTAGGTCTCCATTTTTCGCAATCAAGCATGTCAAAATAATGCTTGGTTTCGTTGCGGATTTATAGTTTGCGAATTGCCGAAGGATTTCTTGCAACCAGGGCCCCAGCCGCATTGACGTGGTGTGTTGCAGGTCCGATATTGAGGAAACCTGATATGGCATTCACGTTCCGTGTGTTCGTCCAGAACAGCTGGAAAACAATCGGGGAATCGAACGTGTGCCACGCTCTTTTATGTCGGTACCATCCTCCTATCCAAGGAAGCTTAGGCCATGTCGAGCAAGCGTAAATTGAGTATCGGTCGTTCGCTGAGAAATGGTTCTGGCCGAAGTTCGCTTCAGTTCCGAAAACTCTCGCAGGGATTCGAGCAGCTCGAACTACGGCGGTTGATGGCGGCAGACCTGAACTGGTCTACACGTCCGATCGTTGGAGAGTACACCCCGAACGAAATCTTGGTTCAATACTTACCCGGCGCAAACGCGGCCCAACGCGGTATCGCCCGCGCAGCGACGAACGGTTCCGTCTCGGAACAAATCTTTACCAAGACCATGCAGGCTGCTGGCCTCGGCCAGATGGAAAGAGTGACGCTCGGCAACGGCGTGGCCGTACCTCAAGCGATCGCGGCTCTCGCGAACAACCCTTTCGTGGCGTACGCAGAACCCAATTACATTTACAAGCCCGCTCTCGTAAGCAACGACACGTACTACACCAATGGTTCCCTTTGGGGGATGTACGGGGACGACACACCATCGGCGGTCGGACCAGCCGGAACGACCAACACGTTCGGCAGTCAAGCTGAGAAAGCATGGAGCGACAATATCGTTGGCAAATCGAGCGTGGTCGTGGGAATCATCGATGAAGGCGTCCAGGTCACTCACCCCGATTTGGTGAACAACATTTGGGTTAATCCCTACGAGACACCCAATGATGGCATCGACAATGACGGAAATGGCTATATCGATGACACCAACGGATGGGACTTTGTGAACAACGACAAGACGGTTTACGATGCGGGCGGAGACTCTCACGGCACGCACGTGGCTGGCACTATCGGTGGCGATGGCGGAAACGGAGCTGGTGTCGTAGGTGTCAACTGGGATGTAACGATGATCTCAACCAAGTTCCTTGGAACCAACGGTGGATCGACAGCTAACGCAGTCAAAGCCCTCGATTACTTGACCGATCTCAAATCGCGTCATGGTATCAACATCGTTGCGACGAATAATTCATGGGGTGGAGGAGGGTACTCACAATCACTCCACGATGCGATTATCCGTAGCGCGAAGAGCAATATCCTCTTCGTGGCTGCAGCCGGAAATTCGACGACGAATAACGACACAACCGCTTCCTACCCGTCGAACTACAACACGACAGTAGGCACAACCACCCAAACAGCTGCAGCTTATGATTCGATCATCGCCGTTGCGGCGATCAGCAATACGGGGGCTATTGCGAGTTTTTCGAGCTATGGTGCCACGACGGTGGACATCGGTGCTCCAGGTGTGAGCATCAATTCTTCAGTGCCAACAAATACGTATGCGAGCTACAACGGCACATCGATGGCCACGCCCCACGTGACCGGCGCTGTAGCACTTTTTGCGTCCGTTCAGCCAGCTGGTGTTAGCGCATCGAGCATCAAATCGGCCATCCTGAATAGCGCAGTACCTACTGCATCGCTCGCGGGCAAAACGCTGACCGGTGGGCGGCTCAACGCCTATGCAGCCTTGCAACAGGCAAGTTCCATCGCGCTTGACAAAAGCGTTTATGGAGCCCCTTCGACCGCCAGCGTGACTGTCAATTATTCGGCTGCCAATTTGAACGCATCCGTTGCCGACACCATTCAAATCACAGTTCAAAGCTCCAGCGAACTTACTCCGGAAGCGATCACCCTAACGGAAACTGGGATCAACACAGGGGTTTTTTCGGGTAGCTTCGGGTTGCTAACGGCTTCTCCCGCAGGGGATGGTAAATTGGCTGTCTCCAACGGTGACACCATCACGGCGACTTGCACTGCCATCAGCAAATCCACCATCGCAACCGTGGATTTGATTGCCCCAACGCTATCGAGTGTCAGCGCAACGCCCCAGCGATTGACCAGTAAAATTGACTGGAACACCAACGAATCCTCGACCACCGTTGTCTTGTATGGCACAAACGCCAGTAACCTCGATAAATCATCTATCAACACCACTCTCTCGACGGCTCACAGCGCCACTTTGATCGGGCTGCAACCGGGAACTACGTACTACTATCAAGTCCAATCTGCGGATGCCGCGGGGAACACTTCCACATCCTCGGTACTTTCCTTTGCGACCCTTGCCCCTGCAGCGCTCTTGTTCGTCGACGACGATCTCGGAGCTGCGTACGATGTTTACTTTAAGAATGCACTCTCTGCAAATAGCGTCGATTTTGATGTGTGGGATTCGTCGGCAGTGGGAAACACTCCATCATCAACCCAGTTGTCATCGTACCAAACCGTGATTTGGAATACGGGCTACGATTTTTCGACCTCAACCGCAACCCTCGCCGCCGGTCTCTCACCGAGCGAGCAATCGCAAATAGCTGGATACCTCAATGGCGGGGGCAGGATGCTTATCTCCGGTCAAGACATCTTGTACAACTTTGGTTCCGACGTAAATTCGGCAACGTTCCGCCAGAATTATCTAAAAGTTTCCGCATTTACCAATGATGCAATCACCGCGAATCATACGGAGACAGGCGTTGCAGGGAACGCAATCACCAATGGGATGAGCTTGGCCATCGCGAAGCCAGCTGACTATCCATCGCTGTATATCGATGCGTTGTCCCCGGCAGCGGGGGCTACTGGCTTATTGACCCACGGACTCACGACAACCACCAACCCGTTCACGGCGGTATCGTATCGGGGTGATTACAGCGCTGGCGGTTTCGGAATGGTTTTCCTGTCGGTCCCCTTCGAATCGATCAGCACGACGGCCGCAAGTCCGAATAACCAAACCGTGTTTCTCAAACGGACTCTTGATTTCCTCGCCGGAACCGCGGGTGTCAATGTGTCCGCCCCAAGCGCCCCTGCGACGACCGAAGCGGGCGGCACCGTGACCATCCAAGTCTCCTTGTTAGTTCCCCCCACCGCAGACGTTATGATTCCAGTCGCTTCGAGCAATCTTGCGGAAGGAACCGTCAACGTCGGTAGCGTGACCTTCACCCCATCCAATTGGAATGTACCGCAAACGGTGACAGTCACAGGTGTGAACGACGACATCGACGACGGTAACATGGGTTACACCATTCTTTTTGACGCCGCTAGCTCGACCGATACGCGTTACAACGGAATCGATCCGTCGGATACGACGCTCACCAACACCGACAACGACACCGCTGGAATTACAGTTAGTGCGTTGTCCGGCCCGACAACCTCGGAAACAGGTGCCGGTGTCACGTTTACCATCAAGCTCAATTCACAGCCTACGGCCAGCGTAACGGTACCTCTGACCTCCAGCGACACCACGGAGGGAGCGGTCAGCCAAAGCCAAGTCGTCTTCACTGCGGCAAACTGGAATCAGCCGGTCACCATCACCGTCACAGGCGTCGATGATACGATTTTGGATGGCAATATTGCGTACACCGTGGCGATCGCTGCCGCGACATCGACCGATCTTCTCTACAACGGCATCAACCCAGCCGATTTCTCCCTCACGAACTTGGACAACGAAGTGGAGCCGCCAACCAAGTTCTTTGTAGTCGATGATGGAACGACGGATCGGAACTACCACTACGACAGCAATGGTGGTGCTATCAAGAACTACACCATCAACAGTGCCAATACGGCGCCACGAGGAATCGCAACGACCAGTGCTGGTACCAAGCTTTGGGTGGTCGACAATAACAAGAAGGTTTACGTCTACACCAATACCGGCACGCTTCTTGGTTCTTGGACTGCCGGATCGCTCGCGTCCAACGCAACCGTAGAAGGGATTGCAACGGACGGCACTAACATCTGGATTGTCGATTCTCGTGCGGATCGGGTCTACTACTACGCCAATGCTGCGGCGCTCACTTCTGGCACGGCGACAGCGACGTCGTTTGTACTTGCCACAGGAAATACGACCCCGAAGGATGTGGTTTTTGGGGTCACGAATAACGTTCGGTACCTTTGGGTCGTCAATGACGCGACCACCGACACCGTTTTCAGATATGCTTTGGGCACCAACGGGTTGGTTACCGGTAGCGCAACGTCCTGGACGCTGAACTCGGCAAATTCGCTGCCAACCGGAATTACGGTGGACCCGTCGAATGCAACCCAAGATCTCTGGGTTGTCGATAGCGGAACCGATCGCGTCTACAAGTACGCAAATGGACGTACAGGCGCAGCTGCACTGACCAGTTCCTTCGCTTTAGCAACCGGTAACACCAATCCTCAAGGCATCGCGGATCCTCCGCCGGCGTGGGCAGCCGGTTGGGTCGACGAGACTGCATCGCCTGCAGCTCAACGATCGGTTTCGGCGCCTCTGCCAAACCAACCAAGCGACCCATCATCGCGTTCACGAACCGTCGTCTCGGTACAGGCCGGAGCGACGTCGACCGAAACCGTTTCCAACCGTGATATCCAAAGAGGCTTCGACTCGACGATGTCTTCGCGACATCCGCGAACAACATCGGCAGCGTTTACGATCTCGTCCCGAGGAGAGCGTTGGTCCGGAGCACTGTCGGAAATCCGTTCGAAATCCCCTGGCCTACGCAGCCAAAGGGATCGAGCCCATCTCGCCGATTTGGCCATCGCCGATCTTTTAATAACCGACGGATTCGAAATCTAGCTATCCCTGGCTCCGCGGCAGGTAGTACAATAGAAACTCCCTACCTGCCAACGCTCCGGAGTCGATCATGCAGCGTTTCCCTCCTGCCATACCTCTCATGCTGTGGATCCTCGGATCCATGGTGGCCTACGCCGATGAGGGGACGGATTTCTTCGAATCCAAAGTTCGCCCGCTGTTGGTAAAGCATTGCTACGAATGCCATAGCGGTGAAAAGACCAAAGGGGGATTGTCGCTCGATTCGAAGACAGGATGGGAAAAAGGTGGTGAATCCGGTTCGGCGATCACGACGGGGGAACCGGACAAAAGCCTTCTGATCGCCGCTATTCGCTACCAAGACTTGGAAATGCCTCCCTCGGGCAAGCTCCCTGAAGAGGAGATCCAACTTCTCGAAACATGGGTGCGGATGGGTGCCCCAGACCCGCGCATCACACCCGCGAAGATTGGAGGCATGACTGCCGAACAAGCCCGATCGTGGTGGGCCTTTCAGCCCCTGCCACCTGTCGCCAGTGACTTCACTTCAAACTCGATCGATCGAGCGATCGACGCGGGCCTCAACGAACACGGAATCCCCGCCAGCTCTCCCGCCGATAAACGAACATGGCTGCGCCGCGCTACGTACGATCTGACCGGTCTGCCTCCAACACCCGAAGAGATGGACGCATTCCTCGCTGATTCCTCGACGGACTCAGCCAACCGTGTCCTCGAACGTCTCCTCGCATCGCCGCAATATGGAGTGCAATGGGGTCGCCATTGGCTCGACGTGGTCCGGTACGCCGACACCGCCGGAGAAAATACCGATCGCCCACTCGTGCACGCGTGGCGGTATCGGAACTGGGTCTTTGATGCGTTCAATCGAGACATGCCGTACAACCAATTCGTCCAAATGCAGATCGCTGGGGATATCCTCTTCGCGAACGCTCCGGACACGCAGCGCAGCGAAGGGATCATCGCAACAGGCTATCTCGCCATTGCACGACGATTCGGCCACGATATCGATAAAGATATCCATCTGACCTACGAAGACATCATCGACAATCTAGGAAAAAACTTTGTCGGGATCACCACTGGTTGCGCTCGATGCCACGACCATAAATACGATCCGGTTACCGCCGACGACTACTACGGGCTGATGGGTTTCCTTGCCAGCACCAAATTCTCGTTCCCTGGTTGCGAGCCTAAAGGACAACCGAAGGACATGGTCCCACTTCTCGCCCCGACAGAGGTCGAGTCGCTGATGCAGCCATGGAAGGAACGCAACGCGATTTTCGAGGCGGAAAAGAAGAAACGCCAAGAAGCCGCGGATCTCGCGCGTAAATCGTGGAAAGAGCAAGTCTCTACCGCAACGCATCTCCTCGCGCACGGAAAAATCGCTGAGGGGGCTTCCATACCGATCGCTACGAACTCAACTCAATCGCTCGAATCGATCGCTGTTCGAAAAGGCGAAGTCCTCCAATTGACGGTGTTACCGAACGACAATCATGGTGCCGACTCCACTTTGGTCGACTGGACGATACGTTCCCAAAACGCTCCGGACCAAGTCTGGAGCACTTCCGAGTTGATTTCGGACTTCTTGCAGTCCAACCCTCATCCAGGTGCCCACGGTGCAACTTGGTTCTTGTTGGACGCAACGGATGGCCCGACTCCGCTCCTCGAGAAACGCAAATCGAACGGAGGGAGCGAAGCTATTCAATCCTGGAGTATCGGCAGCGAACCATCTATTTTCGTGAATACGTCAGAGCTTCCAACGAACGTGTGGACATCTCTCAGCGCGAGATCGCTCTTTGTACACCCGGGCCCAAACCGCACTGTCGCGATCGCTTGGACCAGCCCCATCGACGGAATGGTAAGCATCGAGGGTCGAGTCGCGGATGCTCATCCCGCTGCCCTCGATGGAGTCTCGTTTCGACTGGAGCATTTCGCGTCCACCGACATCGGCGAAAAACTCCTTGCGATCGCCGATGAGAAACTGGCTCCTCTGCAATCTCCTGGGCCAGCTCCCGAGATCCCGGTCGCCTATGCTGTCGCGGAAGCCTCCCCCGTCCACTCGAAGGTGCACCTCCGAGGAGATCCCGAAAAGCTAGGTGCAGAGATTCCGCGTCGCTGGATTTCCGTGCTCGGCGGAGATCCCTTGCCTGAAAATGCCGGCAGCGGACGCAAGCAACTCTCGGATTGGATCGCCTCCGAACCCATCGCCGCCCGAGTGATGGTGAACCGCGTATGGCAACTCCATTTCGGACAAGGCCTCGTGCGTACCCCAAACGATTTTGGTTCCCGAGGGGATCGTCCCTCGCACCCAGAACTGCTCGACCAACTCGCAGCGTATTTCGTCCAGCACGGATACAGCATCAAATCGCTCCACCGACTCATCATGAATACAGCAGCCTACCAGCGCAGCAGCGAAGCCAACGAAGAAGCCGCGCGGCACGATCCAGAAAATAGATTCCTCTCGCATTTCAATCGACGCAGACTCACTGCCGAGGAAATGCGCGATAGCCTCCTGGCGGTCAGCCAGCAATTGGATCTGACTCCATCGCAATCCCATCCATTTCCACCCGAAGCGAGCTGGACATTCACTCAGCATGATCCGTTCAACGCCGTGTACGATACCAACAAAAGAAGTGCCTACTTGATGGTGCAACGCCAACGGCGACACCCATTTTTGGCACTCTTTGATGGAGCAGACCCCAATGCCAGCACCCCGGTACGGCAGTCCACCACAGTCCCTACCCAAGCGCTTTATTTTCTTAACGATCCCTTCTTCCACACTCAAGCAACCCAAGTGGCGACCGCACTGCTCAAGCAACCCGACGACGAAACTCGGATCCGAAGTCTTTTTCGGCGTAGCCTTCAGCGAGACCCGACTCCGAGCGAACAAACTCGATTGGTGGATTTCGTGAAACTGTATGGCGCTAGCCCCGAGGAAAACTGGGGAGCCGCCGCGCGTATTCTGCTCGCATGCAATGAATTCCTTTATCTGGACTAAGGCGAACAACTCCCGATGTTACCCCCAATCCTTACCAATCGCCGATCGATTTTAAGTTCTATCGTCGGTTCGACATTGCTCTTCCCTGCTATCGTCGAGCAATTGCTCGCCGACAATCGCGAACTCGGGACGGATCCGTTGATGCCGCGAGAACCCCACTTTCCCGCGAAAGCGAAACGGGTCATCTTCCTGTTCATGACGGGCGGGGTTTCTCACGTCGATACCTTCGATCCCAAACCCGCGTTAACCAGGGATCATGGGAAAGAGATTAAAGCTGACCACCCTGAGATCAAGGATCGACCGGGATACGAACGCATTTTCCTAAAAAAGCCTCAGTGGGAATTTGCCCCGCACGGACAATGCGGCATGGAGGTCAGTACCCTTTTTCCACACGTGGCTACCTGCGTCGATGATATCGCTCTCATTCGATCGATGCACACCTCGCATTCCAACCACTACAACGCAACACTCGGAATGCATACGGGCTCGTTCGCTCAATCGCGACCGAGCATAGGCTCATGGATGACCTATGGACTCGGAACGATCAATCGCAATCTCCCGGGGTTCATTGTGATTGCTCCCAAACAGACGTATGCCGGTACACAGGTCTACGCGAATGATTTTCTTCCAGGAGCTTTTCAAGGCACGCTGGTCGTTCCTGGTTCCGAGCCGATTCGCAACGTCGCCCCCCGAACCCCAGCGGCGAAACAACGGATGGAACTCGAAGCGTTGAAAGCCATCAACCAAGAGCATCTCGCAGCCCGCCCCATGGATGGATCCTTGGCGGCCCGTGTGCAATCCTTCGAAACAGCCTTCGGGATGCAGACAGCCGTTCCAGAGGTGTTCGATTTGAGTGGTGAAAGCGACGCAACCCTTGAAAGCTACGGCCTAAAACGTGGACAGACGACCGGATTTGGTTGGCAATGCCTCGCCGCGCGGCGACTGGTCGAGCGAGGCGTTCGCTTCGTGGAATTGATCGATACGGGTTCCTCAGGCAATTGGGACGCTCATGGTGACATGATGACCCACGAACCGTTGGCAAAGAATGTCGACCAACCGATTGCCGCACTCCTAAAGGATCTCAAGCAACGAGGCATGCTCGATGACACACTTGTCGTTTGGACGACCGAGTTCGGTCGAACTCCGTTCAACAACACTGCAGAAGCGAAAGGGCGTGAGCATCATCCATGGGCGTTCAGCTCCTGGCTAGCTGGGGCCGGAGTCAAGCCCGGTACTGTCTACGGCGAAACCGATGAACATGGCGTCCGCGTCGCTAACAACGGGGTCCACGTCCATGATTTCCACGCCACAATCCTACACCTCATGGGATTCGACCATGAAAAACTTACCTTCCGCCACAGCGGCCGCGACTATCGACTCACCGATGTCGAAGGCAATGTCGTCCAAGCTGTATTAGCATAGTCGCGACTCTTTCATTCGCGTTGTGCAACTACCATTCGTCGGTCCGAAACGGGGATGCAGGGAGTCCATCCCGATTGTAAAGATTGGCGCCATCGGGGTTCATGGTGAATGCGTACCGGACGGCGACCGGGTTTTCAATATCTGGGTGGCTGCACACGACGGTGTCTCCTTCGATCGTGGCTTGGGCCCATTTCCAAACACGATCCGATCCAGCGATCGCGAATCGCTTCAGCGGCTCACCCTCAGCAGGCGTTACTACGTCGCGTCCATGTTTGCGACCGACCATCAGCCCCGCGCCGACGTGATCAAATTCAAGAACCGCTTTGTTTCCTGAGACACTGAGTCCACGGTACAAAGGCCCGGATACTTCGATCTTTTTCCCGTACTGATTGGCGAGCGCCCACCGTGCTAAACGCTCCCCCACGTCCAATTTGTTCTTTGGGTGAATGTCCTCCGCGTCACCGATATCGATGGCAACCGCCATGCCCGTATTGGGCAAACTCAAGCATCGACGTTGGGCATCCCGAAAAAACGCCCACCCCTCCGCATTTGCTGGATCGTTGGAGGGTTTTTGCCATGATGCCAACTGAACAAAGTAAAATGGGAGTTCTGGGTCGCCAAACCAATTCCTCCAGTCGGTGATCATGGCGCGCTTTTTCTCAAGGTATTGAATGCCGTCGGCAGCGCTACCCGCGTTGTTCTCGCCCTGATACCACAATACTCCGCGCATCGCATACGACTTCAGTGGATGGATCATCCCATTGTGGAGCGTTACACAACGCGGCCGGAACATCTTTTCACCGAACGGAAAATCAGGGACAGCTGGAGGCATGGGAATCTCTCGTCCCTCATCCATCGCCCCCTTGGCCTCGAGCGTCCATTTCTCCACCGAAGGAACGACGCCTGCGAGATCCTTTTGATACTGCGCGAGGGAATCTCGCATCATTTTTGCGTACGGTTCGAGGACCGGCGTGTTCATCAAGGTATCTTGCGACATCCAACACTCGATGTTGGTTCCACCGACACTCGATCGAAGCAGTCCTATGGGAACCCCCGTCTCTTGATGGACCCGCCGTGCGAAATAATATCCCACCGCTGAAAACCCGTGAGATGTCTCTGGCTTCGAAACGAACCACCTTCCTTTCACATCTTTTTGAGGCGTCGATGCAAAATGGTACTCGACTCCAAAATGGCGAATCAGAGGGTAGTTCGACGCGCGAATGTCCTCGGCCGCGTCGCATCCACCCAACGCCCATTCCATATTGGATTGACCACTGCATAACCACACATCACCGAGCACTACATCTCGAATGCGTAGTTCATTGCTCGCGGAGACGATCAAGTCCCTCCCCTCGCGCGATACGCCTTGTGGACCCAACGTGCATTCCCAACGTCCACCCTCGGAAACGATTGCCTCCGACGCTTCCCGTCCAAACTCAACGCGAACTTTCTCGCCAGGTTCTCCCCATCCCCATACCGGCAGAGGACGATCCCGCTGCAGAACCATATGATCCGAGAAAATCGCCGGTAAACGCACCTCAGCGCGTGCAACGCCGTTTCCGAATTGCAGAACGAGACCTGTCCAACATGCAGTGAAAAGCACCTTGGTCAAAAGCGTTCTGGTCAAAAAAGCTCCGCTAACACCATTGATTCGCATCCGTTGTTTCCTATTCAAGCAGACTCAGTGTACACCGTCGACAGTTTTGCGGACGGAGCGTTTCGCCGAGTAGTATCGGCATCGGATGTAGAGCGTCTTATTCTAGTCGCTCGAGGCGCATTGACTTTCTATCGATCACCAAATTTCCTGCTGCTCCCCGGACTCCCACCAAAACCTCGACGCTCGCTCGATCCTCAAGCACCATGATCTCCATGGCGATCTCTTGCCACATTGCATCTCCCTCCCAACGCAACCAGCGTTCGTCGCGTTGCGTACCGTAAACGATCGTTTCCAGATTCTCAGCATCCAACGGCTGTAATTCCGAAACGCGGAACCGCCCTCGCAGAAAGTACTTGCCTCGCGACAGCAGCATCGGGCACCGCCACGCTCCCATGCCCGATTGCTCTCCCAAGAAATCCACTTTAAAACATTCATCGGTGGTCCCCTCTCCTGAGACTGTCGCCGCGATCCTGTCACCGTCGGTGCTTGGATACCACGAATCCAAAGGAACAGAACCTTTTAAAGGTATTTCTATGGGAACGGGATCTGCTTCTTCCAATTGCGCGAGCATGTTTTCCGCTCGCTCGCGAATCCGTTGCTTGAGATCCTCAACCTTCTGCCGGTGTTGATCCTGAAACGCTTCGCCTAAGTCCCCAATACTTTCCTGCAATTGCACCGATTTCTCTTCGATCGCTTCTAGAAGTTCGTCCGGTGGGTAGAAGATCGGCATCAGCTCGCGCACTTTTTCGCGGTATTGGCTCCTCAAGGTGTCGGAACTCATTACCACGCGTGCAACCAACGCCCCGTTGGGATCAAACAGAGGCATCCCAATATCGCCGAAGATCTGGTCCATCCCGTGGGGTAGAAATACCGCCCGATTGGAGTCTGGGTCCAAGTACAACCGATAGTTATTGGCGCTGTTGCAATAGCCGTCCCAATGCGCCACCATCCTCTCCAACGCGAAAAAGGTCAGAAACCGATCGAGATCGATCAGCTCCGACAACCCCTCCACGCGTGCCTGAAAATCTCCGCTCCCCAATCGTGTTGAGATCGTACGGAGATCGCTGTGATCGTCGACGCCATCACCTGCATCCTTTTCGAGTTCCGCATCCAGATCCTGCACAAATCCGCCATCGTATAGATTCCCCTTGGCCGCCGTAAAAAAACGCTGGATCAGGATCTCATCGTATCCCTCGCGAAGCACATACAATTCGGGCGGCCGTTCGTTGATCGTAAGGACCGCATGGGCCACGCGAGGTGCGGGATAATGGGCCCGCCGAAAGACTTCGCTTCCCAACCACTCGTTCAGATATGTGTCGTCCTGAACTGAATTGTTCAAGTGGAATTTGTCGAGAGAATGGAAACGCACTCCCTTCTCGTACTTGTCCATGTTGAGCGTAAAACCAGGTTTCCCATCGAACCCCTGAAAACTACCGGCAGCTCCTTTTAACTTGACACCGATGGTCGAAAAAATTGCCCGCCCCGATTCCTCCATTGAGGCTCGTACATAAGGCCTCTCGTCCCGCTGCAGTTTATCGATGTTGCTCTCGGAAATACCGAGCTTCAAGGCATGCACCCCGCGGAAGGAAAATACCTCGGTGCTTGGGTCGAAAGTCGCAGCGTTGGGAAGAGGCCGTTCTGAACGGGGCGATCCTGAACGCACCTCGATCGCCCCAGGGACCGAATCGGTACCCGATAATGGCTTGGATCGGTCACACCCCACCCCCGACACCATGCCCAGTGCAACGAAGATTACGATCCAAAAATAACTTGGATGGACACAATCCATAGAGACCTTGGCGGGCTCCGTCGATGCATCTTGAAAATCGATAGGATCCATAAAATATTCCGCTAGCGCATCGCCTGCGACACCCATGCGCCGAATTGCACTGACCATTTTCCAGTGAGTTCCCTGGCAACTACAAATACGCCTTGTTTCACGCTACAGTATCATCCTCCTTCGTGCGTGACTTCGCAATTGGGTAAAGTCAGCACAAGAGGTCAGCACAAGAGGTCAGCAAGGATACTTGCGAGTTATTATGAGTCAGCAATTAACGAACCATGGACATGCATCGCAAGCCGTAAAGCGCCGACAAGGAACCGTCCAATACGACCATTCGGGACGAGTCGTTTTAGTTACCGGTGGGTGCAATGGGATCGGCAGATCTATCTGTGACGGGTTTGCCACATCGGGTGCCACTGTTGTCTGTGCCGACATCGATACGAAACTTGCCGAGAGCTTACCACCAGGAATTCATTTTCGGAAAACCGATGTGGCCCACGAAGCCGATTGCCAATCCGTCGTGGATTGGACGGTATCCCAGTTTGGGGGCCTCGACGTTTTGGTCAATAACGCGGCGATCCAGCCAGCGTCGTCCTATGTTCGGATCGAGGATGTGAACCGAGACGATTACAATCGCATGGTAGCTATCAATCTGACGGGATTCGCGTTCATGGCCAAGTATGGGCTCAAGGCGATGCGGCAGCAACAGTCGGGAGTTTTAGTCAACATCGCGAGTGGTCAAGCGCACCGAACCTCCCGCGGCGTGCCCGTGTACGGGCCCATCAAAGCTGCCAACGTCCTTCAAGCGATGCAGTGGGGCGTTGAATACGCGCGCGACGGAATCCGAGTCGTCAGCGTCTCACCCGGAGCGATCAACACCCCATTGGTCCAAGCGATCCTGGAACAGCAAGGAGGTGAAAAGGAACTCGCGAATCGCCATCCGCTAGGACGCCTCGGCCAACCCGAAGAGATTGCGCACGCCGTACTATGGCTCACCAGCAGTGCGGCATCATTCATCACCGCTACCGACCTTGCTGTCGATGGTGGATTAGGTGGTTTCGGCTCCTTTGCTGACCCCTATCCCAAGCAATAATCATCCCGCATGGACCAGTGATGTCGTCTACTGGGACAGCATCTCAATGGGACCCTTTGCGACTCGCAATTCCCCATTCACTTGGAACCACAAACGCCAATAACCCCAGCATCATCACCCATTCGAACAAGAACAAATTCATCGACAATTCAATACCCAGGTGCAACGCCACCCCTGCAAGGATCGCCAGCTTTCGCGTCCCGCGAAACCATAGCGCCACCGGCAAGGTAGCTTCGATGAAAAGTGCTCCCCAGGTTAATCCCGCACTCACCCAGAAGTGATCGAAGTAGACCGAGGGTACCAACCGCCCAAAGTTATCGGTCATCCGGGAAACGTACCACATCGCAGTCCCATTCTGCCATGTCTCGCCCGAAAGCTTGCTTATCGCCGCCGAAGCGTAAATCGCCGCCATTTCGATCTGGATCAACCGCAACCCCCACGCCGATGCGTGACTCCGGGCCCTCGCGACAGACTCACTGGAGCGTCGAAGCACCGACCAATACGCATCGAGTGGTAACCAAATCATCATGAAGGCAAAGATCCTGAAGACGGTATCCTCGCCGTCATTGATCAATGGATTGCGATTCTGGAACGAAACCAGCCACACAAAGATCGCGGCAGCTTGAACGCGTGAAAAAACTCCGAAGAGCATCAACGTAGCATGCAGTAGCAACGCCACGAGCGCTCCGCGAATCACGAAGGGCGTGGACGGTATCAGATAAAACAAAGACCATCCTACGGGCCCCGTGGTCAGTTTCGCCGTGCTGACACTCATGACGCCGGTGTCGCTGAACCACCTATCAGCATCATGCCACACGACCGCAACTTGAATCAGGATGAGGGTGGCAAACCCAATCCTGAATAGCGAAGCGATGCGAGGATCGCAGCCTTCGAACAAGAACTTATCCCAGGCATCCATGCATCTCGAGTTAAAACGATGCCAGATGTTCATTTCGAATACTCGCGACGAAGCAAGAATCGATTTTGATTGCTCCAAACTGTCTCGGACTGCTTGGGCATCGGATTTTTTCCGCTGAGTACCATGCGTTGCTGATACTGATAGAGCTTGATATCGAGCATCGGTGGAACCAAATCTATCCCAGGAATCAATTCGTTGGCTTCACTCCACCTCATCGCGGGTACCGCATGCTCTTCGGCGGGAATCGTACGGTGAAGGTAGGCGGCTAAATCGGAGCACGCGTAATGATTCTGCCCAACACGTTGGTAGTAGTTCATGTGGCGAAAGCGATAGAATTTCTCCCATGCGGTGGCTCGTGCCCAATCGGGAGAACTCCACGTTCCCTGCTGATGATCGCTATCGGTAACCTCTGCGACGATGGTTCCATTTTTCAGGATCGGATTCGGCGCAAACAGCGGCCAATCTCCTTGAGACAGCCCGATCGAACCAAGGACTGGAAAAAGAGATTTCTGGATCGGATTCAGAAACTCAATATTCGCTGGCATCGTGTCGATCGCGATCACAAGTGCACACAGACATACAAAACCACGGATCGCGATGCGATGCTTTTTATCGTTGGGCAACTTTGATCCAGAACAGTTCGATTCTGTTTCCGTTGCGCGGTTTAAAGTTTCCATCGATCTTTCCGTCTCTGTGGTACCGAATCTGCCCGTCGCTCCAGAAATCCAAAGGGATGGATGTGCGAAAGGGCGATACCACTCAAGTTTGATCGCAGAAAGGCAAGTCGGTAACGCAAACGAACAGGATTACGTCGCGCCCCCAATTTCACCGGCGGTACAACTCCTACGAACCGTGCATTCGCCCTGCGTTTTTGCAACAAACCAACACG
>CAIYZV010000302.1 GCA_903930765.1 uncultured Pirellula sp.
TCCGGTGGACCAATCCGACGGAGGCGAAGATGACGAGCTTACCGAACATGCCCAGTGGCAAGAGACGCTTCGGGACATGGGCCGGAATCCGAAGGCCCCGTGGCAAAAGCAAACCGAACTCATCCGGATCGATGAAGCCAACGACTTCATCAGCGACAGCGGCAAAGAAATTTGGAGCATCCTAGCGTCGCGTGGGATTGAGCACGTGATGCTCTGCGGGGTTCATACCAACATGTGTGTGCTCGGACGCCCGTTCGGACTGAGGCAACTCAATGCGCACGGAATGCATGCTGTTTTGGTCCGCGACCTTACCGACACGATGTACAATCCCCTTCGCTGGCCCTATGTCAATCACTTCAGCGGCACCGATGCCGTGATCGATTACATCGAACGGACGGTTTGTGAAACGATCACCAGCGACCAAATCCTCGGCGATCGTCCTTACCGTTTCCCCTTGGACGATCGCCCCCACTGGGCAATCTTGATCGCGGAAGACGAGTACAAAACCGAGGAGACCTTGAGACGCTGGGCGACCGAGCACTTGGCCAAGGACTTCCGAGTGACACTCGTGTATAGCGCGGCCGATTCTCCGAATCAACTTCGGGGACTCGATGCACTCGACGATGCCGATGCCCTCTTGGTCAGCGTCCGGCGCCGTCCTTTGCCAGAATCCGACCTGGAAAAGATTCGTTCGTTCGTCGCCTCCGGTCGTCCTGTACTTGGGATTCGCACCGCCAGCCATGCGTTCAGCCTTCGCAACGGCGCCGCATCGCCCGGTTTGGGCCAATGGCCCGAGTTCGACGCACAGGTTTTCGGCGGGCACTATACCAACCACCACGGAAACCATTTGCCGACAACGGTTTCTGTCGATCCTCAAACCGACCACCCCCTCGTCGAAACCTCGGAACGGGGAAAAACCCTCTACGTCAGCAAAGGCTCGCTCTACCTAGTCCAGCCGCTTCGCGCTGGTGCCAAGATACTTTGGTACGGTTCGGTCGATGGTGAACCCGCAGAACCAGTCGCCTGGACTTTTGTTCGAGAAGACTCCGGAAAATCGTTCTATACTTCCTTGGGGCACGCGAGCGATTTTGAACAAGACGACTTCTGCGCACTTCTGATGAACGCCTGCTATTGGTTGACCGACCGGCCAAAACGGGTAACCCCAGAGACCGTGGAACACGAACACCATCGCTACCGGCGCGGCCAAGGCAAACAACGTTAACACCGAAGGTACGCGAATATGGATCGACAAAAGTATCAGGAACTGGTCAGCACCTTCTTTGAATGGAACCAAGACGAACTGACCAAGATCTTTTCGGAACTTCTATCGGCCGTGGCCGCGGAGAAATCGTTAACCCCCGCGCAGATCATGAGCCAAAACTACGAGACCGCGCGGGCCAACCCAGAGATCCACGTCTTGCCGGGGAATCTAAAAGATGCCCGGGATGCCATCTTCCCTTATTTTTGGGGGACCGATAGCTGGAACAACCCGCTGCATCTAGAGAATGTCCGCGGACCGGCCAACCAAGCCTCCCTCATCGGAGCCTTGGCGTGCTTGCTCAAAAACCCCAATCTCTGCACCGATCGCTACAGCCAACGTTCCAACGAACTCGAGGTCAAAGCGATCACGACCTTGGCCAACCTCATCTACTACCACACCATCGACCCCTGGGGTGTCTTCACGATCGGTGGAACCATTTCCAATTTATATGGGGCAAAGATCGGTATCGAACGCACCCTCCCAGGCGCCATGCAGTCCGGTTTGCAAGGCCATCGAATTGTCGGGATCTGCTCGCAAGCAGGCCACTACTCCAACCAAACGGTCGCGGGTTGGTTGGGAATCGGCACCGAAAACTTGATCGAAATCCCGACCGATGACAACCTCAGCATGCGCATCGACCTGCTCGATGAAAAAGTAGAGGAACTGCTCAGTGCCAAGGTCAAAATCGCATACATCTGCGCCACCTTTGGCACCACCGATGGATTCGGAATCGATGATGTAAAAGCCATCCGGCAATGCGTGCAGTCACGCTGCGAAAAATGGAATGTTCCGATGCCTCAAATCCACGTTGATGCCGCCGTCGGCTGGGCAATCTCCATGCTGACCGATTACGATCGCCAAAGCAATCCACTTCAGTTCGAACCCAACGTTCTCGAATTGATTCAACGCGCACAATCGTACAACACAGGATTGCGATACGCGGATAGCGTCACCATCGATTTTCACAAAATGGGTCGAGGCCACTACCCCTCGAGCGCCTTCATCGTCAACCGCCGAGAAGACCTTAAGTACCTTGCTCGATCGGTGAATGATACACCCTATTTCTCCGATGCCGATGCGAGGCGCGACCCAGCCCTTTTCACCTTGGAATGCTCGCGCCCCGCGATCGGACCCTATGCCGTGGTCGCTTCCCTCAACGGCATCGGATTGACCGGTTGGCAAATGCTCATCGCACGCTCGCTCGAAATGGCACAACGGCTCAAGGACCGGTTGTCCAAAATTGAATACTGCAAAGTCCTCAATGCTGGCACGACAGGACCGAGCGTCAATTGGTGGGTCCTCCCCAAAGGTCGCAACGCTGAGGAAATCTTTCAACGGATGGTTCGCAACGAACTCACCGAAGAGCAACGAAGCCGCTACGCTCGCGAAATCCGGCACTTGTTCGACAAAAGACTCAAAATGATGGACCCTGCACTCGACGCTCGGCTCGGATTCACAACAAGTTTTGGATACTGCCCCCACGGTATCAACATTCCGGCATGGAAAGCCGTCTTCTTCAACCCTAAAACCACGGACGAAATGGTCGACCGCATCGCCAACAGCATCGAAGAACTCTAATCAACCCTACGGACGAGGCACCTACCCCCCTCGTCGAGTGGATGGCTCCAAGATTTTGGATCGAGCTGTGACCAAACGTGTCACAGGACGTCCGAAGCTGGATAGAGTCGCCCGATTGGGCACGCCACCTGTGTTAGACGTCTTGAGCTGCTCATTGAGCAAAGGAGCCATGCGATGCCGAACGACTTGAAATCCCCACCCGTTGCAAAAACATCTGCCGGAAAACCAATGGAGAGCAAAGCGACGGGCCAACCGCTTGTGAAACCGAGTACGAAACCTTCAGCGGGTGAGCTTGACGCATCCATGATCACCGGTCGAGCTGATCACGTCTGCAATAACTGCGATTCTCCTTGGGAGGCAACTTCTAGCATGACTGACAAAATGATCGCCGGCCTTTCGGAAGCTGAAACGAATGGTTCAGCGTCGAACCGCCAGTGTAGGATTCCGGACGAGTTCTTCCGGATGCTGAAAGAAAAATGGGGGTTCGACTCCCTTCGGATGTCCCAGCAACACGCGATCGCCTCCATCATCGCGGGCCGGGATACGTTGGTGGTGATGCCGACTGGTGGCGGAAAATCGCTGTGCTATCAAGCCCCCGCGGTGTTTCGGGGTGGGGTCACGATCGTTGTCTCGCCGCTGATCGCATTGATGAAAGACCAAGTCGACGGGCTGTGTCAGCTCGGGATCCCTGCAGTACGAATCGATAGTTCTCTGGATGCGAATGAAAAAAGGATTATCGCGAATCGTATCCGCTCTCGAGAAATCCAACTCGTGTTCGTTTCTCCTGAACGCGCCGTCTCTGAGGATTTCATGAGGTTGCTCGAGGGGAGCGATGTGCATGCGATCGCCGTGGATGAAGCCCACTGTGTATCCCAATGGGGGCATGATTTTCGGCCGGAGTACCGACAGCTTTCAAAACTGCGCGAACGGTATCCAAACGCTGCAATGCACGCGTTCACGGCGACAGCAACTCAAAAAGTTCGAGACGACATCTGCGAACAGCTTCAACTCAGGGAGCCAAACGTTGTTGTGAGTTCTTTCGATCGTCCGAATTTGACGTATCGGGTTCTCAACCAGCTGCAATTGGTCGACCAAGTCCGCGAAGTCCTAGATCGCCATCGAGGAGAAGGTGGGATCATCTATTGCTTGCGTCGCGCCGATGTCGAACAGATGACCGCAACACTTGCTCAATTGGGTTACTCGGTAGCCGCGTACCATGCTGGACTTTCGGCGGACCAACGGCGTATCGCCCAGGAAGCGTTCATCAACGAATCGGTGGATATCATCGTAGCAACGGTCGCATTTGGAATGGGGATCGATCGATCCAACGTACGGTTTGTGGTTCACACATCCATTCCAAAATCGATCGAACACTACCAACAAGAGACCGGACGCGCGGGCCGCGATGGACTACCCGCCGAATGCGTCCTTTTCTACAGCCTTCGCGATGTGCAAGCGATTCGGCGGATGACAGAGTCCTCGCTGATCGAAGCCAATGCCGACCAAGCTTTGGTCGAAGCCGTTCGACAACAAATCCAGGAGATGGATAGGTACTGCAAAACTCCGGTTTGCCGTCATAAATCGTTGTCGGAGTATTTCGGTGAATCCTACCGCTCGGCTAACTGCGATGCTTGCGATGTCTGTCTGGGAGATACCGATAACGTTGCCGAGGCCAAGGTGATCGCGCAGAAGATTTTATCCTGCATCCATCGCACCGGCGAAAGATTCGGTATCAATTATGTCGTGGATGTTCTCTGCGGGGCTAATTCTGCCGATGTGCAAAGACGAGGGCACACGACACTGAGTACCTTCGGCATTCTCAAAGAGTTTCCGAAAGAGCAACTTCGGGATTGGGTCCAGCAGTTGGTCGGCCAAGGCACCGTGGATCTTGTCGGCGATCCCTATCCCATCCTAAAACTCAACATGAGGTCCAAAGAAACGTTGTTCGGTGACCATCAGCCTCGCTTGATCCACAATGCGGTCAAAAAGGCGAAAGCTTCGAAAAGGCCCCAGGCATGGGTGTTCGATTTCCCGAAAGACCTGTTCGAGGTTTTGAGGAAGCTGCGCCGGCAGTTGGCCGATCAGTCCAACATCCCTCCCTATCTTGTTTTCTCCGATGCTGTCCTGGCAGAGATGAGCGCTCGCCGGCCTTCGGGTCGATCCGAACTTCTTTTAGTCAACGGAGTTGGTGCCAGCAAAGCCGATCAATTCGGAAATGCGTTTCTCGACGCCATTCGCGGTTACTGCAGTCAGACCGGGCTGGCCCTCGATGCATCGTTCTCCAATCCAACCCGCCAACCAGCAGTCTCCACCAGCACCGAATTGAAGTCGAACTTCCGGGAAGCGGCGAAACCACTCTTGCTTTCGGGCAAAAGCCTCGAAGAAACCGCTGCTTCGATCGGCGGAGCCGTATCCACGGTGGGTGGATACCTTGCCGAAATGATCGATCAAGGTTTGATCGACGATATTCGACCCTGGGTCTCCGTCGAAAACCAGCTCAAGATCATCGGGGCAGCAGACAAAGCGGGTCGCGAACGACTCAGGCCAGTCTTTGAAGAACTCGGCGGGGCTATCCCCTACGATCAGATCCGGGCTACGCTCACCCTCGAACGCACCCAATCTCCAAACGGCACTAGACCTAGCACATAACTAAACCCAGTGCATAACTAAACCTAGCGCATAACTAAACCTAGTGCATAGTCGTCTGCTAGCAATCAGAAGTGCACCGCGCACTAAATTCGGGACGCATGCCCAAACCGAAAGTTTGGCATCCCAAGGCGGCCGATCGCATCGCACCCACGATCAACCGCCTTGGGAGAGCCATCCCCCCTGGGAGTACTCACCTGCGAGTCAGCGAAACTCGCAACGTTTAGCATCTTGTGTCAAATCGCTATCTCAACATCCGTAGAGATGTCCTTCGCGTGTCCTAGTATCGGTTCCCCCCCTGAAAAATCATCCCTTCAACCCGCGTTGACGGAATAGTCCCCCTATTCTCCGCATTCACGTTGCTCCATCACCCAGGCAACGCATCATTTCGCTAGCAATCCAAGTCTGAATATGACTTGCTATCGCATCGCAGAAACTGCTAGAAGGACACGGTGGCAGTGCGCCACGATAATCGAAAACGCGTTGGAACACGAAGGCAAGGATTGCCGCGATGCTAGGACGAAAGAAACAAACGGCCCCATGTTTCGGGGTATCACTGCTCCCTGCAACCATTCTCGGTTCGCTCTCATGCGGACTATTTTACTTTTTGATTTTGCTGAAGCCGCTGCGCAATGATTTATTGATTCGTTATGCACTATGCCATTGGGTCGCGATCGCATCCGCTTGGCTTTTTTGCATCGCAACCATTGTCTTGGTTCAGAAATGGTTTGCCGCACGGCGGCAGATGCGACTGGCGCTCAATGCCCAACAAGTCCTTGATGAGCTTGTCAATCATCGCTCCTCCTCGGAACGTGAATCGCCAACGGATGGGTACGGTCGGAGCCAGTGGCTGAACACGTTGTGGGGCTCCCAGAAACAATCGCTTAGGCAAAGCTGGTTCGGCCAACGGGTCTCCCAACTGGTAGGAAGGCAATTGAAACGCCGTTCAACATCGCGTCTGGATGAAGATCTCAGGGAGCTTTCCGATCGCGATGCCGACGCTCAACATACAAGTTACGCGATCGTCCGGATCAACTGCTGGGCCATGCCTATGCTAGGTTTTTTGGGAACAGTGATCGGGATTTCCGACACGCTGGGACATATGGACGCCCAAGCGTTAGCCAGCGGCTCGCAAGACGCAGTGAATAGCTTGACGAGCGGGTTGTACGTCGCATTCGACACCACAGCAGTCGGCTTGGTGTTAACCATGATCGCCATGTTCATCCAATTTGCGGTCCAACGCGTCGAAGTCCAATTGCTAAGCACGATCGACGACAGTGTCAGTGGAGCGATGCACGAATGCTTGACCGAGACCGAAGTCCACGCCGATACCCGCGATGTGGAAGCATCCTTGCGATTGATCACCCAAGGCGTTTTGGAATCCATTGAGAAACTTGTCAACAAGCAGTCGGAACTGTGGCGAGACACGATCACCGACGCGCACTCGCAATGGCAGAAATTGTCCGATGGAACAACGGCCGCTGCGATGGCCGGTATCCGGCTTGGGATTGATGAATCGCTCCAGCAGCATCGGGACTCCATGCGAGTGCATTTTGACCGGGTCGTCGAACTTCACGCGGAAGGAGCCAGCCACGTGGACTCGCGGTTGCAGCAGTGGCAAACCACGATCTCCGAACAAGCTCGAGCGGTATTACGTCAGCAGCAGGAGATGAACAATCATGCGGAGCTTCTTCAAAAACTGCTCGATTCGAGCCATATGATGCACGCGATGCAAGGCCCCATCGAAGCGACATTGCAACGACTAACCGACGTCGATCGATTCCACGATGCCGCGATATGCTTGACCGAAGCAGTCGCAGTCATCGGCACTCAAATGGAGCGATACGGGTACTTAGGTCGACAACCCGTTCGGCGCCGAACCCCTGAATCGGGCAGCGAGAGTTCCCCAACTACCAATGCGTTGCCCCTGCCTCCGATCGCGACGGCTCCTGAGAGTCCCCCCCCGAGTTCCGTACCGACGAACGATCAAGTCCATCTCCAACTATTCGATCCACAGGATTTCGCATCTAACGAAACCACAACGAAGAGAAAAGCAGGATGAGCCGTTCATCGCGACGAGGCGACGATCACGCGCCAGCGATGTTTCCGTTCCTGGCGGTTCTACTGTGTACCATCGGTGCCTTGGTACTGATTTTGGTCATTTCCGTAGTCCACTCGCGCGCAACGGCCGAGCGATTTATGGAAAGCCAAGTCACCCAGCGGTTGGAACAAGCCAAGGAGTCTTCGGACATCATGGAGTCCGTGTCTGACGAGCTGCAAGCACGTCGAGAAAAGGTCAAGCAAGAAATCGAACGCCGCCGTCGCGAACTTGCCAATATCGAGGACCACATCGCTCGCATGAATCAAGAAATGGAGCAACTGCGAAAAAAAGCAGAGGCCATTGATGCGGCTGCAGACCTGGACGAAACCGAAAAGCAAAACACCGATCAACGCTTGGCAGAGGTCCGCGAGGAAATCGAAAAGAAAAAACGCGAGCTCGCGGAAGAGATCGAGAAACAGAAGAAACGCAAACCGGCATTCGCCATCCTTCCCTACAAAGGACCCAACGGTACATCGCGGCGCCCGGTCTATCTCGAATGCCGAAAGGAAGGCGTCATCATCCAACCCGAGGGTGTCTTGATTTCCTTTACCGATTTGCGGCCGCCCCATGGCCCAGGCAATCCGCTCGATGCAGCGTTACGAGTGCTGCGAACAACCTACCAAGAGAAAGACGCGACCTTTGGATTGACGACGCCTCCTTATCCATTGCTGATCGTGCGTCCAGATGGAATCCATACCTACGCGCTGGCGCGAGCCGCCATGTCGGGATGGGATGATCAATTCGGGTATGAACTGATCGATGAAGAAATGGAACTAGCTTTTCCTCCCGGCGCGCCGCAACTCGCGAACGATTTGAAAACGGCGTTGGACATGGCAAAACGCCGACAAGAAGCACTCTTGGCATCGCTGCCCCGGCAATACGTTCGCTCGCGAGAAATGGTAAACAACGAAGACGGTGATTCCTTGTTCGGAGATGCATCCAACAGCCGCACAGGCAGTTCCGGCGGCAACGACTGGGGTGATGAACCGGGCACCGATCGTTCCGGTGTCACGATTTCCGAGGACAACAATCGCTGGAAAATGGTTCAGGAATTGCAACAGGGACAAGTCGTCGCGGAGGGCGATACTGGGCCGGGGGGGCGAAGCGGCCGCGGTGCTGCGACTCCGCGAAGTAACAATCCTCTCGGCGGAACCACACTCCAGAACAGCGCACCAGCTCTGTCCTCAGGAATTGCAAGTTCTGGCACACTCGGCTCCGCGAACTTGTCGGGTTCCTACGAAACCGTTCAAGGCCAATCACCAACGGCACTACAAAGCTTGCCAGGGCGAGGTGCATCGGCAGGAACCGCCGCGGGAGCACAAGGTTCTCCTAGATCCAATGCAGGTGGCTCTTCGGCGTCGGTTTCTGGAACTGTGGTTTCTGGAACTGCGGGCTCTGGAACTGCGGGTTCTGGAACTGCGGGGTCCTACGGTTCACCAAATGGCTCGCCTTCGAATGCCAATAACCGAGCGAATGCGTTTTCGAGCGGAACCGCGAACGGCATGAGTTCCACCAGCCTCGATTCCGGTTCCTCCACAGCCTCGTCCGATCCTAATCAAGTCCAAGGATCGATTCAGGATACCAAGTACCAAGATTCTAAAATGGCGGAATCAATGCCCCAGCCACAGGTGAATATGTCCGTTCAAAGTCCGTCGGCGTCGAAGGATCCGTCGACGTCCTCACAACAGAACAGCCCGGACTACAAGAACTCCGCAGTGGCTCGTAAGAATGCCGCTCGCACCGATTCCGACAGCAAACCGATTTCGATCACTGCCGGCAAAGGATGGGCAACATCGCGGGCAGAAGGAAAAGCATCCCCGGTCTCACGACCGATTCGAATCGTTGCACTATCCGATCGTTGGCTCCTGCGAAGCGAAAGCAACGAAACAAAAATCGATACTGAGGTCATGCTCGAAACGGGACCACAGCAAGCGAGTCGCGATTTGGAACAAGCCATCCGAGAACGAGTCGACTCATGGGGGCCGTCGCTACCTGGTGGTTACTGGTCACCGACCGTGACAATCGAGTCCGCCAGTGATGCTGACCTCAGCGTCCAACGCATGCAACGATTGCTCGATGGTAGCGGAGTCGATATTCGAGTCGTCCCGCTGCAAGCACCTCCTCAGAAAAAGTCGAGGTAAGAGAACCAATGGGTAAACGCCGCCAAGAAGAGATGGTTATCGGCGAAGATTCCTTCATGGACGTCATCGCTAATCTCGTCGGTATCATGATCATCCTGGTCGTCATCGTCGGCGCGAAAGGCTATTCCACCGCCAAGGTCGAAGTTGAAGCCAAGATCGAATCCGAGGTCGCCACGCAACTCGAAAAACTCAACGACCCTAAATCCAAAGCATTGAATCTAGATCGCGATTTAGAAAGCCAACTGGAACAGCTTCGCAAGTACGAAATCGAAGTCGCTTACCGAAGTTCAGAGCGCATGTCGATCGTCGATCGCGTGCATATCGCCGAACAACTCATCGACGATCAGATGCAGAAATTGGACGAGAAGAGCGCTGAAAAGATCACCGTCCAACAAGAGATGAGCCAACTCGAGCAGGAATTGGCCGCGTTGCTCAACCAACAAGGCGAACTGCCCCCGAATGCGACTCAAGCAATCGTGCTGCAACATCTGCCGACCCCGATGGCAAAGACCGTCTTCGGCAAAGAACTCCATGTGATGGTTCGAAACAATCTCGTCACCGTAATCCCATGGGACTCGATGATCGATACGTTGAAAGAACAAGTTCGAAGAACGGTATCTCGCAATACCCAACGCGACCGTTTCGAAGATGCCATCGGACCCATCGACGGATTCATGATGCGCTACCGTCTGCTCAGCCGTAGCGGACTGATGAGCGATGGACGGGTGGCTGCCATGGGCAAGATGGTGGAACTCGACAAGTTCGAACTCGAACCAACCTCCGAAATTGTCGCCGAACCTCTGGAGAAGTCACTGGGACTCGGTGGCCGACTTCGGATGGAACTCGACGCCAGCCGCTCACAACAAACGACAGTGACGGTTTGGGTTTACCCCGAAAGCTTCGGCTGTTTTCGACAGCTAAAAGAACAACTCTTCAAAGAAGGTTACCTCTGCGCCGCTCGACCGATGCCCAGCAATATGCGCATCGGAGCATCCCCCCGCGGGTCCTCAAGCGTCGCCCAGTAAAGCCGCGTCAGTTAGAGAGTGCGGCGGGGCGATTTTGCGGATACTTGCCCTCTCCTTCGCGTGCTCCCCCTTGCTCTTGCTCCCTTGGCCCTCTCCAACTTGGCCCTTTCCAAAATCAGCGCCCAACACGTTTTTGGATTTCTCGCGGAAAACAACCCAATATCCGGCGGGGACCGACGAATCCGAGGAGTCCTTTGGCTCTCCCGCAGGCAAATCCCGATCGGAAATTACCTTGGATTGACCGGAACTCGACCATGGATTGGCTCGCCCACGATGCTAACAGACCATAAATCATCGAAAACACTGGTTTTTCGGAGAAAGCCAGCCCGTTAAATCCTGAGATAAGCTTGCAATGGCAAAGCGAACCCGCCAACTGGAAACCCCCGACTTGGTTACTAAGCCGAAACATTTAGGTTTAGGGCGGGTTTGCAGGGGGGATGGAGCTCCAGACTTTTTGCCCCAACTAGCCCCTCACCCTGATTTTACGTTCGCAAAAGCAAGTGAAAAGCTCGATGGGAATCGAGATACGTCTAGAGAATTGTTGACGTGTAACTACAGTCGGAAGTGTCGGGATACGCTCGCACCTTAGACCATTAACGGTTTGACCCTATTGTTCTCCTATGCACAACTCATTTGTCCGCCTCCTGAATCTACAACCTGCTGGAAAAACCCCTCGTTTGGTGGCTTCCTGTTCACTAGGTATCGCGCTGCTTCTAGGAGCTTGCGGCACCGTTCGCGCTGACGGGAACCCGGATATCGTCGGCGTGCTGTCGGCGGTTACCGACCCTCAAATCGCCGCCGATCTGGGGTTGAGCGAGGAGCAATTGGACCGACTCAAGGCCTTGATCAAAGGTCATGAGGCCAAGGCGATCGAGTTCGCCGCAGAACTCCGTTCGTTGGACGCTGGCGAGCGTCGGGAACGGGCCAAGCAAAAGCTACGTTCGATCGAAGCCGAGGGTATGGGCTTGCTCAACGACTCACAGCGAGCGAGGGCTGAGCAGATCCGCCTCCGCGGGTTGGGTGTCGCTGCCATCCTCGAACCTGAAATTGCCACGGCGACAACGGTATCACCGGAGCAATTGGCCAAAATCCAAACGCTGGTGGAAGGCCGCCGCGGAATGCTGAGGGAACTAGGCCCTGAAAAAGGGGAAGCGGAATACAAACGGCAACTGGAAGCGGTTCTCGATGATTCCCAAAAAGCAAAATGGGCCGAATTGATCGGACCAGATCCTAAAGCGTCAACGACCGCTGACGCGGCGAACGGTGCCGATGCCACCACAGCCGAGGTTCAGGCCAGTCCTTCGGATCAACCCGTCGCCGGCTCCATGCCAAACGGAGTTGAGAGCAGCCCCGAGAAGGCCCAGATGATCCCCGGTGAGTTCGGGCTCCGATTGAACTTCAATAGTGTCCCTTGGAGCGATGTTTTGAAGTGGTTGGCGAAAGAAGCCGAACTGAGCCTACAAACCGACTTCTTCCCTCCAGGCACATTCACATACCGAGACCCATTCCGTGTCTACACAGTACCGGAAGCCATGGACATCATGAACAGCGTCTTGCTCAGCCGCGGGTACACGTTGGTGCGACGCCAACGCGCCTTGATGTGCGTCGATTTGGGTACGGGTGAAAACGCTGAGGTTATCCGAGGCTTGATTCGAGAACTCGCCGACTTGGTCCCCGAGGAACAACTCGACAGCCGAGGAGAGTATGAAATCTGCAAAACGGTCTTTGTGCTGCAACGGCTGAGCGTTGAAGATGCTGAAAAAGAAGTCAAGCAGCTGCTCGGCCCTCAAGGCTCTCTGGTCCCGTTGGGCGCTGCCAATCAATTGCTTGTTACCGAAACCGCCGGAAAACTCCGAATCATTCGAGATACCCTTCGTCGATCGGAGATGCCAGACGCCGGCCGCACATCGAAGATCGTTGCGATCCCCTTGGAAAACATGAGCGCCGACGAACTTTTATCGATCGCTCGGCCACTGTTGGGTTTGAAGGAGTCCGCCAACGTTTCGGAAGAACTCAGTATTTCGACGGATGCCTTCGGCACGAAGCTCTACGCGACGGGCACGCCAGATAAGCTTCAGAAACTTCGGGATATCGTGACCCAGGTCGATGTTGCATCGAGCGACTCAGGCAAACCTGCGGCTACGGCGGAGCAGTTAACGGTCAAGAGTCACATGATTCGCGGCTCGGATCCACAGACAACCATGGACGTGCTGCAAACTCAGTTCTCTGGCCAAACCAATATCAACTTGGCCCTCGATCCAAAATCGAGCAACGTCATCGCCCGCGCCACAGCCAACGATCATCAACTGATCGATGAGATCATTTCAACGCTATCCGGTGAAACCAGCGATTTCGAGGTGATCGAACTCGACAAAATCGATACTCAAGCCGCGATCTTGACGCTCGAAAAATTCTTCGGAAAGCAAAGCACCAAGGACAAAGATGCGGGAACTGCCAAAGGTCCCATTTTCTACGGCGATACCTTAACCCGTAGGGTTTATGTGAAAGGCACGCCACAAGAAGTCGGCCAAGTGCGTTCGTTGCTCAACAAAGTCCAAGATTCAGGGCCGACCCTGGATGGACTCCGAAACAACACCCGCTTCCTACCGTATTCGGGCAAATCAGCGGATAAGGTCCTCGATCAAATCGACTTGCTTTGGGAAGCCACCAAGCATCGTGGTCGGATCCGAAAAATTGAACCGAAAGAACCAGGAGCCAAGGCGTCTACGAACAACGAGCGCCAACGACCGGCCAACGACCAGCCTAATTCGTCCGCAATGCGTCCTGTAGATATCGATCCGAATAATCCAGCGACTCTCTTGGGGAACGCGTTCACAGGATCCAACACGGTTCGTTTCGCTCGCGCAGAACAACCCGTCATCGATGAAGTGCAACCACCCGCTGAGGAATCGGAAACGAAACCATCGGATGAAAGCTCAACGGATGGTGCTGAGAAAGAACTCAAGATCTTCCGGGGCCCAACCGGTCTGATCGTTACCAGCGATGACCCGATGCTTTTGAAAGAGTTCGATGAAATCGCTGGCGTCGTCCAAGAACAAATGGCCGCTGGTCCCTCGGAACCAACAGTGATCTATTTGAAATATATCCCCGCACTCGCAGCGGATGAACTGATTCGCGGTGTGCTGGCAGGTGGCGCCGGCACCGCATCATCCGGCGGCGGTGGGGGCGGGCTACTCGGCGAAGTGGCATCGAGCGTCCTCGGCGGAGGTGGATTCCTCGGGAGCTTGCTCGGAATGGGTGGCGGTGGCAGTTCCGCGGCTTCATCAGCTTCATCATCCTCGAGCGGCGATGTCTTCATCACTGCGGATCCGCGTCTCAATGCACTTTGGGTACAAGCCAACCCGCTCGATATGCAATTGATTGAGCAATTGGTCGAGATTATCGACACCGCAGAGAGCCCTGTCGATGTACAAACTCGAGGCGTACCCAACATTATTTATCTGCAATCGGCCCCCGTTGCCGAAGTGGAAGCGACCGTAAAATCGGTGTTTGCGGATCGGATTGCTGGTGCCGCGAACAATCAGAATGCACAACGCCCACCCTCTCCACAAGAGTTCATCGAAGCGTTGCGAGGAGGAGGAGGCGGCGGAGGTGGTGGTCGTCGCCAAAATGCTCCTAAAGAGCTCAAGGAACAAACCATGACGGTAACAGCCGACAAGAAAAACAACGCCCTGATCGTACTCGCCTCCAAGCAATTGTTTCAAGAAGTCGAAGAACTCGTAAAGCTGCTCGACCAACAAGCAGAGGGAACCGAGGACACCGTTCAAGTTCTACCGATCGGTGGGGATATCAATCCCACAACTGTTCAGTCGGCGCTTTCGCGAGTGTTCGGTGCCCAAGCTCGGACATCCAGTTCGGGAAGCGGCACAACACCCGCTCCACAAAACAATGCCGCTTCTCCGCAAGCCAGCGCATTCCAAGGCTTCCGCGGATTTAACCCCGGCGGCATGGGTGGTGGCGGCTTCGGTGGATTCCAAGGCATGGGCGGAATGGGTGGCGGCCAAGGTGGTCGCGGTCAAGGCGGATTCGGTGGTGGCCAAGGTGGCGGTGGCTTCGGCGGCTTCCAAGGCATGGGTGGACGTGGCCAAGGCGGCGGATTCGGTGGTGGCGGATTCGGCGGTGGTGGCTTCGGCGGTGGCCAAACTGGTGGCGGTGGCGGAAATCGCGGTGGTAATCGTGTGAACCGTGGCGGTAACTAGTGCCAACCCTTCCATACCTTTGATCACAAAAAGAACTCCTCCTTCTTGACCCATTGTTCCAATACTCCTCGGAGCCATCCCTCGTCGCAGGGTAACCATTCATGATACTCGAAGCCGGTGAAATACTCGTTCGCAGGGGATTGGTCAACGAATCCCAACTCGCCGAATCGCGCGCCGCAATGAACGGTGGCGGGATTATCGAAAGCGCCATCCAAAAGGGGTTTGTGCGCGAAGAGGATGCGCTCAAGGCGGTTGCGGACGAGTTCGGGTTGGAGTTTATCGATCTGCGCGAGGCCAACGTCGACCTCGATCTACTCCCTAACTTCCCTCAGAAGTTGATCTACCGGCACGGTATTTTCCCCGTCCGCAAAGAAGGCCGACGCATCTTTATCGCCACCAGCAACCCGCTGGAACTCTACCCGCTCGACGAAGCTGCCGCCGCACTGCATTGCCCAGTTGTACCGCTCGTCGCAGAAAAAATCGAAATCGCGAAGCTCGTTAAAAAGCATCTCGGGGTCGGAAGCGAAACCGTCGAAGGCTTGATGGCTGCCCGAAGCAACGAAGACGATGAGATCGAACTGCTTGAGAAATTCGAAGCCGATGGAAGCGAGCTGAGCGAACAAGCCCAAGAAGCGTCCGTGGTCCGATTGGTCAACGA
>CAIYZV010000303.1 GCA_903930765.1 uncultured Pirellula sp.
GCTCACAAAGAGGCACTGCCTCGCTGCTCACAATGAGGCACTGCCTCGCTGCTCACGGATGAATTGCTGAACCACAGGTCGCTCCAATAACTTTGCATTCACATGCGGCCGGCATTGGATCAAATGCAATTGCGCATCCTCTGGCGACATGCGTTTGTATTTGATCAACCAACAGATCACAACGGTGGCACTTCGCGCTCGACCCGCTTTGCAATGGACATACACGACCTGCCCAAGCTGAGCATGCTCCTCCAAAAACTCTACGCCCTTGCAAGTATCCTCAAAACTCGGTGGATTGAAATCGACCGTCGGCAACCAAAGCTGTTCGATCCCAAATCGCGCATATTCCTTCAACGGTCCTCGGTATTCGCGACACATGTTGATCACCCCGCGCACGCCTTGGTCCGCCATCCTGGGAACATCCCGCCGCAATGGCAACGCTCCCAAGATCACATGTTCGTCAACACGATCCCACCAATTCCTCCGATGAAACACGCGAGCCATCCCGAAATTCCAAATGAACGTCGGCAGGAACAAGGCTCTGGAAAGGAATGGGTGCATGGATTGATTGGTACGAAGGTACGAAAGGACGTTTTCGGAAGATTCTATTCGCCGCGGACACCTAAAGCCATGACGGTAGCCTACCCCTTTTATCCGGTTTTCCTTTCTGCGATTCCGAACCGACCTAAGGATGGATACGAACAATCGATTTAGCTTAACATGGCCGGTCCATATCTCGGGTAGGCGTATCGGAAAACTCCGAGGTTGCAAAGGTCACTCGCTCATCCGGGGATGTGCCCACTTCTTCCGTTGGAAACGGAAGCTCCTGGAAGAGGGACTCCGGGGTTTCGGCAGTGGTGTGGATCTGCATGGTTTGCACCGCACCTAAATCGCGACATCGAGCCGCAACGACCGTAATGTTGTCGGACCCTCCGCCATCCTTTGCCATCGTCACCAACGTTTCGCATATTTTGTTGGGATCCGAGGAAGCGGACAGAACAGAGCGAATCGTGCAGTCTTCGACATGCTTGTTCAAGCCGTCGCTGCACAGAAAGATCATGTCGTCTGCCAGCAACTCGACTTTCGTGATGTCGGCAAAGACCTCGCTCGCTCCTGCGCCCAAGGCGTTGACCAATACGTTCGACCACCGAGATCTCTCCGCGGAATTGGAATCCAACTGCCCGCTCTCAATCATTTGGTTTGCCACCGTATGATCACGAGTCAGTAGCTTCAACTCCCCGCGACGATACAGATAACATCGAGTGTCTCCAGCATGGAGAACGATCATTCGGGGCCACGCGATGTACGCGAGGGTGAAGGTCGTCCCCATCCCTTCCAATCTGCGATCGACCTCCGATTGCCTTTGGATCTCTCGATGGGCTTGTGTGAGCATCAACTTCAGATCCTCAACGAGGTCGGCATCATCCCCGAGGCTTGATGGGTGGTTCCAACGCAACCGATTCAAGATCGACGCGAGGAAAAAGCGGATGGCCAATCCGCTCGCCTCTTGCCCGCCACGATGCCCACCCATCCCATCGGCCACCATCATGACTAGGCCGAGCGAGGACCCTGCTAAGGTCGAATTTGCGGCAAGGGGCAGGGAGCTCGCCCGCATCTGCAAACGACGACTCAATTCCGCAATAAAGAATTGGTCTTGGTTTTCCTCCCGAACGATACCGCGGTCGGTAATCCCAAAGGTTTCAATAGGAACTCGGCTCATGAGGGATGCTTAATTGATGGCTATCCGTGCCGATTGCGGTGGACGCCCAAAGCGGGAATCGCTACCCTCCGGCTCGGTAGGTTCGGACGGATTTCCGGAAATCCGGTTTTGCTTTATCTTTCTAATCTACCCTAGATTCCTCCAACAATGTGTTTCCTTGCAACGCGTTCCACAGCAAATTGCCATGTCTGACACCCCTACGGTATACCCGCTCCGCGTTTACAACACTCTTTCGAAAACCAAGGAACCCTTCGAAACACTGGTTCCAGGGCATGTTGGAATGTACCTTTGCGGGCCGACGGTGTACGCCGAAGCCCACATCGGACACATGGTGGGACCGGTGATCTTCGACACGGTCAAAAGGTACTTGGTCTACTGCGGTTACGACGTAACATGGGTGGTCAATATCACCGACGTCGATGACAAACTTATCGTTAAATCTCGCGAAAAGGGAATCTCGATGTTCCAACTCGCGACGCAGATGACGGCAGACTACCTATCCAATCTGCAATCTCTGGGCGTCGACCAAATCGACCGCATGCCACGCGCCACCGATTCTATGGGGGAAATCATCCAGTTCGTGCAAGAGCTCGTCTCGCGAGGATTTGCTTACGAGAGTGGGAGCGATGTCTTCTTCGATGTGACCAAAGACCCTGAGTACGGACGACTCAGCAACCGGACCGCCGACGACCAACAAGGCGAAGGAGGCGAAGCGGCCTCGAGAAAACGATCCGCTGGCGATTTCGCCCTTTGGAAGTCTGCTAAACCCGGCGAGCCGAGTTGGCCGAGTCCCTGGGGCGATGGACGACCGGGATGGCATATCGAGTGCTCCGCCATGAGCCGCGGGATCCTCGGCAAAACCTTTGACATCCACGGCGGTGGGCTCGATCTGGTTTTCCCGCATCACGAAAACGAGATGGCGCAAAGCCGATGCTGCCACGGGCAGCCAATGGTTAAATACTGGATGCACAATGGTCTCATGCGCGCTGCCAACGATTCGGGTAAAGTTGGCGGTCGATCGGATCGCGACGCCGGCGCCGACGAGGTCTCCGGAAAAATATCACGCAGCAAAGGTGCCGGTGGCCTCGCATCGCTGATCGCCAAGCACACAGGAGAACGCATCCGATTCTTCCTGCTCCGATCCCATTATCGTTCCACCACCGTCTTCGGCGACGAGCCCCTTTCCGAAGCCGGCGCGTCCTTGGAAACGTTCTACCGACTCTTCGATCGCTACGAACGCATCTCAGGATCCTCGGTCTACACCATCGCTTATTGCAAGAAACGCTCGGAGTTCCACGCACCCAGTGCGCCAACTCCCCTTCAAGCCCAATGCATCGAGCTACGCAACTCGTTCTTGGGCAAGATGGATGACGACTTCAATACCGGTGGCGCAACCGCGGATCTGTTCGAAATGGCCCGCGCCATCAATCGCTGGCTCGACCAAGAGAAGCTCGAAGAAACAAAATCGGCAACGGCAATTACCGAGCTGCAGTCCGCCCTCAGTATCCTGAGGGAACTCTCCGCCTTGCTCGGGATCTTCATGAAGCCTGTACCCAAAGCATCCGGATCCGATAGCAGCGCAGCCATCGTCAGCGGACTGATGGAGTTGGTCCTCAAGCTTCGAGCGGAAGCTCGGGCTCGCAAGGATTTTGCGACCTCCGATGCCGTGCGAGATGGACTCGGAGCTATCGGTATAACAACCCAAGATGGCAAGCAAGGAACGACCTGGCAAATCAACCGAACCTGAGTTCACTCAGTTCTTTCACCCCAGCGTTGCACCACGGAGCGGATCAATCGATGAAACAGGTTTACTTGCTTTTATCAACAATTGGACTTGTCGCACCGATGATCTGCTTCGGAATCCATTTCACACAGCGACCCGAGTCGGCGTGGGCGGAGTTCTTTGCGGCACCCTTTGCGACATGGGTCATCTCGGGTTTTTCATGGGATCTAATGATCACCGCCACTGCGGCCACAGTATGGATGGCGAATGAGGCCAAGCGATTAAAAATGCCCGGCTTCCTATTCCATTTCGCCGCGATCTTTTTGGTAGGAATCTGCTTCGCTCTCCCCACCTTTCTCTTCCGCCGCGAGTTCTATCGCCGCGATCAGCCCGACACATCACAATCCTAATGGATTGTGCAATTTCAGCAGCACACGCAAACCAGAAGATGTTGGGTTACACTGATGGTGGATCGCTTGTGGTAGCGTCTCTCGCGTATACCTTGCATCGTGTCCATTGCCCCCCAAATCATCGGTTGTTGCCATGCTGCAGTTCACCCTCCGCGGACTTGATTTTGCCCAGGCCGCGTTATGCTTCGCTCTCCTCGTCTCGGTCAACTGTCAAACAGGGGTTTCCCAAGAAGCGGTTGCTGGAATCACGCCCCGCATCCACCTCGATGCGAGCCAACTGAATCCACTCCGTGAGAAATCGGGCTTAGCCCCACTCAAGGACGGGGATCCCATCGAGCGATGGCTCGATGCTTCAGGCAATCGTGCTGACTTTATCGCCGTATCGAGCGACGGACAGCCACGATTCATCACCGGTGATGGATACAGCAGTGTACGCTTCGATGGTGTCGACGATGCTTTCCGGTTCGCCTCGTCGATTCCCTCGATGTCAAAAGGTTCGATCTGGATCGTCGTCGCGCCGCATGCCAACCCAGGTGACTTCAAAGGCATCTTCGCCACCAATGCCCCCAACGAACGCGATTACACTTCTGGAATCAATTTCGATTTAGGACCCGGACCGTCCCTTCGATGGGATATGTTTAACGTCGAAGGAAAAGGGTTCTCAGGCGCTCGAAACCTTTCTGATAAAACGTTCCCATTTGCAACGCTGCATACCATCGAAATACGGTTGGATGACAGCGCAAACCAAATCGTGGTTGCGATCGACGGTGACGAGCGAGGTCATCGAGAATGGACCGCCGAAAGCATTGCCACCCCAGAGTGGACGCTCGGAGCTCGCTTTTATACCAACGGACCCGGAACGCAGCAGGTGCGAGGTCACACCGCTTGCGATATCGCTGAGTTCATCGTGTTCGACAACCCGCTTTCCAATGGGCAATCGCAAGCCCTACACGCATCGCTTCAAAAGAAACATTCCAAGCTCGCCGAATCGATCGCAACGCAATTGGCCCCTTCGATCGCGAGCGAACCGTTGATCAAGCATGAAAATCCACCCGTGGTCCAAATGCTACAACCGGGGTTCGAAGTGCGACGAATCCCGATCGAGATCACCAACGTGAACAATGTCCTCATCCGAGATGATGGCGCCCTCATCACGCTCGGCTACAACGGTGACATCCACGTCGTACGCGATACCGACGGCGACAATCTCGAGGACACTGCAACCCTGTTTTACAAAAACCAAGGTTCCTTGCGTGGGCCTATCGGTATGCAGTTAACGACGGAAAACGACCCTCGAGGCCGCGGCGTGTTCGTCGCCAGCAAAGGCAAAGTCTCCTTTTTTGTCGATAAGAGCGGAGACGATGTATCCGATGAAGAAATCATCGTTGCAAAAGGCTGGGAGGAAATCGTCCAAAACGTCGATGCGGTCGGACTGGCGATCGGCCCGGATGGCTGGCTCTATTTTGGATTAGGAACCACCAATTACGCCAACGCCTACCTCGTCGACGATTCGGGCAAAGGCCATTACGACCTGAATAGCGAACGAGGAACTATCCAACGGGTTTCCCCTGATTTTTCAGTGCGAGATACCGTGTGCACCGGTGTTCGGTTCCCGATCGGCATCGCATTCAACAGACAAGGTGATCTGTTCTGCACCGATCAAGAAGGTGCGACTTGGCTGCCGAACGGAAATCCTTTCGATGAGTTGCTGCATATTGAAAGGGGAAAGCATTACGGGTTCCCGCCGAGGCATCCCAGTTTCAATCCGACAGTGCTCGATGAACCATCCGTGTTTGATTACGGACCTCAGCACCAATCGACCTGCGGATTGTTCTTTAACAAGCCGACCAGCGATCCTGGACGATTCGGGCCTGAGCAATGGGGGGATAACGCGATTGTATGCGGAGAGTCGCGTGGCAAACTTTGGCGTACGCAACTGGTATCTACCGAGCACGGTTACGTTGCGCAATCGCAATTGATCGCGTGCCTGCAGATGCTGACCGTCGATTCCTGTGTCACTCCGAAAGGGGATCTCATCGTCGCCTGCCACAGCGGACCTCCCGACTGGGGCACAGGACCAGCGGGCACAGGGAGTCTTTTCAAGATCCGAGCGGTCCCAGAAACTGTCCCTCACCCGGTATTGGCATGGGCAAACTCCCCTACCGAACTTCGGATTGCATTTGATAACCCGCTGGACCTCACCCGATGGAATGATGTCGCCAAAAACCTCCACGTCGATTTCGGCAGCTACGTTCGAGCCGGCGATCGCTATGAAAATCTCATCCCACCTTACGCCGTGGTCCAATCTCAATTATTGGCACCCCGTCGCTCAGTACCGATAGCGGGCGTGGGTGTCAGCAACGATTTACGAACGTTGATCCTGCAAATCCCCAAGCAACCATCGCTGGGCCATTATGCCGTCTCCATGCCGAGCACTTGGGCCGACCAAGAATCATCGGATCCGAACCGAATAGAGCAACGCGCAGAGATGGAAGTCGATTTCGGAACACATGGAGTTCTCGCTCGCTGGTTCCCAGCCGATGCGAACGAGCCAAACTGGACCGGTTGGCTCCCTCACATGGACCTCGATATCGCCCAGGAGATGACTCGGGGCAGCGCTGACCACGACCGGCTCTGGCAATCGATTCGGAATGCAGGCGAGTTAGAACTGGAATCCGTCCTGGACCTGCGCGATGTACTCCGTCCCAAGGTGCAACCAGGGGCAAAGATCGATTACGAGTGGCCGCAGGAAGTGGTAACGCTGACGCTGGACGTCCTAGATCCAATGGGTACCACGAAAGAAATCTCGCTAAATAATCACCCAGGCCGACTTGTGATTGACATTGATTCCGCAGAGGAATCCGTCAACAGAAGGTCGTTTGAACTCCAATGTAGGGAATCCGATTCTTCGATTGTCGCAAAGATTCAGGTCCGGTTCGAAAAGGATGCGGGAACGATCGGAACAGCCATCAGCATGTTCACGGCAGAGTCGCCGACTCCTCGTCCCATTCCATTGAACCGCTTTCGTTTGCCATGGGTAGAGGAAAACGCCGATGCAAGTACAACGAATGAGAAAGAGCCAGAGATCGCGCAATTGGAAGGTGGCAATTGGGGCCAGGGCCACAAACTTTTTCATAGTCAGGAAGTGGGCTGTTCCAAGTGCCATACGGCTCCTGGTTCCGGGGAGACACCACTCATCGGCCCAGACTTGTCCAATCTCAGTTTCCGCGACTATGCATCCAACCTACGCGACATCGAACAACCGAGTTACGCGATCAATCCGGAGTTCATCGGGCACCAGTTGCGACTCGACGATGGAACGGTACTGACGGGTGTCGTGCGTGACCGAGGCGAGAATTACTTACTCGGCGACAACACCGGAAAGATGATCGAGATCTCGAAGAGTTCCGTCGCAGAAATGGTTCCTTCGAAACTCTCAATCATGCCGACTGGACTGCTTGACAAATTGAGCAAAGATCAAGTCCGAGACTTGATGACCTATTTGATGAAGCCGGCGCCGCACATGCCGATCGAAGGCCCTATCGCTGCGCCCAAAATGCGAACCGTTTCGGAAGTCGCTGAAGTGCTCGCGGGATCCATCAAGGCCTCCGCACCCCCTGCACCGATCAAGATTGTTCTGGTAGCAGGTCCGAAAGACCATGGACCGAGCGAGCATGATTATCCCGCATGGCTCACCCAATGGGGCCAGCTACTGACCGCTGCCGAAGCAACCGAAGTCGAGGTCGCGTGGGAGTTTCCCAGCCCAGAACAAATGCAGAGCGCCGACGTGCTGGTTTTCTTCCAAAAAGGGAGCTGGGGTACAAAGCGCGCTGAGGCCATGGATGCTTACTTTCAACGCGGTGGCGGTTCCGTCTACCTGCATTGGGCGGTGAATGGGGATGACCAAGTCTCCGAGTTCTCGAAACGGATTGGACTCGCGTCATGGGGAGGAAAGATCAAGTTCCGGCATGGGCCACTTAAGCTCCAAGTGCGTGACACGGAACACCCGATCATGAGAAACATCCGCGAACTCGATCTGCTCGACGAAAGCTACTGGCTACTTACCGGAGATCCCAAGGGGGTCAATCTCTTGGCAACGAGCGACGAGGACGGATCTCCGCAACCGCAGCTTTGGACCTACCAACCTGGTAACGGTCGCGTCTTGGTCAGTATCCCGGGACATTATTCCTGGACCTTTGATGATCCCATCTTTCGAACGATCGTACTCCGCGGCATGGCATGGGTTGCCGATGAACCGATCGATCGGTTTAATGATTTGGTGACTTTGGGCGCTCGGATGACGAACCGTACGCAAAGGGGCGAAGACGCGAAGAAGTAGTGGATCTTGCGAAAGGTCCTGGCTTGGATTGGTGACAAAGGATGGCGCCAAGCTTGGTGGCGAACGATTGTCTTGATCGTTTTAGCTCCTGGCGAGAGCAGTTGAGGACAACTGCTCTACATTGCGGCCACTTCGTGGCATGACAGTCTCTGTCGTGGAGAGGTGTGCGAGCGCTACCTATAAAAAAACCCGGATTCGTTGGGTGAACCCGGGATTTTTGAGGAACAATCAATAGTGAGAGCGAAGGGATTCGAACCCTCGCCCCAAGCATGAAAAGCCTAAGACCTGTACGGATCGTCTTCAGCGATCTGAGGGTATGCAACGCCGGCCAGGAAAGCACCGAGGATCGGAGCTACCCAGA
>CAIYZV010000304.1 GCA_903930765.1 uncultured Pirellula sp.
CCGATCTATGATTTGGTGGGTAACGATACCGGAAAGTCCTCGGATGGGGACATGTTCCAACTGTCGAAAGGGTTGAGCTTTGAGCGGATCCAAGATCGCCGTAAATTGTTGGCGGATCTTGATACGATGCGGCGGGAACTCGATCAAACAGAGACCATGGCCGCTATCGATTCCCACAATCAGCAGGCCTACGAGTTGCTGCTCGGGAAGCAGACACGCGAGGCATTCGACCTAGGACTGGAGTCGGCTCAAACCCGAGAACGTTACGGGAATCATTTATGGTGCCAGCAAGCACTGTTAGCGAGGCGATTGGTCGAGGCAGGGGCTGCCTTTGTCACGCTCGATCTGAGTTACCATACAGCGAGCGGCACATGGGATAACCACGGCGACAACATTCCACCCTACGGTGGAATCTCGAAAGGGCTCAAGCCTTTATTGCCACTGTTCGATCATTTGTTGACAACGCTAGTCAGCGATCTGGAAGAACGAGGGAAACTCGACGATACCTTGGTCATCGCAATGGGAGAGTTTGGTCGAACGCCCATGATGGGAACCCAAGGGAGTACCGATGGACGGGACCATTGGCCCAATGTGATGTCGATGGCGATGGCAGGAGGCGGACTGCGTCATGGGCAAGTCATCGGTTCCAGCGATAAAGAAGGTGGCACAGTTCGCGAGCGTGCGATCAAGCCTGGCGATTTGGCGGCAACGATCTACCGCTACTTTGGTGTTCCCCTTGAGACGCAGTATGTCGACGGATCAGGCCGTCCGCGAAGCGTTGTCGATCAAGGCACACCGATCACCGAGTTAGGGCTTTAGCCAATTGGGTTGGAATGATCCGAGGGATGCAGTTGCTGGGCAACCGCTATTGTTCGTTCCTCCGCTCGAGTAGGTTTAAAACTACCGGTACCGGTCGAGGACCTACGGCATCGCTGGGGCGATTTGCGGTGGATAACTCCGACTTGGCGTTTCTTAGCCACATGGATGAGCTCCCTCCCCCATCGAGGTTGATTCCGTGCTCGCATTGATGTTCCAGTAGCAGTCGAGCCAACTCCTCTTCGCTCACCCCTTCGCTGTACCCATTCTGACGACCATCGACCACAATCCATACCAGGGTGCGATGATCCGAGGTTATTCCAACTGCGGTTCGGGGGTGTCTGACTTCGCTCGCTTCGACCAATACCTTGCCATCGGCAAGGATTCCGCGAAAGCCGGACACAGCCCATTTGGCATTGGGAGCCATCTGATTCAGTCTTTCCTCCGACGCGATTTGGCCGATGAATACTTTTTCAGATTCATCCATCCATAGCGACCAATAGCCAGCTTGGGGTTTGCTGATGATCTGCTCTCCATTTTGTACCCAGCCCAGAATGTTGGCCCATCCTCCAGCGATATAGCCAGGCTTCTTTCCTGTCACCGGGTCAGGCAACATCTCCCATGCGGACGTGTTGATAGCTGCAACCGCCTTTGCATCCGTTGCTAACTGATTGGGCGGGGTGAGCATCGCCTCTGCGGGTCCATCACCGTCCGGATCCATGCCTGGCGAAACACGAAACGACAAGCCCTCGGTGCGCAGGTCGATGGTGATCACATGGATATGAAGTGGCCTAGGTTCCTGCCGCACACTATGAGTATACAAAACCCCCCGCGGGAGTTGCCAGCCACTGGCTTCCTGACTGACCACATCATCGACGGATATTGTTAAGGCAAATACGGAAAGTAGGATAGCAGCAATCGACTTCAAGATACGTGAAACATAGTTCCGACATGTCGCTCGCTGGAAACCATGCCACAGCATCGGTTCGTTCCAAACCATAACCAAGTTCCTTCGCGGACTAGGTAAACGGTGAGTAGTCTGTTGTGATATCATGGGTTCCCCGTTTGATAATGTCATTTCATGTAGTTTAAGTAAAAGGATCACGAATAATTGTCGGACTGCTTGGCTCGAAGGAAGGATCGATAGTATGTTCTTGGATCCTTCGCTTTGCGTTGCAGGGTTCATTCGCCTTGCGTTGCGGGGCTACATCTACTTTCTTGAAGGACTCGGCGGCGCGTGGTGCTTAATCAAGCAGACGGGCCAAAGCCCGTTCAAGTTCACCGATCTCAACGAATATATTGGAATCCCCGACGGCTGTGTCGCTATGGAGCCATCGTTTTCCTACTGGTTTTGCCAGATGAAGATGAAATTCCAACTCGGCTGCATTGGCTAGTCGTGTGAATAGGCTTAACACGCGGTAGGGTGTGGTTATCTCAAGAATCTTGGTTCCAGGTCGGCAAAAGCAGAGATTGGCCAATCCGGCACCATGTGGTGCAACAATGATTTCTGCAGAGCGGAACGCTGAGATCTGGTCCTGCATCGTCAGATCTTCCATGGTGAGAATCTTAAAATCATGGGATCTCAACATCTCGATGAGAGCGGGCTCGTTCTCGATGCGACGGACTCGAGATCGCTTCCTCGAAACGTAGATTTTGGTTGAAGGCGACTGCGCATTCGTCGCGTGGATGCATGAAAAACCATTTCGGATTGACTGCACACGCGACGGTGTGACCGATTGACCTTGCCACGCCACCGCGAGGATGCGATCCGAAGTGATGTGGCTGGATCGCTGTGCCGCGATGATCTTTTTAGGATCTATGCCCAAGGCACGGACGGTTTCACGTTGGAACGCGTGGTCTTGAGGAATGAAATAGTGATCGATCGGCAACCCCATTGCTTGAAGCTCGGCGAACTTTGGGACAATATCGATGAGCCAGTGATAATAATTATGGGATGCGAAACCTGTTAGCAGGGCGAGTGTCCCCGGAACGTATTGAGGGGATGAAAGCTGTTTTCGTTTCAGTGGATTTCCTGGCACCTCGGAGTTAAAGTCCAATCCGGAAAAGCCCGCGACGAGACGATTGTTTGGATCGATGATCGCACCGTCACGGTGAAGTACCCTGCCACCGTTGATACTGGCAATCAACGCCGAAGACGAAGTCTCGTCTGAGCACAGAACCTCTTGCCACCAGCGGTCTACCCCGGCGGTAGTCAGTCCCTCTGCAATCAGTTGGTCGAGGTAACGAAGGTTGCCAGTGATCGTTTGGGGGCACCGTGGTGGTGCAGCGGCCAGTAAATGCTGCACTGCAGAGTCGACGGCGTCTTCACTCTCGATGAGTGAGTGGCGTGTCGCGTCCAAACTGACCACACCTCGCGGTATTAGCAGAGGGTTGCCTCCACGAAACATGCGATCCAATATTGGTTCGACATGAGTTCTCCAAAGTCGACTCAATTTACTCATCGACTTCTCCAGGCCGGCAGCGAGCAAAGCTATGCCCTTGTGACATAGTCGGAAAATCCAATCGAGAGAACACTCCAAATTCCAGAGCTAAGACCGTTCAACTAGAGCAACTTTGCGAATGGGTGGAATCTGAAGCGATTATTCGGATCCACGATCTTTTTGAGCATCGTGACCGTCTTCGCCATGGCCTCTGTGCCAAATATAACGGACGACGATACCGCCGAGTCCCGATCGTCGGGTTGGGAATGTGTTCCACTAAAGTCGACGGAAAGGCCATCCACCTCTCTTGCCTTGTCAAGGACACGCTTGGTGAGGTCGGCGATGCTCTGGCGCTCTTCGACAGTCTTGAGCTTGGCATCGTAGAGGATGATAAGATCGGTAAAGAACTGATGATGACAATTGCCGCTGGGAAGCATTGCACCCGACGAAACCGCTCCTCCGAGTGTCCGCACTTCCACGATTGAAAACGGGGCTTCGTCCAGTGGTGCTTGTGCTACGACCGTTTCGCAGACGAAGTCAATGATCGTGTTATTGGGAATGCCTTTGGTGCCTATGCAGTGTTGCAGCATAACAAGCGGACTACCCTTCATTTGAGCGATAACAGGCCACAATGCGGCCGCTGCCTCGTACCAAGAATCCCAGTGGGATGTCATAACGACCGGAAGTTTAAGGCTAGCCGCGAGATCCTCGAGAGGCTTGACATACTCCTCAGCATTTCCATGAAAGGAATCGTAAAAAACAACAGTTGCCACCAGAGCCTTCGAGCCGGTGATCACCAACTCCATCGAGACGGATTCGTTTGGAAGTACGCGATCTCGTTGAATTCGGAGCGCACCTTGTGAAAACTCCACCGCCTGTTTTCGTGTTTCGAAAGAGATAACCCTCTGCTCTGCGGACTTGAGAATACTCTGATGTTCCATACGAATCGTTACATCGACTACGATGCCAAGACAACTTCCGGCTCCCAGCATTGCGGTGAAAAGTTCATCATCAGGAGTGAGCGTTAGGATTTCGCCCGCGGCAGACACCACAGTCATTCTGACCACTCGCTGTCCTAACAGACCGAGCCTTCGCGAGAAGTAACCGCTCAATCCACCGTTGACGATGTAGCCGACCACGCCGACTCCGGGACCCGTTCCCACTGGCAAGGCACCTCGGCGACCTTTGACTGCTTCTACAAGTTCACGAAAAACAACACCTGCGCCCACCGTGACCAGCATGCTTTCATCGCCTTTACCAAACTCGATCGATTTGAGATGCATCAAATCCAGAACGATGGCTTCACTACTGGCAAATAGTGCTGCGTTCGACGACTCATGACCTCCACAGACGACCGCAATTGGAGTCGTCGGTGAGGATGATTTGACCACGTCGGCAATCTCTTGGGCTGAACGAGGACGGTAGATTTGGCGAGCATAGGTTGTTGTGGGCAGACTGCTACCCTTGCTCGTCATCAGCACCTTGTTGCCGCTGATGGAAAACGCCCGCTGCGAAAACCATTCCGCTTTGGATTCGACACGTTCGACTGCCTCGATTGCTGTGTCGCTATCAGTGCCCGCAAGCGCGTCAATCGATCCCGCTGCGACGATCCCAACACTGCCGACCGCAGCGCGTTGAAGAACTGTACGACGCGTTACATCATTGCTGGTTTCTGACATGTTGTTTATTTTCGGTTGGTGTGTGTGTACCAAGTGCATCGTCGAACGTGCGCGATTGTACACCACAGGTAGGTCTGGAGTCCACCAGCCGATGTGGTTGGACGCGTTGATCATAGCGAGGTAGCTGCCAATTGTTGCCCCCACCGGGACAAGCCTCGGTGGAAGGCCGGAGCCGTGCGGATGTACAGCGCAAGTTATCGCAATGTTGGGCCTCCATCGGCCTTGTGCCGGTGGAGCCACGACTGGCAGCTACGCTTCTCGCCGACCCTATCTTCTTTTTGGTTGGGGCGAAGCCCCAACAGATGTATGTGGACGCGTTGAGCATAGCGAGGTAGCTGCCAATTGTTGCCCCCACCGGGACAAGCCTCGGTGGAAGGCCGGAGCCGTACGGATGTACAGCGCAAGTTATCGCAATGTTGGGCCTCCATCGGCCTTGTGCCGGTGGAAGGCCGGAACCTTGCGGATGTACAGCGCAAGCCATCGCAATGTTGGGCCTCCATCGGC
>CAIYZV010000305.1 GCA_903930765.1 uncultured Pirellula sp.
CCGCGATGTTCCAATGCTTAAACCCGAATCTCTTCGATCAAAATTAAGACCAGCGGCAACTTAGTCCTTGATGTCGATCTGAACAGACTGCTCGCCTTTGACAACTTTGAAGCTCAATCCGGAGGTCTCGGGCAAGTAACAGATAACCCCTCTCAAGGACTGCAAAACCGTCGGTCGTTGATTCCAAAGCGACCATTCGCTCTCGAATCTCTGCGAGAACTCTTGTTGGCGATTTTCTTCGGAACTACTTCTTAAGTTTTCTTAGACTTTTACGTTTCGCAGAGTGAAACGCTCGCAGCATGTCGTTGGCATCTTGATAACGACGGCTTGGACGACTCTCCAGAGATTTCTTGAGCCATGCTATCAATTCGGGATGTGCCTTGCGACGCAGATTGGCATACCCTCTCTGCGGCCATTCAAACGGCCATTCCGGTAGCACGCCAGCCAACATCCGATAACTCATCAACCCCAATGAAAACACGTCGGACTTGGCACTAGGTCGCCCCATGGCTTGCTCAGGCGCCATATATCCGATCGTTCCTGATCCCGATGCCACCATCGTACGAATGATGGTGCGTTGAGCGACCTTGGCAATCCCAAAATCGGTCAACTGCAATCGACCATCGGAGTGCAATATCATATTCTCGGGCTTGATATCGCAATGGATAATCCGATTCCGGTGCGCGTAGGCAACCGCAGATGTCATCTGTTCGATATAGTCCAACGCGGTTCTAAAGGAAACTCGCTTCTTCAGTCGATCGGCCAACGATTTCTCACCCAAACGGCTTGCGATCACAAACCTGCCGTCGATAAAACTGGCGTCTTTAAGAGGCAGAATATTGGGGTGATCGAGCTTGGCTACCACGCGGGCTTCACGTTGGAATGTGTCGAGCATGCTCGCCGTCACATTGAATTGGTGCGGCATCTTTAGAGCGACATGGACGCCCTCGATGCTATCCCATGCCTGATACACGTTCGCAAATCCACCTTGGGCAATCCGCCGCTCGATGCGGTATTTTCCAAGTCGCTGCCTCACGCGTAATACGTTGGAGTCGCTCAGGCTTACTGCCATGGCACTGTAACTCTGCGCGATCATAAGAATGAGCTATCGATGTTGCGAGAAGCGAACGGCAGATGAGTACTCGGTGTGCACCGCCTGGCGCAGATAACGTTTACGGTTCAATCTGCTCCTAACACCTTTGCGGTATCGGCGCGCAACAATCGTAGCCTTGGCAATAATCTTCTCGACCCTTCTATTTTCACACGTTCCCCTAAAAACACTTCTGCTTTTAAATCGCCTGAAACCTCGATTGGGCTCGCTGTGCTCTGCTAGCATTTTCAGCGCGATCCTCGCATGCCTTACTTGCGTTAAAACTGGACTTCCGTCGATACATTCGTTCAGGTCCCAACGCCCCTTGATCCGATGACACGTATGTCAGCGGTGTGGCGACACGGAAGTCCAACCACCGAGGGTCAATGACGTCGGTCGCAAGTCGAATTTCCACGCAGGGATGTGTGGATCGACAGTAGTGGCGCGACGTTTGATCGATCCACGAAGGTGCACGGGGGGCGCAAGGACGCGACCCCCATGCACCTTCTTTGGTTGAAGCCATGGGTCGGTTTGTTTGGATCTTTTTCAACCGGGAGATAACCGTCATGGCTGGGGTGAGTTGGATTCAACGTCTCTATTGGCGTTATCTCTCGAAGCCCGTCGCCCATCGAGCGTTATACCTCCACGCGATGGACACACCCATCGGCTCTATTCTCGAACTCGGGATGGGGTCTGGGGAAAGAATCCGAACTGTATTGGGATTGTGCCGAACTCCCGAGGCTACAACCCAGCTGCGCTATGCCGCTGTGGATCCATTCGAGTCCGCAGGTACTGATGTACTACACATCAGTTTGAAAGGTGCGCATCGCTTGCTGAACGAGTTCGGGGTCAAGGCTCATTTGATTCCAGGCGAGCCAGCATCCGGGGTAATGCGTGTGGCACATACAGTGCTGCCCAGCGACCTGATCATCATCGACGGCTTTTGGAACGAAGCGTCCGAAAACGGAGGAGCCGTTGCTAAGTGGCTACCTAGGCTATGCCATAGCAAGTCGGCCATCTTTGCTTCGACGGCTAAGGGAGGCAACTTGGTTCGCGTCCCGACACCTAGCACGGCATCCGAACAAAACAACGCGACCAAGGCAGCCTAGGGTTTTCTCAAGACAGCCTTGGTTTTTCTCAAAGCAGCCTTGGTTGTCTAAAAGCAGGTGGAGTTCTCAAGTATCGACGCCGCTATCGGCTGGCGCTGCTTTTTTCGCCGGTTTGTCTTCCACTTCTTTCTTTTCCCGCCAAGGCTTGTTCTCGCGGTAGCCTTTTAGTTCCTGCTCAAGCTGTTCAACTTGTTCGTTTTCTTCCTTGCGGCCCAATTCAACGGCTTTCTCGGACCATTCGATGGCTTTGTCGAATTGTTGCAATTCCGCATAGGCAGCCGCGAGTGTGCTCAGGATGTGGGGTTTGGCATACTGCGTCAGTTCACACGCCTTGAGAGCCAACTCCAGGGCACGTTTGCCATTGCGAACGTTATCCTCGGGACTAGTCGAAAGAACCCACGATAGGTTGTTCATGATTCCCGGCACATCATCTTCGTCTGAGGGGATATTATCGATGGCGGATTCATAATCTGCGATGGCATCGATGTGCCTTCCGAGCGAAAGCAAGATATCTCCGCGGAGCCTCAGCGATTGCCAATCTTTTGCATCCGCTTTGAGCAACCGGTCTGCAATCCGAAGTGCCTTTTTGGGACGATCATCCATTTGGTAAAAAGACCCCAATTGCAGCAGAAGCATTCGGTTGTCTGGATTGAGTTGCACAAGCCTTTCTAAATCCGTGATGGCATCGGCGAATCGTTTCTCCTGGATCGCAATGTCCATCCGAAGCAGCGCCAATTCGGGGAGATCCGGCCTTACCGATTCCAGTGTTTCTAAATCCTTTTTGGCTTGCTCCAAGTCCTTCGTCGACAGAGCCGCTTTTGCTCGCGTTAACACAGCATCGAGATTGCCCGCGTCCAGTTCGAGCGCTTTGGTGCAATCGGCGATCGCCGATGCCAGAAGTGGCTTGTCATTTTTGGGAGCACCCTCTGCAAAATTCACCGAGCCTCGCAAACTGTACAAAACGCTTCGATCGGGGAACTCCTCGATTTTCTTAGTCAAAAACGCACGTGCTTTCTCGAGTTCCTCCGACTGGATGTACAGCAGCGCCATGCGACGAATGGCGTACTCATTCGATGGCGACGACTCCATGAATTTCTGAACGATCGCTTCCGCTTCTTCGTTGCGGCCCAAGGTGATCAAGGCTTCAACGCACTGTTGAACGGCCCGTTCATTCTGTGGACTGACTTCGATGGCCTTCATGAGGTCCTTGAGACGCAGATCCGCGTCCTGCCTCAGCACGGATTTCATCACCAACACGTCGGACAATTTGTTTTTTGATTCCACTTCCTCGCCTTGGTTTTTCATCGCCTCCCCCAAAGCGACTTCGGCAGCGTCCAGGGATTCAATCCCCTTTGCAATTTCCTGGCGAACGATGTGGATACGAGCTTTTAGGATCAGTGCGTCGGGGAACGATGGATCTACGTCTACGGCAATCTTGAGATCCTCCATGGCTTCGTTCGCAATTTTCGCCATGCGATTGTTCGGAACTCGACCACCTGAAGCCTCTTCAATGGTGGATTGCGCTCGCTGGAATGCAGTCGTCGCGAGCATCTTTTTCGCAGCCGCTACATCGAACTCGTCCAATCCCTGCTTCAATGCCGACTGACACAACTCGATCACCTTCGCGAGCGACTCACGAGAACTCTCGGTCACACGAATGCGGCTAGCTTTCTCGAAATCCTCGGTTCCCGGGAACTCGTCATCGCCGGCTTTGGCAGGACTATCCTTGGGCTCCGCCACCGCCGCAGGCTTTTCGTCCTGCGCTACCAATTGCTCCAAATTCGAAATCGCGCCAATGCAAAAGGGGACTACAATGGAGCATCGTGACAAATAATATCGTGACAAATAACATCGTGACAAATAGCGTCGCAGCATTGGTTTGACTCGTCGAACACAAGTTAAAAAAATCGTCCCCGAACGTCACCATTGTAGCGGTATATCCATATCGCGTGTACTGCGGGCACGTCAGGATCCTTTAGACTAGCAACGCATGAGCAAACGCGAAAAGCCCCCATTTCAGTTGATGCATCTCGAGCCGTCCGACGACGGTTCCGTCCTCGAACGCGCCCTGAAAAAACGCTTGACCGAATGGAGTTGGGGTGAGATTCGCGACGCGATCCGGCGCCGCCGAGTTCAGGTGAATGGGAACTTGTGCATGGATTTGCAACGCAAAGTGAACGCTCGGGACGTGATCAAGCTTTGGAACGAATCCCTTCCAAAACCGGTCGAAGCCTCCGATATTCGGATCGTCTATGTGGATGATTTCTTGGTGGTGGTCGAAAAACCGGCTGGCATCACGAGCGTCCGGCACTTCGAGGAACGCAACCTTTCGCGAAAACGAAGGCAGTTGCAACCCACGTTCGAGGAACTGATCCCCGATGCGTTGATGCATCATTTTCAGTCCCATCGCAGCAAAGATTC
>CAIYZV010000306.1 GCA_903930765.1 uncultured Pirellula sp.
GAAACTGTTGCTCGATACTTGTCGCGAAAACGAAATCAGTATGTGCGGTGTCGTTCCAGCAGCACTCGTCATTCAAACACTCAAGGAACTCGGCGTTACCACAACGATCGAAGAACTTGGGTACGACACGAGTGCGAGCGTCACAGGGGATTCCTCACGAGTTGTTGGTTATGCCGCTGCACGATTTCGCACAAATAACAGCTAACAAAGTACGCGACTGAAAAACGGTTATTGTGGAATTATGGTAGGTAAGGAACAGGCTGGTGGTGCCGTTTTTTGGGGCCACGCGGAAGCTTATGATTTGGTTTAGAGATCAGTCACTAGCACATGGAGAGCAAGGATGGCCAAGAAGGCAAAGGCACGTCGTGCGTACGACGAAGATTTCAAACGCGAAGCAGTACAAATGCTCCAAGATGGATACTCTGCAAAGTCAGTAGCGGAACGCCTCGGGATTTCTTGCCCATCTACTATCCGCCGCTGGAAAAGCCAGCAATTGGCAGATGCGGGCCCAATGGCCAGTGCGATGGATTCTCGACTGAAAGAGTTGGAAATTGAACTCCGTCGCGTCGAGAGAGAGCGGGACGTTTTAAAAAAAGCGTTGATCATTTTCGGCCGCGACGAGTAGCCGATGTTTATCCGACAGTTGCTTCGATCATTGATCAGCAGATCGCGTCCGAACGTGAAGTCTGTGAATTTCTTTCGGTCAATCGATCGTCGTTTCAAACTTGGCGACGATTCGAGATTGCAGACCGCGAAAAATCGGATGCTGCGCCATGCTAATGGATCGCTATACGCGTCGGATCGTTGGCTGGTACTTTCGCGATGACATGTCGGAACGGCTGACAGTGACAGCGCTTCAGCGGTCGCATGAGCGGCGCAAGCTCCCGCGTTGCCCCAAAAAACGGCACCACCTCAACGAGCACGAGCACGAGCACGAGCACGAGCACGAGCACGAGCACGAGCACGAGCACGAGCACCGCTTTGCTGAGTACGAAAAAGCTAGGTTTTGCACCCTCAAAATTGCCTGAAGAACCTAACGGAGTACGCGGCTAACCAATCCATTCTTGGAATAGCGATTCCCAAACACTTACGTCCTCGGGGTTGTCGAAAAGCACCCCCGCAGACTCGCTGATTTGCTTGCGGCAAGCTTGATTCTTGCTCGGGTCGCTCCCAAGTTCGACCGCGATCCGAACGTAATCGGAAACCGATGAAGCATGCAATGAAGTGATCCCCATTCGTTGCAGCATCGCATAGGTCAAGCGTCCTCGCAAGAATCGTCCAGGCAGAGTTACCACGGGCGTGCCTACCGCGAATGCTTCGTAGCTCGAGTTACCTCCGCAGAATGGGAACGGATCAAGCAAAACATCTGCACAAGCGAGGAGTTGCAAGAATTCCGGGTTTGGCATCGTTGGTAAGAATTTCACGCGTCGCATTCCGTCGGGCAAGATGCGTTCCCAACGGTGCTTGAGGGCTTGAGTCCATGCCGAAACCCGTCCGTCGATCAGGATGATTTCTGCAAGGGGATCAGCTTCGAGAATCCCTGCCAGAGCTTGATCAAAATCAGGATGGAATTTGAATGCGGTCTGTGGGCAGACGTAGGCGTGCTGGTTTGGTTTTAGGCCAAAGAACTCCTTCGTGCATTTAGGGCCCGAAAGACGCGGACGGTTGTAATAGACGCCAAGGTTAGGTAGTTCGACGAGCTGTTCGCTATAGTGGTCGTTGGCATCTTCAGGCTCTGCCAACTTGCTCGAAATGAAATAATCGATCATAGGACTTCCGGTCGTTACGGGATGTCCCCATGTCGCTGCTTGGATCGGCGCCATCCTGGAATAGCAAAGGCTTTGAGTCATC
>CAIYZV010000307.1 GCA_903930765.1 uncultured Pirellula sp.
CGACAAAATCGCTGCCCAGCGCCGAAAAGGGAAATGGTCCGGTGGTATCCCGATCCTTGGCTACGATGTCGATCGATCCAGCGCAAGCGCCAAGCTGGTGGTCAACGCCGAAGAAGCGGTCAGGGTCCGACGTATTTTCTCTCTCTACCAAGAACTCGGGACCTTGCTCCCGGTCGTCCAAGACGTCAACAAACGTGGGTGGCTGAACAAAGAGTGGACGACGAAAAGCGGCCTTTCGCGCGGTGGAAAAACCTTCGATAAATGCTCGATCTATACGCTGCTGACCAATCCCCTGTACGCCGGCTTGATTCGCCACAAGGATCTGCTCCATAAGGGAGAGCATGAACCCATCATCGAAGCCTCGATGTTCGACGCGGTCCAGAAGCAGCTGAAAAAGAATGGTCGTGGCCGAGGGAATCAGCTCATCAACCAACATGGGGCGATCCTCAAAGGTATCTTGCGATGCACCGCGTGCGACCATGCCATGGTCCACACGTTCACTCGCAAGAAGGAGAAAATCTACCGGTATTACTCCTGCACCCAAGCGATCAAAAGTGGCAGAGATGCCTGCCCTACCCCGAATCTTCCAGCCGCAGAAATCGAGCAAGCCGTCTTGGATCAAATCAGGTCGATCGGGGCCGATGCAGAAATACAAAATCTGGTCATCGCCCAAATCCAATCTGGTCAAAACAAACAAATCGAGGAGTTGGAAACCAATCGCCAGCAACTTCAGCGGCAACTTTCCCGCGACCATGCCGAGTTGGGCAAACTGGCGATCATCAGCGATCCGACGGGTGCTACCAGCGCACGCATCGCCGATTTGCACACCCGCATCGCCAAGTGCGAAGCAGACTTGGCTCGCGTGGTCTCCGCTCTAACAGCCGTGGAGAATTACACCATCGATCGGGTCGCAGCAGCCGAGTCGGTTCGGGACTTCGACGAGATCTGGAATGCACTTACAAGCCGAGAAAAAAGCCGGCTGATCCGGTTGTTGGTTTCAAAAATTGAGTTCTCCGCAGAGAACAGTTCTATGTCGGTTTCATTTTACCCTGACGCACTTCGATCGCTCCAAGGAACGAGAAAGGAAGTTTCCGCATGATCACCGTTTCGCAGACCATCACATTGACTAAGTCCAACAAAGGACGAAATCGACTCCAAGCAGGAGACGCTGTGATCCCAGTCAGACCTCGGGGAAGTATCCCTCGGATCTCTCGCCTGATGGCCCTGGCAATCAAATACCAGAGAATGCTCGATCGCGGCGAGGTTTCCGGAGTCACCGAACTGGCAAGACTCTGCCATGTGACCCAGCCGCGGATGTCCCAGATTTTGAATCTGAACTTACTGAGCCCAAGCGTCCAGGAAAAACTACTCTTCCTGCCCGAGCCAATCAGCGGAAAACCAACGATTCACGAGCGTGCACTGCGATTCGCTTGCACGGTGATCGATTGGGAAAGTCAGTCTCGGATCCTGGCTAAGATCCTTTGCTAGCAAATTTTACCTTTTCGGCATGATCGATACTTGACCGCCAGGCTGCCCCTGGCAATGCTTAGCAAGCGGTAAACTCGCCACTTCCCAAGTTCGCATTAGTCGAGGATTC
>CAIYZV010000308.1 GCA_903930765.1 uncultured Pirellula sp.
CACTCGGTCCCGGCGAGGGGAATTTTCTGAACCATGCATCCCAAGCTCGAACGATCATCGAGGCGATCGCGAGTCCATGGGTCCAATTGCATTTGGATGTCAAAGCGATGAGCACCGAAGGGATTCCTATCGAGCAAGTCATTCGCGAGAACGCAGATTTGATGGTCCATTTCCATGCCAATGATCCGAATCTACTGGGACCAGGGATGGGTGCGGTCGATCAGCAACCGATTTTCCAGGCCCTCCACGATATCGATTATCGAGGGTGGGTAAGTGTTGAAGTGTTCGATTACTCGCCTGGAGTAGAAACCATTCTTCGTCGGAGTATGGAAACCATGACCCGATGTGCTGCGAATGCGAAGTAGTTGCGGCTGAGGATTTGCCGCTGATCGGCGGTCCTTTTTATAGGCGGAGTAAGACTCCGACGCTTGAGATGGGTAGACGCATTGGGAATTGACAACTCGGATCCTACAGAATCACGGAATACGCATTTTCCTTGGCTTGCCATCGCCGCGTTGGTGATGGTCAATGCTTTGTGGGGGTTTTCGTTTCCTGTGGTCAAGATGCTCAATGAATTGACGGATGCGCATTTCGGTATCAACGAGGCTTCCGAGTCGACCGCTTTTCGTGTTATCGTTTCGTCGTGGATGATCGCTGTTCGGTTCACACTGGCATTGGTGATGCTCGTGATTCTCTGGAATCGCTTGGTCCGTGAAGCGACACGGCAGGAATGGCTTGCAGGAGCCGCGATCGCGGTCATGTTCTATGTGGGGTTGGTCCTACAAGTGATCGGACTGGCGACGATTCCGGCGTCGCGAAGCGGTTTTTTGACGAGTCTCACTGCCGTGTTTACTCCGCTGTTTGGTGTCATCGTGTTCCGTCGAATTCCTTCGAGATGGATGGTCATGGGGGCTCTGCTGGCTGTGGCGGGTGTGGTGGTTCTAACGGGACTCGTCGAATGGACACCTAGCGGTATCCGATTGGCGGAGGATGCCGCAGACCGATGGACCCTCGGCGATACCTTGACCACAACCGGTTCTGTCTTTTTTGCCTTCCAAGTCCTCCTGTTGGATTATTACGGGAAGCGGATCGAGTCGAGTCGGATTACCCCTGGTATGTTTTTGGTGACGGCGATTTTGGGGTGGATGACAACGCTGTTCGTACTCTTCACACCGATTCGCGATTGGACGTTGGTGCCGGATATGTCGATTACGGATTGGACTGAATTGACGATGCGGCTACCTTTTGTTCTCGCCATGTTTGCACTTGCATTCTTTTGCTCGCTGTTGTCGTTTGGTTGGATGAACCGTTACCAACCTCAGATCACCGCATCGCAGGCCGCAGTCATCTACAGCTTAGAGCCAGTCTTCGCATCGTCATGGGCGTTGTTCCTGCCCGGCATGCTGGCGCCATGGACTGGGATGGAGCATCCCAACGAAAAAATTACCTTTGGGCTTTGGATGGGGGGTGCACTGATCCTGCTCGCAAATGTAGTCGCGTTGTACCCTTCGAAATCAAATCGCGAGACGAAAGACTGAGATGTACATGGATCCAGATGCGCTCGCAAGATCAGCCATCAGTTCTTCGTCGCGACAGAGATCACGTAGAAAAGCGATCCACTGGAGTTAACTCCTTTGCAACTCCCCGTTGCCAGATCGCCGTCGTCAATCAACTTATCTAGCTTTGTGAGTAGCTGTTTGTCTGCAGTGGATGGCGGGTTGAATCGCAGCGAGATTCCGATGAGGTTGCTAACAGCGTTTGTCGGTCCGTTCCAATCCCAACGTCCTTTCAACGGCGTGTCATTGGCGAAAATATTGTTCGATAGGTATGGCTTCATCTCGGTTGGTAGGGTGCTGTTGTTGGCATCGCGCGGCCACGTGCCAGTTGTCGCATATACGGTGCTTGCCACGTCGTTGAGTAGTCGCGCTGTTTTTGCAACCGATACGATTTTCGCTTTTTCGGATTGACCCAGTACGCGGAAAAGTGAGATCGCCATGATTGCGACGATCGCGATATAAACCACCAGTTCCACGAGCGTAAAGCCACGTCGATTGCGAGGAGCATGAACTGGGTATTTCAGAACCCAGTCGTTCCAAATGTCTCGCCCTCGTTGCATCCGCATGCCCCGTCTCGTGATTCGATTCAGGAAATTAGTACGCATTCACAGTAGGTGCTACTCGCTCCCCTGCCTCTACCTAACTAAACGTACATCAAGTTTGTGGTAGATACTCCCTGCGATTCCTTTGAAAATCGAAACGAGGGACTCGAGTCCAAAATGCTAGGGCATAAAACCGAACTAACCGGCACAAGCGTTAACGCTGAAGTGCCGGAATATAGCAGGGCCCCCGAGGCTTACTTGGGGAGATTGCCATAGAGCAAGCTGAGGTACTGCGTGAAGATGATGAAGATCACGGCGATGATCATGCCGGCGATGGCAAACCAAATTGCAAAGCCAGCCGTAATGGCTAGCTGTTTCAATGCGAGCTGAGCTTTTTCGCGATATTGCACGGCGAGTCGCTCGAGGGACTCGCTGTCATTGCCGCTCAGTTCGCCGATTTCGAGTGTCTGAATAAACTCATCGGGGAGGCGTTTAGGCGCGTCGAGCGATTCCGCGAGCGATCGGCCTTCTTGGATGGAATCGGTCATCTGTTCGACGCCCGAAATGTAGTAGTGGTTTCCGGTGCTCAAGACCGAATCGCGAACACTGCGCTTCGCGTCGACTCCGGCACCGAGCATCATCGAAAGAGACATCGACATACGGGAAAGGGCGGTGGTAGTAAGGACGGTGCCGATCACGGGTACGTTTCTGATCAAAGGGACCAGTGTTTGATGACAGTTGAACCAATTCTTCCAGATCCCAAACGCGACGGTCCCCAGAACACCACCGATCACAGAGAGGATACTCAGGAAAATCAGAACCCCAGAAACACCTCTCAAGCCTACTCCGGTGAGATCGATCGGCTTTTCCTGCGAGCTTCCCGAGGTGAAGAAGCCATTGATAAAGATCAAGGCGCAAATGATGAGGATAGCGACTACGAGTTGTATCACTGGGGTAGTGATTTGTGAAACGAACTCTTGGCGGGTTCGTTTCAAATCGGAATAGTAATCCGACATGTAGCGAAAGACCCGCTCGACTTGTCCGGAGTGCTCACCCGCCTCAACCATCTTGATGAGCAGCGAGGGGAAAAAGACTCCTTGCAGCCGCATGGCTTCGCCCAGCGAGTAGCCCAACCGAATCTTGTCGGAGGTGTCTTTGACGGCATCGCGGTACCGTGCCGAGCCAACTTTCGACTCGACATCGAGGGCGCGAAGGATATCGACCCCTGCATGCAATCCGGTGGCCAAGCGATTGCAGAAGTTTTGCAATTGAGCGAGCGAGGCTCCTCCGAAGATCTTTTCGAGCGTCCGCGGATTCGACGGATCGCTCGACTCAGGTACGGGAGGTGGTTTTTGCCGCGGAGATTTCTTCGAAGGTGTCTTCGATGCCTCGTAAGGGTTCGGCCTTGATGGGTTTCCATTGGACATCGAATCAATCTCCATCGCCGAAGCGACAATCTTCATCGCCGAAGCGAATCCGTTGGTTTCGCGGAGCTTGGCTGAGGTTAACGTTGAACGCGGGCCGAACCACCCTTGGCCAATGTTTCCACCTCTGGCAATTTTGCCATGGTGGTATCGCCGGGGAATGTGGTCAGCAACGCGCCGTGAGCCCAACCGAGCCGCAACGCTTGCTCGGGATCTTTTCCTGCGAGCATGCCATAAATCAATCCAGCGGCAAAACCATCACCACCGCCGATTCGGTCGATGACGTCCAGTTGCATCGTTGGGCTGATATACCGCTTTCCATCATACCAGAGGACGGCGGCCCATTCATGGCGATTGGTGGATTTTACCTCGCGCAACGTGGTGGCAACCATTTTGACATTCGGGAATTTCTCAATGGTTCGGTCGATCATCTTGAAGAAAGCATCCGGATCGAGTTCGGATTTATGCTCGACGTCTTGGCCCTCGATACCGAGACCTTTCTGGAGGTCTTCTTCGTTGCCGACCAGCATATCGACATGTTTGACGATTTTGCTAATCATTTCCTGGCCCTTCGATGGTCCGCCGATGGTGGCCCAAATTTTCGCGCGGTAATTCAAGTCGAACGAGGTGACGGCACCGGCAGCCTGGGCGGCTTGCATCCCCTCGATGATCAATTCCGAAGTGGTGTTGGAGAGGGAGGCAAAGATCCCTCCGGAGTGGAACCAGCGGACTCCCGTCGCGAAGATGCTCTTCCAATCAAAGTCCCCTGGCTTGAGCATGGCTCCTGCTTCATTGGCCCGGTTGTAATAAACCACCGGTGGCCGAACGCCTTGGCCACGATCGCTATACACGGTTGCGATGTTTGGCCCGCGGACACCATCATGTTCAAAGTGCTTGTAAAACGTTTTGACTCCCATTTCTTTAACGCGAGTCTGTACCAATTCACCGATCCCATAGTTCACCATGGCGGTCGCAACAGCGGTCCTTAGCCCAAAACAATCGGCAAGGTTGGCTGCGACGTTGTATTCACCTCCCGAAACGTGGACATCGAACGTCCGAGCCTTGCGAAACGGGATGATGCCTGGGTCGAGGCGATGGACCAATGCTCCTAGGGAAAGAAAATCGAGTTCGCAAGCATCGGTACGGATCGCAAGTTTGGACATGGTGTCTCCAGAAGTTAATGAAATTAGTCTTTAGAACAGTGGTTTTGGGTTCGATATTTGCCCAGATCGCAAAATTGCCCAGATCGCAATATCGCTCGGATCGCAATAGGGAGTTAGATCGTCGTTGAGGAAAAGCCACCATCGACGACCAAGTTATGTCCGGTGACGAAGGAGGATGCGGTCGGAGATGCGAGGTACACTACGGAGCCGGCGAGTTCGTGGGCATAACCGAACCGACCCATGGGAGTGTGGTTGATGATTTGTTCTCCGCGGGGAGCGAGGCTTCCGTCTGGGTTGTACAGTAAGCTGCGATTTTGTTCGGCCGGAAAAAAGCCGGGACTGATGCAGTTCACTCGGATACCACGGGGCGCCCATTCGCGAGCGAGGAACTTGGTGAAGTTAATCACGGCTGCTTTGGCGGCTGAATAAGCGACAACGCGTGATAAAGGGATGATTCCCGACATTGATGCCACGTTGATGATGCTGCCGGAATTGCGCAAAAGCATCGTTTCGCCAAAAACCTGACATGGTAGGACCGTTCCGCCGATCAGATTCAGGTCGAATACCTGCTGCCAGGCCTCGAGCGATAGGTTGCAAAAGTCATCTCCGGGCTGCAAGGTCGCACCGCTTTGGTTTCCACCGGCAGCATTGATCAAAATGTCGACGGGGCCTAGCGATTTCTCGATATGGTCGCGAGCGTGCATCATGGAGTCGCGGTTCATCGCGTCGGCAGAAACGAAGACCGCCTCGCCACCCCCGCGTCGGATATCTTCGGCCCTGCTCATCCCCCGCTCCGCGTTCCGTCCCACCACGGCAATACGAACCCCGGCGGATCCCAATGCAGAGGCCATTGCGCCCCCCAGGGCTCCGGTTCCGCCGATCACAACGGCGACGCGATTTTCAAGCTGAAAAAGACTTTCTAAACCCATGGCTGGACTCATGTTCGGACGAGGTTTTTCATTTGCGACAAAGCCCAATTGGATGACAACATCGCATCATCTGCAAGGGGGCAAAAAACCAGGATTTTCATGGGAAGTTCAGCGGTGGCAACCGTTTTTAGAACCTCGGAGCGTTGGGGTGCTATTTGCTATTGGAAAACCAGGGGCAGGTCGGGAGTCGTACGAACGCGGTGCTTGGTGCTTAGTGCTTAGTGCTTGGTGCATGGTGCGTGCAGTCGGAACGTCGGTTCCTTCTACACTAAATCTTTACCGGAACTTGGTGCTTGCTTCACACAAACCGATGGTTGTCGATGAGTTTTGTTTGAAATTGACGAAGGTTTGGTGAAGTCGATTTCGCAATCGTAGGCGCACAACAACAGATCGGTATCTTCCGCACGTCATTCGATTTCACGGCTGACGCAAGGTCGCAAACCGGCTAGCTCAGCAAAACTATTTTTGGGAGTGTTGTTATGGCTAAGGGTTGGTGGAGTAAGAGCGTTTGGCGCGTTGCGCCAATGCGAGGACGACAAGCCTTCACGCTGGTCGAGCTGTTGGTTGTCATCGCAATCATCGGAATTCTTGTGGGGCTTCTGCTGCCTGCAGTGCAAGCAGCTCGGGAAGCAGCACGGCGCATGTCTTGCTCAAGCAACATGCGTCAAATCGGACTCGCGTTCATGAACCACGAATCGGCTTTGAAGCACTTGCCTCAAGGTCCTTACGATGGCGATCCGAGTTTGCCGGGGATGGTTTACAACGAACCTGTTGGTGCGTATGAGAGCGGCACTACCTGCTGCAACTCAGCCAGCCCAAAGGGTTGGAGCCACTGGTTCAAGATCCTGCCCTACGTTGAAGGGCAAAACGTTTACAACCTTGCCAGGTTCGATCTGCCCCCGATCCATGCGAGTCGTCCAGCGAACTACAACGGCGAAGATGACGTAGCCCGCTCGATCATCCCTATTTACTACTGCCCATCGCGCCGCAGTGGGGCCGTGTACGGTGGCGGACTCTTCGCCCGCAGCGACTATGCTGGAAACGCTGGTTTCTACCAAGGTGAAGTGCATGAGAACTGGGGCGATATCCCAGCAGCACCTCTTGGAATGTCACCGCGGCGCAATGAGCGAACCCCAGAAAACTTTGGGACGCAACCAGGCCGACAAGGAATCATCGTGTGGTCGGGGCAAGGAGCCAAAAGAAGGCTGCGCGACATCACCGATGGAACGTCATCCTCGATCATGGCCGCCGAAAAATGCTTGCCCCACAAACGCTTTGGCGTAGATGGTGGTGACAACGAACGATGGAACAACGCTGGTTGGGACGAATGCGTAATCCGTTACCATTTCCCACCTAAGTCGGACTTTGATCCGACCATCAAGATCGCCGGGTCTCCTTCCAATCCCAACGACGGTAGCAACGTCTGGCGACGGTATTTCGGATCAAGCCATGGAAGTGGCTTGAATGCGACCTATGCCGATGGTTCTGTCCGTTTCTCTCCGTTTAGCGTTGATCCGATGGTTTGGATGTACCTGTGCGTGATCGATGATGGACAGACTGTAAACACCGACGAGTAATTGCTGGTCGAAGTAATTGCCTGTCGAAGACCGGTTTCAAATACAGGCGGCTCACAATGCGTGAGCCGCCTGCTTGTGTTGTATCTAGAATCAGAGAGTGTGAGATGCTGACGAAATTGACAAAATGGAGCTGGATGGGACTTTTCTGCGTAACTCTGGGATGCGGGGGTAGCAGTGCGCCGATTCTCCCGACGGGTGAGTTGACGGAGGAGCAAAAGGCAAAAGTCCGCGCGGAGGATAAAGCGATTGAAAATGAGGAGAGCCAAGGGAGCGCTGGCAAGTAGCCACAAAGTTTACCTATTGGCTGATTATCCAGTTTTCACATGCAAGAACGGGATTGCTATGTATCGTCATCGAGGTAGTAGGGTGTGCGTAGGTTTGCTGGTAACTGGTTGCTTGGCAATCGGATGTGAGGACAAACGGCCGATTGTTCCCAAGACGGCGCTTTCTCAATCGGGTAGTACGGCCCAACGCGAAACGGTTCCAAGTCCCGTTCTGCTCGATCATCCGGAGTACTCCAACTGGAGTCGATTCCCGGTAGGTGCATCCGTGATTCGGAAACGAGTGGTTACCAATGAATTTGGCGAAGTTCTAGTGACGACCAAAATGTGGCTTGAGGACAAGTCGCCGGAACAGGTGGCAGTGGGAAGCCAGGTCTCGGTCATGCGCACTGATTCCCCTCCAGAAAACAATCCACCCAGCAGCGCGACATACCCTGCGAAGTTCGCGCTACCCAGCGGATTGAAGCCGGAACTGTTTTTGTTGCCGTCGAGCAAAGCCAAACTGGTTGGTGAGGAGCGTGTGTCGATTGGCGAGTTGGAAGTGAATGCAGAAGTCTTCGAATGGACAGAGAATAACGAAGCCGGACCGATGACGGTCAAGCTGTGGCGTTCGGAGGAGATTCCAGGTCGGATCGTTCGCCAAGAGATGCTGACCGAATCGAGTTCGACCAAGACGTTCGAGCAGATCAGCGAACTGGACTTGAAGGGCAAGTGACTTTAGCGACGCACCACCCACGGCAGGATCCAGAGCACGAAGAAGGGGATCGCGATCGCTGAGAGGATGTTAAGCCCCAAGCCAGCCAGTAGCATGTCGCGTACCGGGAATCGGCGTTGTGCGAACACGAGCGTGTTTGGCGGTGTGGCAACCGGCATCATGAAACCGCAACTGCTGGCTAGGACTGTAGCACTCAGGAGCGTTAAGGGGTCGATCCCCATTGCCGGTGCGGCGCTCATCAAGATCGGGATCATGGTGGTGGCAGTAGCAAGGTTGCTGGCCAATTCCGAGATGGCAATCACGAGAATCACCACGCAAGTGATCAATAGGTAGGTTGGCACGCCATGGAGTTGCGAGGCGATCGCAGCGATATGCTTGTCCAAGCCAGAGGCGCTGATCGCGATCGACAGGCTCAATCCTCCTCCAAAGAGAAGAAGTACCCCCCACGGGATGCGTTCGATATCCGCCCATTCCAGGACAGGGGAGCCAATCGGGAAGATCAATAGCGACGCCATCGACGCCATCGCGATCCAAGGGTCATTGATCAATTTGATCCAGGTTCCGACGGTAGTTCCATCAAAATACGCAAGCATAGGGTCGCGCAGGATCCACATGCATGCGGCGATCGAAAAGATGATCAAGGTGGTGGTTTGCTTGGCTGTGAAACCAGGGTTGCTGGCCCATTCTTCCTTCCAAGCGGAGGGGACTTCGACTTTCAAATCCCCCATCGGCCAGAGGATCCAGACCATCCAAACCCAGCAGCCCACGAGCAAGGTCGCGACGATCGGCAGTGCGATAGCCATCCAATTGAGAAAGCCGAGTTCGATGTTGTTCTGTTCGAGAAAGCCCGCGAAGAAAATGTTCGGTGCAGTCCCTATCAGAGTGCCCATCCCACCGATGCTGGCCGCGTAAGCGACTCCGATAAGTAACGACGTCGCGAAGCGTCGATTCTCCTGGGTTGCAATGACGCTCATCGCCAAAGGAAGCATCAACATGGTGGTCGCCGTGTTGTTCATCCACATGCTCAAAAGAGCGGTGCAGAGCATGAATGTTCCAACCACGGTTGCCGCATTCGAACCCGCCCAGCGAAGCAAGAAGAGTGCTCCACGGCGGTGGAGCGTGGTTTTTTCGATAGCTAAGCCAAGTCCGAAACCACCTAGAAAAAAGTAGACGCTCTCATGCGCATAGGGTGCGCACGATTTCATCATGGCGTTTTCCGGGTAGAGCCCGGTGAGTGGCAATACCAACATAGGCAGAAGCGCCGTCAGTTCCAACGGGACGGCTTCGGTTACCCACCAAAGGGCCATCCACAGGCTAAGCATCGCCACGGCTGCGGCTGGAGTTTCCAAGACGAAATACTGCGTGAGCAAACCAAAGAGGATGGCACCCAAAAGTGGTCCCGCGATGAATCTGAACATCTTCATGGCAAGAGCCGGCTGGCAGAGGTGGCCGCTGGGTTGGTATTGGGGGCAAAGATATCTTCGGCGCGCAGCTCAGACAATCGGACGAGAAGCAGCACATGCTGCATTTCGCCGTCTTTGGTAAGGGTCTTAAAAAAATGCTCCCCTAACCCTCGAGACTCTTGCGTGGCACCGATAACGATGCAGTCACCGCGCCGAAGACGCAACTGAACTGCAAGAGACTCCCATGCAAGGGCATCGCGTCGCTCGTCGGTCCGTATCGCCGAATCTTTGGCCACGACGATTCGTTTCGTCTCGCCGTACTCCATTTCCGGGACCAACCGGACCAGTGCTGATGCGTCTCCAGAGGGTGCCGTGAAAAGAGAGTAGTAGAAATGTGGAGCATTGAAAGTTCCACCTTTCATAGCGCCATCGAAATAAAACAAAGTGGCTTGGTCCTGCGGTAATCGCCTAACAGTCAACTCTTTCCGTGAATCGGGCCGGCATCGCCAAAGCTGACAGAATGAGGAGACGTCGGCAGCCAGTCCGGCTTGTTCCAAGGAATCGTCGTCCCTTCGGCGTTCGCTGGCTCGAACCCAGTTTTCAAGCACCACCGGGAGATGATCAGCGGCCTTCGCGGCTCGTAGTCCATTGCGATCGAGTGCGATTCGGGTGTCCGGCGTGATGATTTGTTCGTCGAGCGCCGCCCATAATTCCGGAAGCTGTGACGCTTGTTGGCTATCAAGTCGAATCAGGATCGATTCGATACCGATGGTGTCTCGCGAGCTCTCAGTTTTCCCAAACGTTTTTTCGATAGGTCGAGGTTCGGGTTGGGTCGGTAACCAACCTGTGCATCCCGTGCTACTCCATACTAGGCAGCACCCTAGAGGTAGAATGCATCGTGCGATCGTCGTTCGACCAGAGCCCGAGGCCAGCAGCATCGGGCGTGTATTGGTTCGTGGCGTCGCGCTGCGCATCGCAGTCTCCATCCCCAAAAGCAATTAGCGAGATTTTGGAGTGTTCGATGAGGCTGGGAGACCGGGGTTTGCGGTCCTTTGGCCTTGGGGGGCGCCTGCGCCTGCTGGAGGTAGACCTTGCGGCGTACCGGGTGGGACGCCCAGTCCTGGAGCAACAGGTCCTGGAGCGAATGGTCCTGTTCCGGGGGATGCCGGGCCTGCCGTGTTTTGGGCAGGCAGGTACGGAATCTCGTTGGTCGTCCACCCTGCTCCTGGATCGGTAGGAATAAACTCCTGACGCCAGATCGCTTCGCTTAGCTTCTGAAAGATCGTGGCGTTGGTTTGACGATTCGCGAACTGATAAACCATCCGTTTATCGCGAGGTTCGAGCACGACTCCGTTCTCGTTGCTTCCTTTGTCATTCCACTCCGGCATGAAGAGTACCATCAGTAATGGTAGGAACATTTCTCGATCGAGAACGATTTGAACGTGGTGGTAGTTCACCGCATCGACAGGATACTTAGGATAGGCTTCGATCGCATATTTGTCCTGGACGGGTCTACCATTCTCCGTACCGGCACTGATCATACGGATCCAATACCTCGATTTAATCTCATCGGCTTTTACCCCGAACAAGAATGGAAGGGGTGAGTTCATGATCCCGAGTCCTTGCATTTCAGGCGGGAGCTCCAGTCGGGTTCGAACCTTCACCTTGCGATCGTAGTCCCAGACGTTTTTTCCGTCGCAGACAACCCATTCTCCAAAATTGTTCTCGTCCTTCTTGAGCTCGACCCGTCGGTCGGCGGTGAGTTGCCCAGTCATCTTCAAATAGGTGTCGGTTCTGAAAAGCCCGCGATCAGGTTTTTGAAATCGAATCACCCCCTGGCCCGCAGCGATCGGGACTTCCATGGAACCGATTTGCCGTGCTAATTCAGCGACGCCAGGCGCTTGTGAATCGTATTCCCAGCGGCTGAACTCGCAATTGAATCGCTGAATCTTTGATGTTTCTTGCTCCCAATAAGCGAGAACCTGATCCAACATTTTCTGTTCGTCGGCCGTGAGGTTTGGGAAGGGCTGCTGCATGATGACTTGGCCACCATTGTTGGGACCCTGCATCTGCCATTGTTGCCCATCGCGAACCGCTTGCTGAAGTTTTTCCTGCGCGGCGGCTTGTGCCTGCGGTGTGTTCAGTTGGGGATTGAGCTGCGGATTGAGTTGGGGATTGAGTTGCCCGTTTGGCTGAGGATTGCCGGCTTGGGTGTTGGGTTGTGTGGTACCAGCGCCGGAAGGAGCAGCTCCGGAAGTACTAGCGCCATAACCTGGAGCACGCGGTTGAACGCCAGGGCGTGTTCCATTCTGCTGCGAGAATGCATTCGAGGTCGGTGCCACGATCATTGCAAACGCTAGAAGGGAGGTTGATTTCCAAGAGGGAGTCGATCGAAGCATCGAAATCACTCGTCCGTGAGCGGGTTGTGAATCAGTTAGCCGCGCTGTTTCAGAGCTTCCGCATCCATACGGTCGCCGCGCATTGGTTCGGGGACGATAGCAGTTTTGAAGCGTTCCACCTAGATCGTTTTTTCCGGTTGTGCCGAGAATGATAGGGTCTTCACGCCCCCTTTTTTCGACTCGAAGGATCTCCTTGCAGGGGAAAGTGCCTCCCTGACCTATGGTTTTCCTGCAGGATACCTCACGCGCAAAAAACAAGAAATGCTAGCGTTCTTCCCGATGCCCCCAGGACCAAGACACAGCCGATGATTACAGCATCCGATTTGCCTTCCATCACCGCTCATGTTGCTTCGATAGACTCATCCCAACGTGGTGCGCGAGGTACTTCCCCTGCCGAGGCATTGGTTCGTGTCCTGCACTTGGTGAACGGAGAGCATTTCTCGGGTGCGGAGCGGGTCCAGCAATTGCTCGGTAGGAATCTGCCTCTCTTTGGCGTGGAGCCTTGGTTCGCGTGTTTGAAACCCGGGAAGTTCGAGGCCTGCTGTGGGTTGGATCCGTCGATGGTGTTCACCGAGCAGATGCGAGGGCGGGCAGACTTGGGTGTGGTTGCACGGATGAGCCATCGACTGCGAAGGAACCCACCATCGCTCTTGCATGCACATACGCCACGTTCGGCATTGGTTGCAGGGCTCTTGGCGAAACGATTAGGTGTTCCTTGGATCTACCATGTCCACTCTCCGGCGGCTCGGGACTCAACCCGAGCTTGGATCAACCGCGTGAACGATTGGGTCGAAGGATGGGCGCTGCGAAGCGCGAGCCACATCATCACCGTGTCGCAGTCGCTGCGACGGGAAATGCTCAAACGAGGTTACTCGCGGCATCGGCTGACGAAAGTTGCGAACGGAGTTGCCACGCAGGAATCGATCTCAACGCTGGATCGCATGGAGCAGCGAGAGTGGCGACTCGGGATGGTGGCGTTGATCCGTCCTCGAAAGGGAATCGAGGTACTTCTCGAAGCGATGAAACAAATCCAACAAATCAATCCTCAAGTAACGCTGGATGTCATCGGTGGATTCGAGACCGAGGAGTACCAACGCGAAGTTCTTTCCATGACAGAGCGGCTGAGCCTCGGGTCTCATGTGCACTGGCAGGGTTTCCGTCAGGACGTACCGAGTCGGATACGAGAGTTGGATGCGCTAGTCCTGCCCAGTCTCTTCGGAGAGGGAATGCCCATGGTCGTTCTCGAAGCCATGGCCTTGGGAGTGCCCGTTGTTGCCACCAAGGTGGAAGGGACTCCGGAAGTGGTACGGCATGGCATCGAGGGATATTTGGCCGAGCCACGCGATGCCTCGAGCCTCGCAGACGCTATTTTGAAGATGGTCGATGACCGAATCGAATGGCACCGACTCAGCGCAAACGCATGGGAACGACAACGTGAGCTGTTCTCGGACCGTGCCATGGCGGAGAATGTTTCCAAGGTCTATCGGCGCACGTTGAAGGTGTTGTAATTGCTCGTGCGAGCGGCTACTGGATGAACCAATTGTCGGGAATGTCCCCGTACATGAGGTACCATGCGAGCGAAAGTTGGAACATGGTGACACCAATAGCGACGGGGTGACCGAGTCGTGCTCGCTGTCGGATCAGGATGGCTAAGATCAGCATCACCGCAATCGTTCCGAGGGACTTGAAGGAAAGGAACAACGTTGTGTCTGGGATCACATCGTGCTGGATGGAGTCCAATTGCATCAACCATCGACCCACCGGGTTTTGCTCAAGCGACTTTAGGGTGCCGGCATACTTCACGGTCAAATGCATGTCGTAAATCGAAACCGAGGCGATGACCAACCAGTAAATCACCAATAGTCCGTAGGACACGCAGAGCATCAAAGCGGATCGGTGAGTGGGGGTTGGGTATCGCCTGTCCCCTTTATCTTGAACATGTCGAACGAACCGAGGGAACGAATGCCACGACGGAATGCAATCCGGTTCGGACGCATGTGAACCGCTTGTGAAAGATGTCTGTCCTTGGATGAGCCTGATGGAATGAGCCACGATCGATTCTCCTTTCTCCGCGAGCTTCCAACGAGTTTGGGGGCGTCTCGTCCTCTCCGGCGCAAAAGCTTTAGACCGAGCAGCCCTCGTAGGCACGATGGATGCACTTGGTGTGCCATACCCGAGGTTGATCATGGCACCGACGAACAAGGTTGGATATTTGATCCCTAGAGGCCGTTTTAAGCGGAAAGGCACCTGCCGACCCGAATCCTGTACGGTACCGTTGCCAATTTCTTACGCAGGGGCGTTTGGAGAGGATTTGAGACCGATCGATGGTTCGAGAGGGGATTGCTGGCTAGGTCGCTATTTCAGGGAATAGCGAACCGGGAACGAGGGGTATCTCGCCGTTGGCGCCGATGTCGAGTTTTGTGGCAGTGACGGAGAGGACATGGCAAAGACGAATCGAAGTCTGGAATGAAAGCACCAGCGACGGCAACCTTTCGTTCCAGAAGAGCCAGTTTTAGGGGCCAATCACGCCTTAAAAATATTCCTTGTAAAGCCTTCGCTAAGCCGTCCTGAGTTGCTCCAAAAACTAGCGTTCGGAGGGTGATAGCAAACGAAAGCCAACGATTCTCGGGAGGGTGAATACTTGTTTGAACAAGTATCTAGGGTTACAATCCGATAGGATCCTTATGGCCATGAGGTCCTCCTTTTTGAAGACTTCTTTCCGTTGATGATTTGTTGAAATGAAAAATCTAGATCTTGCGATCCACTTCTTTATTCAGATCGCCGTGATCCTCGCAGCATGCAGACTGGTGGGAATCGTCGCTCGGAAATTGGGGCAGCCTCAGGTGGTTGCGGAGATGATCGCCGGCGTATGCTTGGGGCCGTCGCTGTTTGGCTTGCTCGCGCCGGAGTGGCAAAAGCTGTTGTTTCCGTGGGATTCAACACAGTCGACGCGAGACACCTCCAGTTATTTGTTTCCTGCGTCCCAGTTGGGGCTGGCGCTGTACATGTTCATCGTTGGGATGGAGTTCCGAATGGACATCGTCCGAAGTCACTTTCGGAGTTCGTTGATGGTTTCTATTGCTGGTATGGTGACACCCTTTTTGCTAGGAGCAGGACTCGCCTACTACTTGTACCACAACAGTGCGATGTTTCCTGAACGGACAAGTCTTTTTGAAGCGATGCTTTTTCTAGGGGCCTCGATGTGCATCACCGCATTTCCGATGCTGGCACGAATCATCCACTTTAAGGGCTTAACCGGGACCTTGATGGGAACGGTTGCGATCGGGGCTGGTGCGATCGACGATGC
>CAIYZV010000309.1 GCA_903930765.1 uncultured Pirellula sp.
CCTTGGAGATCGAGGGGAAGATCAATGCAGTCGCAACCGCGACTCAATCCGATGCAACATCCTCTATTTTGGATCAACTGCAATTATCGTTGGAGGACCTCGGACTCAGTTTGCAACACATCCAACGGAAATTCCCCGACACGAACATCGGAGAGGCTTCTGGATCGGATCCTGAACGAGTCGTCTTCGAATACGATCAATTGACTAGCGATCAAATGCTTATCCAAGATCGCGTGAGCCAAGCGATCATGGACCATCCTCCGGCCTGGGCTAAACCTATCTCGCCAACGGAGGAATGGATAGGTCCACGGCCAAGACGTGTGATTACGTATTTGGCCAACAACGCCCAAGTCATCGCAACCGCATCGCCCCCCTCCGGATCGGAGGCAGCGGATACAGCGGAAACAAAAGGACGCGGTGTTCCGTATTCGACGATTAGCGGCGTGTCCTGGGAATTGCTCGGCCGGATGTTGGAAACGTCGGGGGTACCGACGCCCCAACCCGACCGTGACGATTGGGTTGTGATCAACTCATGGATGGCCCAGCAGATGCAGGCCAAGGTCGGCGATACCATCCGCATCGATTACTTTTTACCCGAGACGGTCGATGGAACCGAAGTGGAACGGAGCTTCGACGCTCGCGTTGTTGCCGTCGCTCCAATCACCGAGCCAGCAACCCCATATCGACGAAAAAATCCCGCGCGATTTGATAAGACACCGACGCCGTTCAACGATCCATCGTGGACTCCAGAGGTTCCGGGAATCACCGATCAGGAGTCGATCTCCAACTGGGAGACACCGTTCCCATTAACTCGAAAGATCGAGTCGGTAGACGATACGTATTGGAACGAGTACCGATTGACACCTAAACTTTTCATCTCAGACACGTTGGGTCAGAAGCTATTCGGTTCACGATTCGGCTCGCAAACCAGCCTCCGTTTCGACGGTTGGATCGATCGAGAACGCGAAGGAGCCAAGCTCGGTATTTTGCAAGCGGTCCGCAAAAACTTGGACGCGATGGGATGGCGCGAGATTCCGATCCGCGAGCAGCAAGTGCGAGCCTCCTCGGGCACGACACCCTTCGATGCACTTTTTATGTCGTTGAGTTTCTTTGTGATCGCTGCAGCATTGCTGCTCGTGGCACTCCTCTTTCGATTGACGATTGAAAAGCGAGCGAGCCATTGGGGGTTGTTGATCGCATCGGGTTGGACCCGACCCAAAGTCCGGCGTCTGCTGTTGCTCGAGTCGAGCGTGATTGCGGCCATAGGCGCGTCGCTCGGTATTCCACTCGGGTTGGGATACGCGTATGCGATGCTGTCTGGGTTAAAGTCGTGGTGGGTGGGAGCGATCACCGTTTCCTTTTTGGAGTTCTACGTGCGGCCAGCGAGCCTTTGGATCGGTTGGCTATGCGGATTTTTGGTATCGATTGCGACCACGTGGTTGGTAACCCGCCAACTGAAGTCGGTCAGTGTCGCGCAATTGCTTAAGGGAAAAATGGATGCTGATTCGGCGGGCAGTCGACCCGCTCGATGGGTTGTTTGGGGGGCTGTAGCAAGTGCGATCGGTGCGGTCGGCGCTATGGTGGCTGGGCAGTACTCGCAAGGCCAAGCGCAGGCCGGCGCCTTTGTTGGAAGTGGCATGCTATTCATGATCGCTGGTATCCTGTGGCTCTATCACAGCATGCGTTCACCTCGCGACGGCGTCCGAGGGGGTGTCAGCATTCAAGGCATGGGTTTGAGCTTCCTGAGCCGCTCCAGCGCTCAACGGTCCCCTGTTCGCAGTATTCTCACTGTTTCGTTGATGGCGATCGCTTCGTTTTTGATCCTTTCGATGAGCTTGTTCCAAGCTCAACCCGATCGAAGCGGAACCGGGGGCTTCGCCTACATTGCCAAAAGCGCACAAAGTATCCAGATCAATATCGATGATCCGAAACAACAACGACTTGCCCTAGCTACGAAAGCGCAGTGGCTTGAGAAAAGTCAGATCGTCAACGTCCGTGTGCGCGGCGGTGATGATGCTAGTTGCAACAACTTGTACCAAGCCAGCGAGCCGCAAGTGATGGGCATCTCTGCTCGGATGGCGGCGGTCGACCGCGATGGGTCAGGGAACTCGGAACTTGCTTGGTTTTCCAAACCTAGCCAACAAATGCTCGAGTCAGGTTCCTCTCCGCCAAATACGCCAAATACAAAGTCCATGCCCCCTTCTCCGTGGCTCGCGTTAGAGAAGAGTGCCGATGGGACAGAGAAATCCCCTGTCCCCGTGATCCTCGATCAAAACACAGCATTGTGGGCATTGCATTTAGGGGGTTATGTCGGTGAAAAGTTTTCGTATCGCTTCGATGGGAAACAAGTCTACTTTGAAACGGTGGGGGTGTTGCAAAACACCATTCTTCAAGGAAGCCTTTGGATCGGAGAGAATAACTTCGAAGCATTGTTCCCTGAGATCAGCGGCTACCGAATGTTTTTAGTGAAGCCGACCGCACCGGACATGCTTGGCGAGGATGTTGCGAAGATCCGAACCGCCATGGAGGAAGGTTGGTCGGACGAGGGGCTGAGCTGCGCGTCGACCACTGATATCCTCGCCAAACTCTTGGCCGTGCAGAATACTTACTTGAGTGCATTCCAAGTCCTCGGTGCCCTCGGATTGCTGTTAGGAACATTAGGCTTAGGGGTGACGCAATTGCGAAGCGCCTTGGAAAGGCAGTCCGAATTGGCAGCCATGCGGGCCATGGGATTTCCTAAAAATCGTTTGGTGTGGGCGCTATCGCTCGAAAACGGATGGCAATTGATGCGAGGAATTGGAATCGGTGCAGGGGCAGCGATCTTGGCATCGGCCCCCGTATTGCTGCGCGGTCAATCCATGTCCGCCATCGGCTCGCCCCTCGCAATGCTGTTCTGGGTTGTCGTGCTCGGATTGTTTTTTTGCGTGGGGGCGGCGTTGCTCGCAATGCGTCAGCCATTGTTGGCCTCGCTCCGCGCCGATAGGTAGACGTTTTGCCCAAGGCTGATCGATAACGCCGAGTGCGAGATTAAAATCAATATGTCGTTAGAGATGGGCCATGATGCACTTCAGAGGTGAGCTATGATCGGTTGGGGAATCATCGGATGCGGAATGATAGCCAAGTTCCATGCGCGTGCGATCGCTGAGATGCGAGGCTCGAAATTGGTGGCGTGCTACGGGCGGGATATGGAGAAGGCATCTGCGTTTGCGGATGAGTTTGGAGGCCTGCCTTACGATGATCTCAAGGCCATGTTGCAGGATCCCTATGTCGATGTGGTCACCATCTGCACTCCCAGCGGTGCTCACTTGGAGCCAGGGATTATGGCTGCAAAGGCGGGCAAACATGTCTTGGTTGAGAAACCGTTAGAGGTGACCACGAAGCGCTGCGATCAATTGATCGCTGAATGCGAAAAGCAAGGTGTGTACCTGGGTACTATTTTCCCATCGCGATTTCATCGTTCGGCGATGCTGATGAAAGCGGCGATTGAACAGAACCGATTCGGATCGATCTCCGTTGCCGACGCCATCGTAAAGTGGTTCCGGACTCAACAGTACTACGATAGCGGCAAGTGGCGAGGCACATGGCAACTCGACGGTGGTGGAGCGTTGATGAATCAAGCGATCCACAGCGTGGATTTGTTGTTGTGGTTGATGGGCCCAGTCCGCGCCGTCAGCGCGATGACCGCTTTGCGCGCTCATGAGCGGATCGAGGTGGAAGACACAGCGGTGGCGACCCTGGAGTTCGAATCAGGTGCTTTGGGTACCATCGTTGCTACCACGGCGGCTTATCCGGGGTCGCTCAAGCGGATCGAAATCGCCGGTTCGCACGGAATGGCGGTCCTCGAAGAGGAAGCC
>CAIYZV010000310.1 GCA_903930765.1 uncultured Pirellula sp.
ACTGAGATGGGGCGCGGCTTGGGCAAGTCAGCCAGCGGCCGAGTAAGGCCCTTGGGGGAGGTTGGCAGCGGTGGTTGTGATGGCTCGGTTTTGCGGTTCGCGTGGCATCGGGATCGATTTTTAACGATTTCCGGGGTAGTTGAGGTCTTGGGTTGTGTTCCGATGTTTCCTCTGGCAAAAGTTGGTAACGTGGAGATAATTGGCTTCGATTCGCTCTGCGATGGTGTGGGGCACGATTTTTTGGTTGCGTAAAACGGTTTCCAGTCCGATGTTCGAGTCGTTCCCGCTTGCTCCTCCTGATTCCATACTCGGTCTTGCTGCTGCCTTCGAGAAAGATCCCCGGCCGGGAAAGATCAACTTGACCGTTGGTGTTTTCAAGGACGAACAGGGGAGGACGCCGATTTTGGAGTCGGTTCGGCAAGCGGAAGAACGCATTTTCAAAACGCAGAAGACGAAGAGCTATCTTCCGATCGAAGGTGCTCCTGAGTTCACGAAAAGTGTCAGCCGGCTTGTCCTCGGAGAGGATTTCGATTTCAGTCGCGTTGCCGCGGCTCATACGCCAGGTGGTACCGGTGCTCTGCGTGCCGGAGCGGACACCCTGGCCCGCAACTTTCCTGGCTTGCGAGTTTGGCTCAGCAATCCGACGTGGGCCAATCATGGCTCCGTATTCCAAGCTGCCGGGATGGAAACGTTGGTCTACACGTACCTCAACGGCGGAAAGACGGGTTTGGATTTTGATGGGATGATCCAGGATCTGGAATCGAAGGGGCGTCCGCGGGATGTGGTTCTACTCCACGCGTGCTGCCACAATCCGACGGGAATCGATCCGACTCTGGAGCAATGGGAACGTATCTCGAGTTTGATGGCCGAAAAAAAGATGATCCCGTTCCTTGATTTTGCGTACCAGGGATTCGGTGACGGAATCGTTGAGGATACAAAACCGCTGCACATCGTTCTGCGAAAGAATCCTGAAGTGGTGGTTTGCAGTTCGTTTTCCAAAAACTTTGGGTTGTATTCCGAACGGGTTGGTGCCCTGCTGATGATTGGAGCCGATGGCTCTGGAACCGAGGCGTTGATGAGTCAAGTCCGAGCGTCGATCCGCTGCAATTACAGCAATCCACCACGACACGGTGAAGCGATCGTTGTAACCATTCTCGGCGATAACGATTTGTCCGCTTTGTGGCGAAGCGAAGTCGATGCAATGCGCACTCGGATATCCAGCATGCGGGATTCGTTCATTCGCGGCATGAGTTCCATGGGGCGTGACTTCGGTTTTTTAGCGACCCAGAAAGGGATGTTTTCCTACACTGGATTGAACGCCATGCAAGCGGATTGGCTCAAGCAGGAGCGGGCTATTTACATTGTGGGGACGGGTCGGATCAATGTGGCTGGTCTATCCCCGGATACCATGACAACGCTATGCATGGCGGTCGATGAGGCATGCAAGCTTTAGGGCGTCAGGCCGGATTTTCTGGAGGTTGGTCCAATTCTAGTAGCGAGAGTTCTGACTCAGGTGCTAATTTGAGTCGGACTGTGAATTGGCTTCCTTTACCGAGAGTGCTGCGAACGGATACCGACCCACCTAACGCTTGGGTGAGGTGCTTGACGATGGCAAGTCCCAATCCTGTTCCCCCGGCGTCTTGGCTGCGAGCCTTCTCGACGCGATAGAACCGTTCGAAGATCCGGTCGATATCTTCGTCGGGGATCCCTATCCCGTAGTCGATCACAGACAGTTCGACATCGGAGCCGGAAACTTTCGAGGATACGCGAATGTATCCGTCGGGTTTCGAGTAACGCACAGCGTTGCTGAGCAGGTTTCCCAGGATGGTTCGAAGGGATTCGTGGTCGGCGAGGACACGTGGGGTCGACTCTGCGATTTCGTTGTAGATCGTGATGTTCTTCGTTTTCGCGATCGCTTGATGTTCCTCGATGCAGGCGCGGGCGAAATCTTGGAGTGGCAAAGCCATCAGTGGTAGTTTTTCCGGGAGGGATTGTATCCTGGTTAACTGGAGCAAGTCGAAGATGAGCCGATCAAGTCGGTCCGCTTGTTCGCTGATTCGCGTGATGAATAACTCGCAGGCATCCGGGTCGTCGAGCGCTCCCATGAGTAGAGTTTCCGCGTAGGCTTTAATCGCAGCGAGCGGAGTTTTCAATTCGTGCGACACGTTGGCCGTGAAATCACGACGCACATTTTCCAGTTGCTTGAGTCGCGTCTCGTCCGTGATCACCAATAGCATCGGTGGCGGGCTGGATGGATCCGATTGCGGGGAGTCGTGCTGGAGCGGATGCGCCCGCAATCGCAGAACGATGGATTTCGCCGTGCCATCAAGTTCACAGTCCATGGTTTGGCATGACTTTTGGGACTCTGTGATCAATTCGAGAACCCGCGGTTGCCGAATCAACTCGATTAAACGGGTTCGATCACGAATCCGGTCGGAAAGATCAAGAAGGTCGATCCCCGCCCGGTTCGCAAACCAAAGTTGAAGATCGGATGTGAAGGCAAGGATTCCCACTGGCATCGCAGATAAGACCGTTTCCGATTGTTCTGCCCCCGTTTTGACGGCGATGATTTGATTCTGGTATGCCGCGATTAGGGCGACTAACTCGCGGCTGATATCGCCAAAAAAGAAACCTCCAGGAAACACTTTGAGCATCTCGTGTGGTGGTCGGCTTTTCGACGCTTGAGCTCGGATCTGTTGGAGGGTTCGAGCATAGGTTTGTCGAGTCTCAGTGAATGAACGTAGAGCGATTGCGGAAGCGAGTCCCGCCAGGAAGGCGCCTGCAAGCCACCATGGTGTCCAACGCTTATTGTTCGCGTTGAAGGGAGGAAGTCGCTTGGTGTACGCGATCCAACGCCTGGGGGGCGTCGTGTCTTTTTTGGGGTCGCTATCTTTGGTGAGAGTTGGTTTAAGTCTCTCGATGAGACGAAGCCGAATGTATCCGCCCGGCTCGAGACTGGTTTCCTTCGACGAATTTTCTAGCCTTTTAATCTCCGTAGTTGTCAGTTGCTGTTCTTCAAGAATGGATAAATTACCTGTGCGGGAATCGCTTACTTGACCGCTAAATGCATTGAGATCGACCGGAGACGTTTCCGCAATGGACCTGTAGAACTGCATTTCATCCGATGCAACTTGAGTTTGCATCTGGTTCCAGAGGTTTTCGTTGTGTCGATCGACCCACCACAGGATGAGAGCAACGATTGCAACGCAAGCAATGGGCAAAACCCCTAGCGACCAAGGAATGCGTTGGAGTGACATCGGTGGATGGTGTGGAAGGCTATGGGAGGAGGCAACCGAGCGAGTATATCTTATTCAAACTCTTGTTTTCTTGGAATTGCATTCGATGTAAGGGCATTCAGTTTAACCTTTTGCTACTAGGTGGATCCCAGGAACGGGTACCTGAGAAAGCAGATCACTCGACTTTTTGCCGGCTGCGTTTTACCTGTATCTTCGGATTCATCGGAAAGAGCGGAATGAGCGGAAAAATCGCACCCCAGCGGCGGGAATCGTTGATTGCAGGTGCCTAGATCGGTTGGGTTTGTTGAATGGAACCATCACTTGATTAGGATGGACTCCCGGGGTGGTCCCGTTGATCACAACCTCAATTCCGCTTTCAGTAAATTCTAGAAAATCGATGGCCGCTTCCTCTACGGGCATAACAGAGTCCAACATTCCCGAAACCTCGGAAGAAATTCTGCCTCGGTTGGTGATGATTGCATACTGTTTCGACCCGGATGGAACCATGGAGGAGCGGAATGGGTGGCACCGTGCGTTGATCGCTGCGGAGCAGTTCGATACTACCGTTATCTATCGCCCCCTTCCTGGTCGGGGCTCGTTCGCATCGAAGCTTCGCGAGTTGCCCATTTCTAAACGGCTTCGAACAATAGAATTATCTCCGAGTCGCCTTACCAATTTCTTGCTGAATCGAGAACTCACTTTTTATCGTGGTTACCGCCGATGGCACAGCGAAGCTTTTGCGGTCGCACAAAAGCTGCATAGCAACGTTGCGTTCGATCTCGCGCATACAGCGACCCTTTGTGGCTTTCGAGAGCCTGGGTTTCTCTGGAAGTTAGGCGTACCGCATGTTTGGGGGCCAATCGGTGGGACCCAAGATCTGCCAATCGACTTTTACAGCATGATTTCCCCTGCAGGTAAACTCCGAGAGTGGTTGCGTTCCAAACTCAATTGGTGGCATTTGAAACATCGGAAGAGGGTACGAGACGCTTTCGCGGGCAGTGCTGCCGTCATCGCTGCGACGGAGAAAGCGCGCGACGATTTCATGGTGCACCTCGGGGTCGATGTTGAGGTCGATTTGGAGACCGGTTTAGATTACGAAACGCACGCAAAAGAGTCGATTCGCGACCACGGGCAACCCTTGAAAATCTTGTGGTCAGGGCGGCTTCGCGAGTGGAAGGGTTTGCCGTTGCTTTTGTACGCCTTGGCGAAACTTCGATCCGATCGAATACCATTCGAACTCCGAGTGCTCGGGGCTGGTAGCAGTAAGGCTCGCTGGATGAAGCTTGCGAAGCGATTGAAGATCGAACAACAAATCGAGTGGATTGAGAGTAGCGGCTATCGAATTGGCTTTGAACACTATCGCTGGGCTGATGTTTTTGCGTTCACGAGCTTGCGAGACACTTCCGGAACGGGTTTGTTAGATGCGTTGGCCGCCGGTACTCCGATTGTCGGGGTTGGCCATCAAGGTGCGTCGGACATAATCACACCGGACTGTGGTGTTGTGGTGAGCGTCGAACGGCCTTCGCAAACGATCAGCGAAATGGCGGCTGGGTTGAGTACCATGGCACGAAACCCCAAGCGTCTACGGGAATTGAGTTTAGGTGCTACGAGGCGTGCGAAATACTACCATTGGGATCAACGGAGGAATTTTTGGTTTCAGGTATATTCGAGAGTGCTTCCTAACCATCGCAACCAACAAATCGCATGCAGTTGACGCAGCGAGGGGGGCCCCCTCGCTACGTGAACTGCAGCGAACGCCACGTCGCTTCGGTGGTGGTTTTTGGCAGCGACGAAACCATTCGCAGGACGCTGATCGGTGCTTAAAATGGATGGGGATAACCCCCTTTTTTCCGAGGTTTAGGATCCAAGATGAGCCACAAGAGACGAGTTGCAACATGAGACGACATTTGGATTTTGCGGAGTTGATCTCGAAGGCATGGGGTGCGAGGTGGAAGATACTGGCTCTTCAGATAGTCCTTGCCGTTGGATGCGTTGCGGCGCTGCTTCTATTGCCGCGAAGTTATCGGTCCGAGGCAAGATTGTTCCTGCAGTTGGGACGCGAATCACTCGGGGTAGATCCGACAGCGACCACAGGGCAAACAATTGGGATGAGCGCCTCTGGGCGCGAAGATGAGATCGCATCAGCTCTGGATGTGATCCGCAGCCGAGGGCTAATCACCAAAGTGGTCGAGGAATTGGGTTCGGATGTGGTTTTAGGTCGCTCGGTCGAGGGTGGAGCTGAGTCTGATAGCTCATTGGCCGGGAAAATCGCCAGTCTTCCTGGGGCTGTTCTGTCACCCGTTCTCGAAGCATTGCAGTCCATTGATCCGATGTCTGACTTCGAGCGTGCGGTTCTGCTCATCAGCAAGGGGCTTTTCGTCGATGCCGAGCGTAAAAGCGAGGTGATTGTGATCGCTTATCAAGCGAAGTCTGCGGAGCTCGCTCAGCGCATTGTGGAATCCATCGTTCGTACCTACCGAGATGAGCATTTGCGATTGCATCGAACCGATGGATCGCAGTCGTTTTTCGACGAGCAGCAACAACTTCTTTCGAACGAGCTCAGCGATGTCAAAGAACGATTGAAAATCGCGAAAAACAGAATGGGTATCGCATCGATTCAAGGTGAGCGAGGAATCCTGGAAAGCCGTCGGAAGGATATCGTTCAGGGGCTGTCTGAAAACATCCGCTCGATGAAAGAGTCGACAGGGAAGAGCATCGCGCTCCAACGGGAACTCGAAGTCACCCCTGTGAGGATCAATAGTCAACAAGTTCAGAAAGCCAACGCTGCCACCGAAGCGCAAGAAACTCAGTTGTTTGAGTTGCAATTGTTGGAGTCAGAATACAACGCGAAATACTCACCGGAAAACCCTAAATTGATAGCGATTCGCGAGCAGGTGAAGGAGGCTGAAGCTAGGTACAACGAGAAGGCGAAAGGTAGTTCCGAGAATACCGACGATGTGAATCCAATCCATCGGGACTTGACACTCGAGCTGATCAGAAATGAAGCGTTGCTGGCCGGCTTAGTGGATAAAGAGTTGGTATTGCGGACTGAGGATATCGAAGTCGCAAGCCGGATTGAGAAACTCAATAGCCAAGAAATCGAGATCGACGATCTCGAGCGAGAAGCAAACATTCGTGAACGAAAGTACCTCGCTTACGCTGATAGTTTTGAGCAAGCGCGTATCAAGCATGCGTTAGAAACGGATAGGATATCGAGTATCGTTGTCGCGCAGGATGCAACATTGGAAGAGAAGCCGGTCAGTCCATCGAAACTGGCGATCATTTTCTTTGGACTTGCGTCGATGGTGTCGGGTGCTGCTGGGATCGCGCTGATTTGTATTCAGCTCGATGATCGATTGATCACTCCGACCGCAGCGAGGAAGCGCCTCGGTATACCGGTGCTGGCTACCATCGTTGACTCTCGTCACTTGAGTTCGACGAGCCCGTTATGATCCTTTATCGCTCTCGTCAATAGAGCGTTAAACCTACTGTGTCCCCGATCTTGAAGCAAAGGTGTTCTTAGTATGCGATCCGATTCGATAGCGGAAAAACGAGAGGGGAATGCGTTAGGCGAGATAACTTATCGCGGCGCACGCATCACAAGCATAGATTCCGTAGTTGTGCAGGTTCAGACGTGGCAAGCGGAACATGGTCTCGGGACAATGGTCGTCGGTGTCATCGGAGAACGGCGTGGAGTAGGTAACACATCCTTTGCACTCCAATTGGCAAAACAAGCAACCGGGTTCGGGCTCGGAGATGTCTTGTACGTTGAGGGTGGGAGAGACGAACCAGTCCCGAAAGGCACTCGCGAGAGTAGTCCGAAAACAAGGCCGGGTTTAGTCGACCATTTGAATGGTCTGGTTGAGTTGGAGGAATGCATTGTTAAACGAACAGACCTAGGGCTCTTTGTCTTGCCTTGGGGCGCGATGCATGATTCAAACGATCGGTCCGTTGGGCCAATTATGTATCAGCATGTGTTTCAGGAATTGCGAACTCGATTCTCCTGGGTCGTTGTCGACTTGCCGGTGATGACTGAGTTGGAGACGGTACCCGCATGCGCTTCGCAGGTGGATGGGGTTATTGTCGTGGTTGATAACCAAAAGTCCACAGCGACCAACGTTCGGGCGGTGCTCGAGGGTATGGCGATTCTTCAAATTCCAGTAATAGGATGCGTGTTGAATCGATACGCATTGCCACTTCCGCGCTGGATTTCGCGTTGGTTGTAGCCATGGTCTTTGCGCTCCGACGGAATTTGCCCTCATGAAAATACTCTTCCTACATAATTACTACCAGCAACGTGGTGGTGAGGATCAGTGTTTTGAGGAGCAGGCAGATGCCATGGAGGAACGTGAACACACCGTGACTCGGTACGTGGTCCATAACAAGGACATCAGCCCGAGCTGGGTCTCGAAAATCAAGACCGCGAAGGATACGGTTTGGAATCGTAACGCGTTTCGTGAGGTTCAATCCGTGATCCGAGACGTTCGTCCGGACGTGATGCACGCGGTGAACACGTTTCCTTTGCTTTCGCCATCTGTGTTTTACGCGGCCAAGGCTTTAGGGGTTCCGGTGGTGCATGAAATTGCAAATTACCGTATCGCATGCGCAAACGCGCTCCTGCTGCGAAATAACCATGTTTGCACAAAGTGCCTCGACAATACTCTTCCTTGGGGGGCGATTGTGCATAGGTGCTACCGAGGAAGTACCATGGGTAGCGCGGTAGTCGCGTCCAATATTTTGCTGCATCGGATTTGGAAAACGTGGGATCGCGGGGTCGACGCAGTTGTTTGTCCGTCGCATGTGTGCAAGGAAAAACTGATCCTGGGTGGGGTCTCGCGTAAAAAAATACACGTCAATGAAAATGCATTGCGATCCGATCCAGGTGTGCAGGGCAGTCCCGATGGTTCGGCAATTTTCGTTGGTCGTTTGTGCGAGGAGAAGGGAGTGCGTACAGTCGTTGAGGCATGGCGGCGTTTTCCCGATTTGCCGCGGTTGAAAATCGTGGGTGATGGTCCGAACCGAGATATCGTTCAAAAGCTAGCGGCCGAAGATCAACGGATTGAGTTCGTGGGTTGGTTGTCACACGCGGCTTTACTGGAAATGGTCGGAAAATCGGATTGTTTGTTGATGCCTTCTATTTGTATAGAGCCATTCGGTAGGACCACGATCGAAGCGTTCGCCGTTGGAACACCGGTACTCGGTTCGCGCATCGGTGGCACGGTTGAAATCATCAACGACGGGGTGGATGGTTATTTTTTTGAGCCGGGGGATGCAGCTGATTTGGCCATGAAGGTTCGTAGATTCTTTGGTTTGCCGTGCGAAGAAAGGGAGAGGATGCGTTTGGCCGCTCGAAGGTCCTTCGAAAGCCGCTATACTTCGGATCGCCATTGCGACCGATTGCTGGATATCTATAACAAAGTCATCGCGGATAATCGATCGCGATGAAGGTGAGGGGACGATCTGCTGATGAATGCCGGGATGAACGATTTTCATGAGCGATTGGATCGAGTCGTTGAAGCGGCGAGGGACTTAGATACGGAAAGGATCAGCGGAAGAGTCGTCGCAGCGTATTGTGGCGTTTTGGTGAGCGCCATTCTTTTTCGTTGCGTCGGGATAGTAGGTCGCTCTTTCAGCAGCGACGAAGTTTACGAATTACGGCATTTGTCTTTAAATTTGCTTGAAATCGCTCGTGATCCAGATGGCTTTCCTCCGTTGTTTCGGTGGTTGATTAGTGCTTGGATCAGTGTGTTCGGAGTTGAGGGAGCGCGGTTTGTATCGGTGTTCTTCGGCGTCGCCGCGGTGATCGCGATTATGGGTATCGCTCATTTTCTCGGCGGTCTGCGGGCTGGAATAGCAGCGGGTGTCTGGAGTGCGGCCTCGGCTCATCAAATTGACTTCAGCCAGTCCCTGCGTTCGTATTCGATTTTTATCGCGCTGAGTGCTTTTACCATTCTCGCGGCGCTTTATTTGACTCGGCGTCCTGATTGGAGGCGATGGCTGCTGTTTCTGCTCACGGCTGGCTTATGTTTCGGGACGCATTATTACGCGGTGTATTTGCTGTTTGCAGTTTGGGTGTATTTGGTGTGGCAGTTCTGGGATCGCCCCAAGGCATGGATCTGCGGTGCCCTGCTTCAGTTTGTTTTCTGCTTGCCGACCTTGGTCTGCTTGAGGATCGATTTGACGGTGCCGGTGCCACCCGAAGTCGTTAACCCCGTGGATTTAACAGGTCTCGCATATCTTTATTGGACGCTGCTGGTCGGATGGTGCCTGGGGCCTTCAGCGACTCAATTGCAGATCTTGGGTGCCAAAAAAGGTATCTTGGCCATGTTGCCATGGTTGCTCCCTGCAGGAATTGCGGTACTTGTGATCGCGAATGCGGCGTTGAGAAGTGCGGACCGTCGCCGTTGGGCATTCCTGGTGATCATGCTCGTTACGTTGCCTTGGCTGGCCGGCTTCGTCGCGTCCTCAACGGGTACGAATTTTGTGTCCCGATACCTTTCGTTCCTCGCGGTTCCTTTAGCGGCCGTCATAGGTTGTGCGTTAACCAGTTCGAAGCGACGTTTAGAGTTTATCGCATTTTCGTTTTTGATCGGTTTGAACCTTCTTTCGACCTACCATCGATCATTCGATTCGGCGTATGCGGCGGAGGACTACGTATCGCTGGTGCGTTTTATTGACTCACGGTCGGAACGACCCATCGTGATTTCGATGTCACACTACATGTCGTATGCTTTGGAACGAGAAGTCCCCAAAAACTGGCGGTTCTATGCGATTGCATTTGGCTCCGATGAACCTGAAGATTGGAAAGAGGTCTTGGGGCCGCTTCTAGAAAATGTGTCGGATGACCAGCGTGTTTATTTGGTCGTACCCTGGGTGAAAGACCCGAGCATTCGTACCGAGCAGCGCGATCGCATGGTTCAATGGATGCAAGGAGAATTGATATCGACGGGTGGCTTCACGGAGGAACTGTACGAGGGTACGACCGCTGGGATTAAGCGAGCACTGATCGAGTCGTCCAACGTTAGGAACGGACGCTAATACCTCCGTCGGTTTTGCCTCTCCGGAGGTTGAGCGCACTTTGTACGGCTTACTTCCCACGATGCGCGTTTTGGCTTGCGAGCTTTTGGATGGATGCTTCATTCCCCCAGGCTGTCCAAATATAGGCCAGATCGCGTTTCATTTTGCCAGTAGTGCCAACCTCCATGGCTTGGTTGCGCGTCAGTTTCGCCACCGTGCGCTGCAAGGTGCATAGAGTGAAAGAACGCAATAACCTTAAAAGACTAAGGTATCGCGTCATTGGTATGCCGCGGTACTTGCGATCGCGGTATGCCAAAATGATTCCGGATCTCCTCGCGACGTACTCGATATAATTACTATCTGTCCGGTGCGGTGGAATCACATGGAGAATGTGGGATTCGGGGACATGCCGGCCGGGGATTTTCGCCAGAACCAACCTCGTAAACCACTCGGTGTCTTCTCCGCTTTGGTGCATGCTTTCGTCGAATTCGCCAAGCGATGCGAATAAGCTCTTATCGATAACGACGTTGCCTGTGGCCGGTAAAAAATGGTAGTGGTAATGGGTTGGTGTGCTTACGACAAACTCACCTAGCATCTGCCGTGAGAAAACGTCGAGTGGGGGTGGGTTGGGTTGGACATACTTGAGGACGTAGCCGCCACCGGCATAACGTAGATCCTCGGAGCGGCATGCACGCACAAGATGCACCAGCCAATCGCTGGGAGCAAGTTGGTCATCATCAAAGAATGCGATCCAATCACCCTCGGATTCGCGCACACCTCGGTTTCTAGCACAGGCAATTCCAGGCTTGGGTTCGAAGAAATATCGAACCTTGTACGGTGCGTTGATTGCTGCATTCTGAACCACACTTGGAGTATGGTCGGTGCTGCCGTTGTCGATGACTACGATTTCGAAATCATAATCAGGGTATTTCGGCATCGCTAAAAGGCTTTCGAGCGCCTCGCGTAGCGCGTCACCTCGGTTATAAGTGACCACGACTAATGATAGGAAGGGTTGTTCTGTCATCGTATTGTCATCTGCCGTAGTTGGTTGGAATGACATCGAATTCGGTTTTTATAGATTGTGGCGTGTTGAATTTCGTCGAAGCACATTGGGCGGTGGATAAAGCACAGTGGGCGGTGGACGTTGGATCGCACTGGAGTTGATGCAAGTTGGGGCACTCTCTTGAGATTCTGTAAATGAGGAATAGAAGGGCGTAGCTCTCAAAGCCGAGGCTGTAGAACGATGCCTCGGCAAGTCCGTGGATCAACGCGAACAGAGTAACTGTAAACACCAGTTGGAACTCCGGGCGGCGAGTATAAAGCGTAGCCGTAGCCGAGATCCCGAGGGTCGACAGAAGTAGGGCCGAGTATGCGATTAGTCCGACAATTCCCAGGTTCAACAGTGCTTCGAGGAAGACCGAATGCGCGTGGGTGATTTCCCACAAGAAAATCTCCGACGTGCGTTGGATCATTTTCGAATCCCAAAAGGCACCGTAACCACTTCCGCACCACGGTCTCTCCGCCGCGTGCTTGAGCAATTCAAGCCACAATGGGACGCGGCCTGTCAAGCTACTGAGATGTTCTGTTCGGCCCATGGCAGCCGCAACACCGATCCGATCCCAAAGATGAAAGATCGAGATCGCCAGGCCCATCACGCTGATGATGAAAGAACCTGCAATGAGCCCTACCATTCGCCACTTGGGTTCAGCTCGTAGCAGTCCAGAGATAGTTAATGCTGCCACCAATGCCAGCAGGGTCGTTCGAGACTTTGTCAGAATCAATGCTGCGACACCCGCCAGGATCGTTGCCCACAAGAGCCATCGTAGCTGTGCATTTTGCTTCAGTAGCATTAGACCTGTCACAATCATCAGGGCTGCATAAACAGCCAACACGTTTGGATGCTCTGTGCCGATGAACCGATAGTAACGCCAAAATGGGTTGAACGTTCCTTGGTAAATCTCGGCGAAGAATCCGGCCGTGATGAAGCACGTGGATACGCCGAAAATTACCCAGCCTATCTCGCGTAAGCACAAATGCCTTGAAAATCCATAGAGGCTCAGTGCTACGCACAGTTCTTTAGGAACCCGACGTATGCTCACCGGTAGGTTGGTCGTCCATGCCAATGACGCGACAATCCAAAAGAGTTGAAACGCCAGTAGGAAGATAAGAAAGTTTCTAATCGGGAGAGTTTTATCGGTTTTAAAGAGACAGCAAATTGCACCCGCGAAGGCCAAGCCGAGGAAGGAGATGGCCGCGTTGATGTTCCCTGACTCTGCGTACTCCGCAGATTTGTTGGCGTCGACGTCGTAGGGGACGAGTTCTGCGGGTACCAGTGTCTTACTGGCATTCCATGACTGATAGTAAAATGCAAAGCACGCCGCAATGATCGCAATCGTAAGTAAAACGACGGGAACGTTGACGGTATCCCGCGACGATGCAACGATCGTCGCTTTTGGAGGATGGATCGCTGTCGTACTCATCAAGCTATACCCTCCAATAAGTCTCTGGGTTCTGAGGGGGACTTGGAGTCCTGCCCGATGCATTTCCTGAACGCGAAATACGTAAGGACCGCTGAGCAGCTGTTTCCGCACAAAATGGCGAGTGCAGAACCTTGCATGCCCAACCAGGGTATCGTAAGTACCGCAACGACCAGGGACACCGCGCAATTCGCCAATTCACCTCGCAGGTTAGCTTGGGATTGACCAAGGGCTGCCAAGCCATTGCCGGCGACAATTGCCCAGCTCACTACCAGCATGTTCAATCCTAGCAAACCGGTGACCACGTTAGATCGAGCGTCGGTGTCTTTGTAGATTCGTTCGACGAGGGTGTCTCCGAACATCAAGAAGAGAAGGCACAAGGGTGCGAGCACCGCTGTAAAAATAAGAGCGCTGCTCCACATCGAACGGGATAATGCATGCGAGCCATGGGTGTGGTACGCGTGCACATTCTGTCCCAGAAGGTAATTGTTCAAACCAGCGATCAAGGTCAGCGAGATACCCGTCAGATTCAGGCACTTGATAAAAGTCGCGGTCTCCGAGTCGCCTCGCATGACCGCGAGTATCCATGGGATGAGCATCGCCCCGCCCAGTGCAAACGCTCGTGCAAATACAAGCCACTTTGCGTAATCCCACGAGGTTGTCCATTGCTGCCAGAGTCGATCACGTTCCAATTTCCATGAGAGCGGTGGGTTCAAGAACCAGATCAGGATTGGAAGGGAATTGGAAACTGCGAGCACAGTGGCGACACTGAGCAGTTCGATCGGCTCACTAGCCCACAAAAATCGCATTCCTAGAAACAATATTCCGCCTAGTTGAAGCAGAGATGCGAGTCCGTCGACTGCGATCGCAAGGATAGGGTGGAACGTCGTGAATGAGACGGTGCGAAGATGATCTTTCAAAAGTATGCCGGGCAGGATCATGCACTGAACGAGCAGACTATAGCCAAACTCGGAATTGCTGCCACCAACGATGAGTGATATCGCTGCGGCGAGCATGGTAATGACCGATACGACTGAGAAAAAAAACTCGTGTGCAAGGCTATTCCCGGTCCATGATGGAAGATCGGTCGTGGGGCGGTGTGCAAACGATACGAAGGGTGCTGAAATCACTCTCTCTTGAATGGCCCGTAGGTAGCTAATCAACTGCCATCCCAAGGCGAAGCTGGTGAAGACATCGTCGCTACTGCATCTTGCCAGAATGACAAAGGTCAAGAAATTCGATGCGCTCACCGTCGCTTGGTTGGTAACGCCCAAGACGAGTCCAAACCAATTGCTTCTGGTTTTTCCCACGTTTTCCAAATCGGATGCGGGGGCGTCCGAAGTCGTGAGAGGGGGCCCACCGATGAGTTTTGTTGTCAACAGATTTTGAGGCTGATTTCTTGGGGGAATTGGAAAACCGTTTCTCTCAACCCATTGTAGTAGGGGATGTTGCGGGGCCTTTGTGGTTCCTCGGTAAAGTTAACGCAATCGAACTAGTAGCCCACACGATGCAAGGTGAGGAATCGGTACAACCGTCACAATCCTCACCGATAGTGGTTTTACGGACCGTCGCTGGAGTCCTTATGAAATCGCGGTCGCGGCTGTATATTGACGGGGCTCGGGGCAAAAATCTGAGGTTGATTCTCTCAAAGCTGTCCTGGGATTCGTAGTGAGTTTTTGAGTCGTTGATCTCGTGTGCTGGAATGGGGCGTTCGGATGAGTCTACGGTTTTACTCTAGTTTGCTCGTGGCACTTTCAGCCTTTGGGTTTTCAGTAGGTGCCCAGCAGGTTGAAGCTCAAGTTCTAGACAAGCAGTCTCTGCTCGAAAATCAAACCTATTTTGATAATCGCGACTGGGACTGGTATCTGGAGAACATCCCGTTCTTCGATTGCCCAGAACCAGACGTGGTGACAACCTACTACTACCGCTGGGAGTTGATCACCAAGCATTTGACCTATGGATCGCCAGATACGGGATATTTGTTTACCGAGTTTATTGACCGACCATTCTGGTCCGGGGCGTATGGCGCCATCAGTTGCCCAGCCGGCCACCAACTTTATGAAGCGCGTTGGCTCCGAGATCCAAAGATCGCTAACGACTATTCGAAGTATTGGTTGCAAACCAAAGGTGCACAGCCTCGGAACTATTCAACTTGGCTGGCCGACTCCGTCCTCGCGGTGGAGCGCGTTCATCCGAATCCAGCGATCCTCAAGTCCCTTTTGCCGGGCTTGGTCGACAACTACCGAAAATGGAAAGAGCGACATTACGATGCGAACGTTGGATTGTTTTGGCAAACCGGCCATGACGATGGGATGGAGTTCAATATCGCCAGCCGCCAAACCCAAGATATCTTGCGAGGTGCTCCTAGCTATCGACCGTCGTTCAATGCCTACATGTGGGCGGATGCGATTGCCATCGCTGAAGTTGCAAAACGAAGTGGCGACGTCGACATCGCGAAAGAGTTTGCGGAGTTCGCTGCGACGCTTCGAGAGACGATGCTAAAGAAGCTTTGGGATCCCAAACGGCAGTTCTTTTTTCCCATGTTCAAGAACGATGAGAACAGGGATGGTTACGACATTAAGGCTCTAACTCTGGTCTATGAGTCTGGGCGGTTCGCAGGGGATTCTCACGGTCGAGAGCTCATCGGTTATGTGCCGTGGCAATTCAACATGTTGGACTCCAATCCGGAATACGACGTTGCATGGAAAAAACTGATGGATCGCGATGGTTTTTACGCGGAATACGGGCCGAGTACGGTCGAACGAAACGATCCCATGTTCTTGCTTCAGAAAAGCTGCTGCTGGTGGAGTGGTCAATCGTGGCCCTATGCCACCACCCAAACCCTGAAAGGACTAGCGAATTTGCTCCAGTCACGCTCGAGCGATGCCGTGTCTGCGGATGACTATGTTCGCTTGTTGAACATCTACGCGAAATCGCACCGCAAGGATGGAAAGCCGTACCTTGCGGAAGCACTGCACCCCGATACGGGGTCCTTTGAAGGGCATGATGGGTACAACCACAGCGAGCATTACTTCCACTCAGGCTTCTGTGACTTAGTGATCAGCGGACTGGTTGGTTTGGATGTGGTTGGTGTCGATCCAACGGGTTATGGTGAGGTTCGTATCTGCCCTCTAGCACCTGCGGAATGGGATTACTTTGCCTTGGATGGGGTTATGGTGCGAGGCCGACAGGTGTCCGTGATTTGGGACAAAGAGGGAAGTAAATATGGAATTAAATTTGGGGCGGGAAAGGGGCTTACGGTGATCGTGGATGGCCGAGTTATCTTAAACCGTCCAGACTTGAAAGCAGTATCATTCCGTTTGCCACCCGTGACCCAAACTCGAGACGGAGCGGCAACGGAGACATCAGCTAGTCGACAAAACGATAATCGCGTTGTCAATCACGCGGTCAACAACAACGGTGATTACTTCCCGAGAATGACTGTGTCGTCCACGAGCGAGAATACGTCGGTGTCTAGGATCCAGGATGGAAATTACTGGTACCTGCAAAACCCTCCCAATCGTTGGGAGAGTGGGGGTGGGAAAATGGCTGAGAAGGAATGGATCGAAGTCGACTTCGGTGTTCCTCGCAATGTGCAAACCCTGAAGTTTTATTTTCTCGATGATGAGACGGACCGGGATGGAGAGATTGCTGCGCCGGGACAGATTGCCGTTTCAACCCAGCTCGATGGGGAGTGGAACCGTTTGGATAGTTCGAGGATGGGATCCATCGACGGTCATCGCCCCACCACCATGAAACTTGGGGATAGCATGGTTCGGAAGGTTCGATTGGAGATGGTACCGAAAGAGGGGCGGCGCGTTGGATTGACGGAGATCGAAGCATGGGGTGACGGGGAACTGCCCTATCGCGTGGCGCCACCTCCGAGTGGGAATGTCGCCTACAGGCCTGAGGGTGCCGTGTTCCCGCGAGCAACCGCGTCGCACAGCGATCGTTTTGGAGGAACCCCTGAAAAGTCGAACGATGGAAAAACGGTGTTTGTTCCTAATCCGGTGAATCGCTGGACGAGCTACGAGTCGCCTGAGAAGAGCGATTGGTTGCAGATTCAGTTCGAAAAACCTACGCGCTTTTCGCGCGTCGAACTCGCCATCTACGATGATCGTGGCGGCGTGCAAGCACCAAAATCCTATGCGATCGAGGTATGGGTCGATAACGATTGGAAGAGAGTTCGCGATGAAGTGCATCAACCGATGGAACCGCGCGGGAATCAGTGGAATGACGCCAGGTTCGAACCGGTCGTGAGCGATCGAGTGAGAATCGTGTTCGAACATAAACTACCAGCCAAGAGCGGTGTGACCGAGGTCATGGTTTGGCCAGAGTGATGAAATTGCAGAGGAATGTCGTAGGAACCGGCTGCTACCAATGATCTGGTGAAACCCACGGGATCTCATCGCTCTGCCCCCTGGTTTTGTCGCTGATCGCGTCCTTTTGGCGTTGGATCAAGTCGAATTCCGCAACGGCTCGGGCTCCTGTGGGTATTTGTCCAAACACAATCACATGCTTGATTTGTCGGTTTCCGACGGGAAACTTAACGCTGCCGTTCCGGGCGACAAACGCCTCGAGAGGGATAGACAACGTTCCCCCAGGGGTGACACCTTTGGGTTCGGATGCGTAGAACTGCTCATTCAACCCAATCGATACATTTTTCCACGGTTGATCCGTCGGATTCTTTACCGTGATCGATGGGATTAGCCGGCGGTTTGCAGCGTCCGATTCCGGGCCCACCCACATGGCATCCAAGCGGACTTGGGCGTCCAGCGGCGGCTCCCGCATCGGTTTCATCCACGCGGCCAAACCTAATCCGTAACCGACTGGAATAAAGACACTCAGTAGAATGAGGGCTGTGAGTGTTTTGCGGTTTAGGGTGATCCCTGTTGCCATTGTTGTTTCAACTGTTGCGGCGATTCAATCTGTTAGTTCGTTCGTCGAGATGCTCTACTATTGGCGAATCAGCCGTTTTGTCAATCGATTCAGGTTTTCAGCGATTTCGCTTCCAAAAGCATTCCCGTGGACAGTACGTTAACGCAACTAGTATCCGATTTGGACGTTTTGGTCCGAGGAACCTCGGTCGCGAGGTCGGATGTAGCTGTTCCAAATTCGAGTTTTCTCGATTTGCTGAGGGAATCGGAAAAAGGATCCCGAGTTTCGAGGGCTGATGATCCGAGCGAGTCTTCGTTGGCAAAGGAATTGTCGGAGGCATTGGAACAAGCTCGCGTTTTGTCGACGGCACCTGCGTGTCCCATCGTCGCGGTTCTTGGGATGCTCAACGCAGGCAAGAGTTCGTTGGTGGCGACATTCCTGAGTTCCGGGGGAATGGACACAACGCGTCGGCCCGACGATTATCGCTCGCGGGTGCTCATCGGCGCCGCAAACTCCGAAGGAACGCATCGATTTGTTCTTTGGCTTCCTGAATCGTGGAAGACGCATGAACGTTTTTGGGAGTTCATCCGCGAGCGTTTGACGGCAATCTTCGGATGCGAGTGTGAGTCCCTTTCAGAAGATTCCGAGTTGGCGAGTCTCCAGTACAACGATATGTCACCTAGGATGGTGAAGACTTCCAGTGGAGAGACGGAGCAGCGTAGTCCCATCGAAGTCCCCCTCGTCGCATTCGATCCGAGTTTGGACCGCCTCGGGATTGCGCTCATGGATTGTCCCGATGTTCAAACGGGACTAATGGATCGCGGCATCGACGTTCCCGTCCAATCGACACGTTACGATGAAGCCTCGGCTGTGGTTGCCAATAGTCGATTCGCAGTTTTGACTCGTGCAGCGCGGATCTGTTCGGCCTCGATTGTCGTACTTCCCGCAAACTCGATGCATGATCAAACCGTGAGCAAGTTATTGCGCTTGCTAGAAAATCAAATGCCGCATGTGCAGCGGATCATGGCTGTAAACCGGGTACCGCGAAAATACCTGGTCGAGCAGATCTCGAAAGAAGTCCGTCACCTCTACGTGTCTACTGGACTCCGCAGGGTGTACATGGCATACCATTTCGAAGGCCCTAAGGATCGCGATAAACTTCCGTCCCCGCCTTCTGAGTTAGCGAATGCCTTAAACCCGCCACTCCCTTTGTTCTTTCGAATCGATGAAGAATCGCGTGCGCAGCCTCCCGAGCGAATACCTGATGGGGATTGGCTGATCCGGCTGGGCCGCCAATTGCAAGCGAATGATTTGCTAGAAGATTCCATCCGTTCTGCAACGACCCGTTTGGCAAGCACGATCCATGCTGGAATTTCAGAATTACGGACATGGAATGAGAAGAAGCGGCACGAAAATCAGTTGGCAATGCGGACGATCGCGGACGCGTGTATGGATTTTTCGATCGACCCAAATTCTTCGGCGACACAACCTCGGATCCGTCTTCAAGCATCTCGACAAGTCGTTGAGCAGATCGCTGAATCTCTTGAGCGGACCGCACCTTGGTGGGCGAAACCGGGGCGTTGGGTGCAACGAATTGCACAAGCTGGCAAAGAGTCTGTCACGCATGCAACTTCCTGGTTTCGCGTCCCAGGTTGGGTTTCCGATGGTTCGAATGCGGTAGGAGACTGGATTCGTGCACGATTCAAGCGTGGTGAGAATGGTCACGTGGTCACAGCCAATGCGCTTTGCGAACGACTGGCACAACGGGATATTTCCGGCGTTTTTCAACTGGATGAATCCGAATCGAGACGGGAAACGGTTCGGGCTGCATGCCAACGCGCGATCGATCGGTTTCAGCAGGAGAGCCGCACCCGTTTGGATCAAGACCAAGTCGACGCGTTAACACGGCGATTATGGGCCGAGATGCCGATGGGGAAACGCTTACTAAGCGGCATCGCGCCCGCTGGTATCCTGTTTGCTCCCCTGTTGGCAGTGATCATGGTGCCACTGGATTTTGGCGGTTCCGCGGTACTCGTTTTTGCCTCGTTGAAGGAACTCCTCGTCGCAGGTGCTGCGGGTGTCGGATTGGTAATGGCGAACGCCGACTCCATGCCGCAAATTGCTGAAACCGAATCAGCATGGCAGCAGTTGTCGGATTTAGTCTCCCTGGTGATCGATGAACTAGGCTTCGAACGCACCGCGTCTACCAATCCACACAAAGTTTCGCTGGCCGGAGTGAGTCGTGAGTTGACGCAAAGCCAGCTTCAGGTCAAGAAGCAGTTAGGGCGCGAGATGCCTGGGGCGACGCTTACGCCCTTGGTTTTTGATGAATCGGTTCTCAAGCAAATTCAATCGCATTTGACGGCTATGGAGCGTGCGCAAAGATCATGAATGAGTCATTAGCCATCGCGGATCGTATCGAAAGTGCAGCGCTGCGGTTGCTGGGTCAGCAGTCGACGTGCCATACCATCGTGCAGTGGTGTGAAGAATACCGTCGACAGGCAAACGACATCATGAGCGGACGAGGGATCGCACTACCCAGTTTTGCAATCGTTGGAGCAAAGGGCCAAGGCAAAACCTGGGTGGCGAGGCAAATGCTTCTCGACGAACGCGTCGCGGAATCCCTGCCGAGCGGTGTGCTGACCAGCGAGGCGACGACTCAGTTGCATTGGATTGGGCCCGTTCCACCGGAGGCGTTGGATCCCGCGAAAGAAGTGTATGTGCCGTGCCCGGCACACCGAATGCTCGATTTGGGACGACCCTATCTTTTGATCGATACACCCGGATACACCGACGACGATCCAGCCGCCGCCGCAATTGCTCGCGACTCACTCAGCTTTTCGCCGATGAAGTTGCTGGTCGCTCGTCGCGATCAATTGCGCAGCGCCATCCATTCGCAGTTGGCGGCCTTGACCGATGGAGCTGTTTGTATTCCGTTGATCACCTGCGTTCCCTTGAAGGAGATCTCGACTGGAATCTCAGCGCGAGGAAAGGGGGCGAGTGGCGATGCCGGCTATCAAGAGGAGCGATTCAGTGAATCTCTAAGGGGGGATTTGGAATGGTACCGTGCGGCATTGACCGCGAGCGCTCCGAATACACGATTTCTGGATCCCATCGTCATCGCCGATTTCGAGGCGGACGGAAACGAGGAGCAGGTTGGAGAGCGACTGCGATCGGATCTCAAGGAGCGATTGTCGCGGGAATCAATCGATGCGATCTCCTCAACGAAAGCAAATCGATTGGCGTCATTGAATGATCGGTTGAGGCATCGGGTTTCGCAATCGATCGACAGCCAAGTCCCGCAGTTGGCGCAAGCGGTGCGCAAATTGCATGCGGCAGCCGACGCGCTGCCGAGCCATGCCATCGAAACGGTGCTAGGATCCAAGCAAGTCCTCAAAACGGCGATTCGCGATCGGATTCGAGCGGATGTCATCGGCGGCACTGGATTGTTTTGGTTCCCCTATCGAACGTTGCTCAACATTCTCGGGTTCACGCATGGCGCATGGGATCGACTTCTGCTCTCGATGACCGGAAGCATCCCATCCATCTTCGGAACCTTTGCCGCGTGGGCGAAGAATCTAGCCAGTTCCAGGGAGGCGAATCAAGGCTTGCAGGAGGGGATACGGGATCAGCTGAATCGACAAATCCAAGATCGACTGCAGCCAGCCCAGCAGCAGTTCTACCGTACCATCGATCGGATCCGTGGGGATCATCGCGAAGGACGTTCCGTCGATGGCGAATTGCGTGTTCGATTGGCTGGTGTGGACGAATTGCAATTGCAAGCACGCGAGGTATTCGATTTCACGTTGGAAAAAAACCGGGCGTCCCGCGTGGCGTTGCTGGTGTTTGGTGCCCTGGGAACATCGCTCTTTTGGGGGTTGATGGCTGGTCCCATTATTTCAATTTACCGCCAGTATTTTTATGCCAGTTACCGTGCATGGACCGATTCGTCGGCGTTGGTTGAGTCCTTCCCGCACCCGAGTCCAGGAATGCTGTTCACCTCGACCGTGATCTCCTTGGTGCCCGTTTTGGTGTTCGCCATGCTCGTCATGAGTTGGTACCAACGAGCTGCGCGGCTCAATGGCTTAGCAGAGAATGTGTATTCGGCGGAATTGAGCAAAGTTGAGGAATTGAAGAGGCTCGGGGTGATTCAATTGCACTACGAAGACCCCGTTTTGGAAGCCGCTGAATTTTTGGTCAACTTGGAAACCAAGACCTCGGTGGGGTGATCGGTTTGTTTGGATTCGGACGGAGGTCGTCGGACACCGGGCCGCTGACGCGATACCGCTACTGTCTGGATCCGGCTGGAGCGTACCGCCACTATGAAGCAGAACGGTCGTCAAGCGAGAATGGGTGTGACAACGGTTCCGTGGACGTCGGTCAATCGATAATCGCGACCTTGGAAACGGAAGGTCAGCTTTGTGTGATCGAAGCCGAGCAGATGCAGGATCGTGGCGTTGAGATCGTGGACGTGCACGGGGTTCTGAACCGCATTGAACCCAAGTTCATCGGAGCCACCATGCACATGGCCTTTCTTCAAGCCGCCACCTGCCATCCATACGCTGAAGGCCCGATTGTGGTGATCGCGTCCATCGTTGCCACCTTGGACCATGGGTGTCCGTCCAAATTCGCCACCCCAAATAACAAGCGTATCATCCAACATGCCCAAACGCTTGAGGTCCTTGATCAACGCGGCGCTGGGTTTATCCGTGGTGTTCGCATTGTTCTTAACGTCTGCGGTTAGGTTGCCATGCTGATCCCATGCCTCATGAAATAGTTGGACGAAGCGTACACCGCGTTCGAGCAATCGCCGTGCTAGCAAACAGTTACGGGCGAAGCTGCTTTCTTTGGGATCTTTCACGCCGTAGAGGTCAAGGGTTTCCTTGGATTCGCTGGCGAGATCCATCAGCTCCGGCGCGCTCGTCTGCAGCTTGTAAGCGAGTTCATAGCTTTGGATACGTGCCGCGATTTCAGGATCGCCGAGTTGCTCTTCGGCGATTCGGTTCAATTGGCTGAGGGTGTCGATCGATTCGCGTTGAATCTCGTTATCGATTCCTTTCGGATTCGAGATGTAGAGCACAGGATCCCCAGCACTTCGGAATGGAATTCCAGCATACGTGGTGGGTAGGAACCCGCAACCATAATTGCTGGCACCGCCGCTGGTCCCTTTGGCACTGGTGAGCACTACAAAACCCGGTAGATCCCTTGCTTCGGAGCCCAGCCCGTAAAGGGTCCAGCTGCCCAAGCTCGGTCGTCCGAATTGTTCGGAGCCTGTGTTCATCAGGATCTGCGCTGGAGCATGGTTGACAGCGTCGCTTTGCATGGAGCGAATCAAGCAGATGTCGTCGGCGATTTCGCCGATATGAGGTAGTATCTCGCTGAGTTCCATCCCGCACTGTCCACGCGGTGAGAACGGATACTTGGGGCCGAGGAGTGCGGAGTTGGGGTTGATGAAGGCAGCCCGGTAACCTTTGAGCAATTCCTGCGGGGGGAGTTGGCCGTTCCTTTTGGCGAGTTCCGGTTTGGGATCGTAGAGTTCCAATTGGCTAGGAGCCCCTGCTTGGAAAATGTACACCACCCGTTTCACCTTGGGCGTAAAGTGTGGCTGTTTGGGGCTGAGTGTTCGTTCGTCCGGATGGACTGCTGATTGCGTGGGAGTTTGCCCAGCGAGCATCTCCATGGCGGCGATTCCAGCCAAGCCAACGCTGCATTCCCTCATGAACCAGCGCCGCTTCAACAGTGTAGCGCGCGCATTGCGTAGATCGGTGTCGATGCTGGACATGGCGGATGGAAGTTTTCTGGAGGTTGGCGGGAAGAATTGCAAACGGTTAGGCGAGGAGACCGCGGATGACTTTTCCTTCGTCCGTTGGCCCGATCAATCGGTTGAAAAGTCCTTGATAATCAAAGCCGAAACGATAGGGATCAAAACCGAGCAAATGCAGGATCGTCGCTTGCAAATCCCTCGGTGTGACCGGATCCTCACCTACATAATAGCCTATCTCATCCGTTTGGCCGTAGGAAGTTCCTCCGCGAATTCCACCGCCGGCCATCAGCATCGAATACGCGTACGGATGGTGGTCTCGGCCGAAGAAGCCTTTCGATGGAGTGTCCCGCACGTTGTTTTGGGACATCGGGGTTCGGCCGAATTCACCCCCAAAAACGATGAGCGTGGAGTCGAGCAATCCTCGTTGCTTCAAATCCTTCAGCAACCCAGCAATCGCTCGATCGATCTGTTGGCACTTGATGGGCAAGGTTTCGTCGATCGATTCACCCGGCGAGGAACCGTGGTGATCCCAGCCCCAGTCGTAGACCTGAACGAAGCGGACGCCGGATTCGACCAACCGCCTCGCGAGTAGGCAATTATTGGCAAAGGTCGGATCATCTCCCTTATAAAATATGCGAGGATCCGTTTCCGATTCGGCCTTGGACACGAAACCAGGCTTCGCGCCGTACATGTCGAGGATGTGTTGTGGCTCTGTCGATAAATCCATCACCTCTGGGACCGCTAACTGCATGCGGTAGGCGAGTTCGAATTGCTCGATGCGGGTCAGGGTCTCAGGATCACCGATGCGTTCGAATTGAGCTTGGTTCATCTCTCGCAATGCTGAGAGAACATCGCGCCGCAACGCGCGGTCGACACCTTTTGGGTTAGACAGGTAGAAAACGGGATCGCCGCTGGTCCGGCATTGAACTCCTTGATAAACCGACGGCAAAAACCCACTGCCCCAAAGGCTTTTCCCAGCATCCGGGGTTTTACCCCCCGACAAGAGAACGACGAATCCTGGCAGATTCTCATTTTCGGAACCGAGCCCATACGTGGTCCATGCTCCTAGCGATGGATAGCCCAAACGCGGTTGTCCAGTATGTACGAACAGTTGGGCTGGCGAGTGATTGAACTGATCGGTTCGCATGGATCGAATCACTGCGATGTCATCGGCGCACGTTGCGATGTTGGGGAGAAGCTCCGAGATCCATTGGCCACTTTGCCCGTGCTGGGCAAACGAAAACATCGGAGCGAGCATCTTGGGAACACCTTTGATGAACGCGAACCGTTTGCCTTCGAGGTATTCCTTGGGGCACGGTTGACCGTTGTACTTGTTGAGCTCTGGCTTGAAGTCGAAAAGTTCCAATTGAGATGGAGAGCCCGCCATGTGAAGATAAATCACATGCTTCGCCTTCGCTGGCAGAGGTGGGATTTTGGGCGCCAACGGACCGGTGCTACCGGATTCTGTTGCCGAAAAGGATGTGGAACGGTTCATGGCAGCCAACGCCATGGCTCCGATGCCAATCCCCGACCGGCTGAGAAAATGCCGCCGAGTTTGTTGCTGGATATCAAGGGATGGGGTCATGATCTTGCATTGTCGAGGTGAAGGTAGATTGTATTGCCGGCTGCTTCTTTGTTGCAGAGCCGGGGCTATGGACGCATGAGAAGTTCGTCGAGATTCAATACCGCACTGGTGACGCTCGCCCACGCCGCGAGTTCGGCGCTCGTCAGTGATTTGTCGATGGCTAGCGGATACTCGGATAGAAACTCCACAGCCGCCTCGGGATGGTTTTGGTAGTGGATCCGAGCTCGTTGCAATAAGTCTTGCAATTGGATGAGTTCTCTCTGGTCGATAGGGCGAGCGAGTGCTTCTTGGAAACCGCTTTTCAGTCGCGTCCCTTCGTCACTACCGAGTTGGTACCAACGGATTGCCATCGCAATCGAAGCTTCGACGTAGACGGGATCGTTCAACGTTACTAAGGCTTGAAGCGGTGTGTTTGTGGAGATGCGTCGAATCTGGCAAACCTCTCGCGTGGTCGCGTCAAACGTTTCCATCGACGGGTACGGTGTCGTCCTCTTCCAATACGTGTAGATGCCACGGCGAAATCGATCCTCGCTGGGACTAGTCATCCATTTTGCACTCGAGTAGGTAGAACGCCACAATCCGTCGGGTTGTGGGGGCATCACGGGTGGTCCTCCGCGTTTTTGCGAAAGGAGCCCAGAAATAGCTAGAGCCTGGTCTCGGATAACTTCGGCGGAGAGCCGGAATCGCGGCGAACGACTGAGCCAGTCGTTGCGGGGATCGATGGCGCGTCGTGCGTCATCGAGTTTGTACGACTGTTGGTAGGTGTTTGAGAGTACGATGGTTCGCAACAATTTTTTCAAGGACCATCGATGTGTATCGCGGTATTCCATGGCTAGCCAATCGAGCAGTTCCGGATGGGTTGGCAGGGAGCCTTGGGCACCGAAATCTTCTTCGGTCTCGACCAGACCTCGCCCGAATAGTTGGCTCCAGATTCGGTTTGCCATGACGCGGGGAGTGAGTGGGTTGGCGGGGTCCACAAGCCATTGGGCCGCAGCCAAACGGTCCGGCGCTAGTTGGTCCAGCGTTGGGTTGAAGAGCTTGGGAAGTTCGGGTGAAACCTCAACGCCCGGATCAAGAAAACTTCCTCGTTGGTGGATCTTCGTAACACGCCGGCTTGAACTCGGCAGTTCCTTGAGAACAGGAAGTTTCGGAATGGATTCTCGGAGAGTCCCCATTTGCTTGTCGATTTCCTGGGATCGTGCGGCGATCTCCTTTACCGAAGGATGGTCGTCTGCAAGGAGAGGTGATTTATCCTCTGAGCTGAGATGCATGCGAACGCGGTGAAGTAGCAAGCGGTTTCCGAATTGCTGAGCGATGGTAACGCGTAGCACCGAGTCGTTTTCAACGGTCAAGGGTTCCTTGAAATGGAAGATTCCCCAATGCTCTTGGGATTGGCGGGGCGATATGGCCCAACCCGATTTTGGGTCCTCATCGAAAGTTCCCTGGATCGACCAGCCACTCTGTTCAAAGCTCGCTTTCGCGCTTGCAATGGCGATCGGCTTCGGCTCCTTTATGTCACCAGGTGTTATGACATTGAATTTTAGATCAGTGATAACAAAGTTCGGATCGGCGGCATTGATCCCTAGACGAGCGTTTGCATCGGACGGGTTTGCTCTGGCCTGGAGCGCATCGAGGCGCAGATGGCGGTACGTTCCGGCTGGCAATTGCAGATCGATCACGTAGGTATCGCGTTCAGGGCGTTCCGCCGCGGCTCGCACACTATGATCTTCCTCGATGATCATCGGCGCATTGCTTTCCGCCCTTGCGACGGTTGGTTTGGCCAGAGTCCAGGATTTCTCGATCTCCGCCGCGACCTGCTTTCGAGCCGCATCTAGCGATTCCGAAGTTCGTTTTTTCGCGTTGATAAGCTTTGCGAGTTCGGACTGCTGAGTAAACGAAGGAATCGCGAATTTCGGTTCGTCATCGTATCGGTCTGCGTCTTCGGTTTGATTGAAGATCGCGTAGAAGCGGTAGTAGTCTTCCATCGAAATTGGATCGTATTTGTGGGAATGGCATTTCGCACACCCCATCGTGAATCCCATCCAGACTTGGATCGTGGTGTCGACGCGATCTTTCACGGCTGCGACGCGGTACTCCTCATCGTCGGTTCCACCCTCGTCGTTGGCCAGCGTGGTTCGGTGAAACGCGGTTGCGATTTTTTGGCTTTGCGTTGCGTTCTCCAGAAGATCGCCGGCGATTTGTTCGATGGTGAATTGGTCGAACGGCATGTCGCCGTTGAACGCTTGAATGACCCAGTCGCGGTAGGGCCACATTTCGCGCGGTAGATCCTTTTCGTAGCCTTTGGTATCGGCGTAGCGAGCTAGATCGAGCCACAGTCGTGCCCAATGCTCGCCGAAGGCGGGACGCGACAGAAGCTCATCGACCAAATCGCGGATGGCAGATTCTCGATCGACGCGAGCTGACTCCACGAAGGCCTTCAAGCGTCCTGGGGATGGGGGTAAACCAACCAAATCCAGGTGCAAACGGCGTGCGAGGGTGTAGTCATCCGCGGGTGAAGAGGGTTGCAATTGGTTTTGCTCCAGGCCTTTGAGGACCCAAGCGTCGATTGGGGTATTCGCCCAGGGATTGCTCGACGTACTCGGCATCGGTGTTGGATTTAGGGGAGCTAGCGACCAATGCGTTCCCCAGGGTGCACCCGATTCGATCCAGCGTTTGAGGAGTTCCTTTTGCGGTTCGGTGAGCACTTTGCGAGCCGATGGTGGGGGCATCACTTCATCGGGATCGGTGGAGTGGATTCGACTCCAGAGTTCGCTCTTCTCAAGGCTCGCGGGGGCAATCGCTGCGAGTCCATGGGTACGACCGTGGTCGGATTTCGCGGATGCTTCGTCGTCGAGCCGAAGGTTGGCTTCGCGGTGTGCCGCATCTGGACCGTGGCAATGGAAGCAATGCTCCGCGAGGATCGGACGGATTTGGAGTCCGAAATCGATGGCTTTATCGGCGTTGGTATCGGTGGCGAATGCAGTAACGCATGGCGATAAAAACGCAACCACAACAACCAAGGGCGCTATCGCAAACATGGGGTTTCTTCGGGCGGGGTATCTCATAGGATGACAGAAGGTCGTGTTAACGCAATCCGATGGAAGTATGGCACGGTAATCGGGGTTCATTTCGGTTTCCTAGTCTTCCACGGCTCGCACGATGTATCGCGTGCCGCTGCGAAGGTGATCGTACAAAGCCCGCTTTGCGAGTTTCGCATCATTCAGGATCAATGCGTCGACGATGGCCAAGTGTTCTTTGGCTTCTTGGATGACGAAGACCAAGTCGGGACTTTTGGTCTCTAGAAGACGATTCCAAGCGGCATCGCGGATGGCCCGTACCAAGATCATGATGCGTTCGAGTTCGTCGGTCAGGAATCGATTGCGAGTGTGCTGGCGAACCAAATCATGCAATTGGGTATCCGTACGTTTGACATCCTCGATCGCTTGCCTTCCGATGGCTCCTCGGAGCTTGGACTGCTTCATTAACTCGTTGTGCAGCGACTCAAGGGACTTCAAGGGTATCCGACCGCACGCGGTGGTGATCGCTAAGCATTCCAAAGCGCAGCGGACTTGGCAGATGTCGCGCACCTCGCGAGGAGCGAACCGCCGGACCACCGCGCCGCAATTCGGTTTCACCGAAAGGACTCCCATTCCCGAGAGCGTCCCGAGGGCTTCGCGAATCGGGGTTTGACTAACACTGAACTCTTTGGCCAGGGAGCTTGAGACGAGCCGATCGCCTGGCGAGTACTTACCGCTGAAGATCCCTTCGAGGATCCCTTCGACGATGCGAGGCCGATTCGGCTCGCGGATCGTTGACGTGGTTTCTTTTGGCATAGAAATACGCGAACCTTGTAGCGCTGACAGCCGACTTCGATACCCCCAAATTAAACCAAGCATATTGTATACAATCAAGCAGGATGTCTATAGTGGGTTCATGTTTCAGTAGATTTTCGATACGAGTTAGCGATGAACCGGGCAGGATGATCCCGCTGCAAAGCAGCAAGGTTGCTGAATGGCGTTGGGTTTTCCGATCGAAATGTAGGGCCTCCATCGGCCTTGTGCGGGTGGAGCCGCGACTGACAGCTACAGATATCCTCCGCACTCCCCCCTTTTTTATTGGTGGTTGTGGCAAGTCCACAACGCATGCTCCCCAGGCCTCTTCATCGAAGTGCCATCATTGGAAAACGTTAAGAATGTGGGGGAGGATACCACCTTAGAAGAACGGGTTGTCTCGGGAACGTTGAGGTATTTTGAGGAGCGATTCCGCGGTCCGCAAATCGTCTCTGGTGGTGATTTTAAGATTGGTCTCGGGGCCTTCGACGATAGATACGGAGATGCCGAGGGCTTCGATGAGTTGCGAATCGTCGGTCGGTGTGCCTTGGATTTTTGAGTAGGCTTTCTGCAGATGTTCGGTGCGAAACACTTGCGGTGTTTGGGCTTGCCAAAGTCCTTCTCGGGAAACGGTGTCGGCGATGGTTTGCGATTTGGGATCGATTCGCTTCACGGTGGCGCGGATTGGGGATGCGAGGATAGCTGCGCCCGTTCGATCCGCCATTTCGATGACTTGATTGAGCGATTGCTTGCTCAAGCACGGCCTTGCCGCGTCGTGGATTCCCACCAAGCGAATCCCCGGTTTCACCTTCTCGAGCGCGTTGCGCACACTTTGATACCGTTCGTCTCCACCGATGACTACCTCAACGCCGAGCATCGTCAGGTTGCCCGCGAATTTCTCTTGAACCATCGCTTTGTCTTCGGGCGCGATGGTCATGATGATCTGAGCCACACGTGGATGGTCGGCAAAGAGCTGCGCGCTATATTGCCAGACCGGTTTGCCTTGGATGGTGGTGTAGACTTTTTTCTGAAAGGGGTCGTTGAATCGGGTGCTTTTGCCGGCAGCGGCCAGGATGATAGCAACGTCTTTCATGGATTTCGTGGGTATTGAGAGGATGCGGCGGTGCCTAGGTGCTGGAACTCTTGGACTCGTTCTTCCGGGGCATGAATCCATAGAGGAAGCAGGACATCATGATGATCCAAAATCCTGAGCATTCAGGGCGCCGGAAATCATGGAAGTTTAGTAGGTGCGGAATGTGCTTGATCCCTTCGACATGTATATCTTCGCTGCGACCGAAAGGCCATGAGGTATCCAGCCATCGTTCGTACGCGTGGACGCCGGATAAGCGGAATTGCTCGACGCCACTCCAGAATTCTTTCCAACTGCCGAGCCAATCCGCAGCCCCGAAGCTCCAGTCGCTATTGAACGCCCAGTCGGCAAGCAGCTTTAAGCCGATGATCACGACCAGCAGGTACGCTGAAGTCTCAAAGCGGGGATACTTCTCGAGAAGCTTGACGAAGAGGGCAGCTGCGAATCGCATCAGCACCACTCCTAGGATCCCACCGGTTACCACAACCCACAGTTTATCTTGCCTGGAGCCGGCGAGAGCCATCGCTGCGAGGATCGAATCGACAGCGAATGCAATATCGGTCAACTCGATGACCAGTACCGTTCGCCAGAAGAGGGCTTGGTTGCGTGCTGGTACATCGCAAACCGCCGATTCGCTCGGCATCAGAGGTGTCGCGTTGGATTGATCGGGTTCCTCAGTCACCAATGCAGCAGCGATCGGAACCCGTTGTTCGATCTCGATATTTTCCCGATCGATATCGAGCTTCTCACCCGTGGTCGCATCGACGAGCGCGGGTTGACCTTCTTCGTCGAGCACGACTTTTTCGTCATTGCCGTCCGCTTCATCGAGAAACAGGTGCTTCACGGCGATGTAAACCAGATACGCTCCGCCTATGAATTTGACGAAGGTCCATTGGAGCAAGTATGCCGAGGTCAAAATCGCGATCACGCGAAATACGAAGGCACCGATCAGCCCGTACGACAGCGCACGCGAACGCATGTGCTTGGGCAATCGCTTCGCCAACATCCCCAACACGAGCGCGTTGTCGATCGAAAGCAATCCTTCCAGAAGTATCAACAGTCCGACCACGATTAAGTCGGCGGATTCGACACTTTGCCCAAACAAGTTCAGGGCGAGGGGGAAGGATAGGAAGGGGATCTGCATCAAGGTTTCTTTGGATAGGTGTCTGGTCCACGGAAAGGGATCGCGGAAATGTATCGCGTTAATGGATGGCGGTTTAGCCGGCATTGGCTTATCGGAGTTAATCAGGGCCGGTTTAACGACTGGTTCCAGAACCTAGGATTCCGGGAACCCACCCCACTCGAAAGGATATCCGAGCGGTGCCTTCCTGTAACCGGGGGCATCCCATTCGCGACAAAAAGCCCAGGTTGGACCACCCGGTCAGCCAGCCCGGTCGGACAACCGGCACATTTCCTACAGACGAGTGCCTAGCCCATGTTGCAGATTGAAAAGGGCCTATTTAGAGGGAAGACAAGGCGGTGATTGCTGGCGAATAGCTACATTTTTATTGGGCGATGAGGTCCGAAGCTTCTGTTTTGGCGTGAATGCGGGTCGTCGGAAACGGCTGGCATCTTCATTGGTCATTGTTACACTACTCATTCGTTTTCTCCGTCAATTTTACACATAGCTCTCACTTGGTTATCGCTCATGGTTGATCCTCTCGATTCCGGAAACACTCAAGGACTTCCGCCGACTGTTCCCGACACAGGCGATGCCCCAGCGGAGAATCCTTCCTCAGACTCCGCTGTGGATGCTGCGTCTGCAGGCTCCGTTGTGCAATCGGGTGCCGCCAGCACGGAACCGCGAACGGCTGGGGGACCGATCAATCTGGAGAGTCTGCGTCGAATGCGAATGGCTCAGGAACAATCACAACCTCCCCGGGGGAATCAACGGGACAAGAAACGAGGAGGTGGCTCACCAAAAGGTCCCAGTCCAACCGGCCCTCGCCCAACCGGCCCTCAGGGCGCACGAGGAGATGCACCCGTCGCAGGAGCGACCGTCGACGCTGGTGACGTTACCGAAACACCAGAGACGATCGACGCCGAAGCACTGGCACCGCGATACCGATCGAACAAAGACTCCGCCCCCGTGGCTCCCAAGGTTCCCGTTCCTAACCTGAGAAATCGCGACTCCAGCGAGGACTCCGAACTCGAAGCAGCACTTGCTGGCGCCGATTTGAACAGCTTGATGATCGGCGAGAAAGCCGGTCGGGTTGGCGTCGGCCTAGAAACTGGTGGCCGCTACCAAGCTCGTGTGATCAAGATTCACAACCAGAACGTCTTCGTCAGCCTCGGTGGTCCCAACGAAGGAGTGGTCCCATTGCTGCAGTTCACCGATATGCCAACCGAAGGGCAATCCGTCGACATCGTGATTCGCTCCTTCAACGCCGATGAAGGGCTCTACGAATTGGCGATCCCCGGTGAAGCCATCTCGGCATCCGACTGGGGCGATCTCGAGGAAGGAGCCGTCGTAGAAGCCAAGATCGATAGCGCGAACACCGGCGGGGTCGAATGCAAGGTCGGCAATATTCGCGGCTTCATTCCCATCAGCCAATTGTCAGAGTTCCGCATTGAGTCGGCTGCCGACTACATCGGCCAAAAACTCTTGTGCATCATCACCGAGTCGAATCCACGCCGAGGGAATCTGGTCTTGTCCCATCGCGCCGTCCTGGAGCGAGAGAAGCAGCAGAAGAGAGCCGAGCGGTTGGCAAGCCTAGAAATCGGCGAGCTTTGCGAAGGTGTGGTTCGCAAAGTTATGGATTTTGGAGCCTTCGTCGACATCGGTGGACTCGATGGGTTGATCCACGTTAGTCAATTGTCTTGGGAAAAGATTAAGCACCCGAGCGAGGTGATCAAGGAGGGGGACAAGGTGCAGGTTCGAATTGAGAAATTCGATCCGAAGACCGGAAAGATCTCTCTTTCCTATCGGTCGCTTCAAGACGATCCATGGAACGATGCCGAAGCCCGCTTTCCAGCAGGCTCCACGGTCCGCGGCACCGTTTCGAGACTCGCGAATTTCGGTGCTTTTGTCAAACTCGCGACGGGCATCGAAGGCCTGATCCACATCTCGGAACTCGCGCACCGCCGGGTCAACAACGTTTCCCAAGTGATCCAGGAAGGCCAAGAAGTCGAAGTCAAAATCCTGACGGTCGATCGCAATGCTCAAAGGATCGGGTTGTCGCTGAAAGCGACGCAAGCCAAACCGGAAGGTTCGAAACCCACCGCCGCGCCCGAACCCGAGGAAGTCAAGCGAGAGGTCGCCGTAAAGAAATATCAGGGGCAACTTCGAGGTGGTACAGGATCGAGCGGTGGCGAATTGTTTGGGTTGAATCTGTAGTTTCAACCGATCGCCTCCAAACATCACTCCGCTGGAATCCCATACCCGCGACGAAGCGATGGGTTGGGTAGGGGGATTGGTCTGGCCTACATCAACGAACTGAGGCTTGATTGCAACGCTTGCATCGCCTCTCGGAGTCCCTGCAGCCCACGCTTCAATAATCCTGCGACGGCCATTTCTGATTTGCCCATCCGATCCGAGATGTTTTTGAGGGACATGCCTTCCAAGTACCTCATCCGGATCGCTTCGCGCTGCGTGTCGGGGATTTTTTCCAAGCACAGCGCGAGCACGGCCGCGGCTTCGCTCTTCATCATGCGTTGGCTCGGGGATGACGCCTCGGATGGGATAATGTTCTCGATTCCCGGTGCGCTATCATCCGTTTTTCTTTTGGCCCCTAAATCGATCTCCCGCCTGGCGGATCGCTTCTGAGTTGCAAGGTGTTCTTGATGCGCCGTGGCGACGTTGTTCTTGAGGATATTGCGCAACCAAGCCAGCAGCGATTCGACGGATTCGCCATTGAAGTCGCCGAAGTCGCGCGAGGCCTCCAGGTAGGTGATCTGGACCACGTCGGTAGGATCGAGTCGACCTTGAATGCGGCTGTCGAGCAGTCGATGTGCGATGACATTGAGATACGGACGGAATCGATTCAGCAATTCGCCCTTGGCCGCTTCGTCGCCGGCCTTCGCCGCAATCAGCTTGTCTTTGGAATCATATAGCATGTGTTGCGGTTTTTAGTGAGGCGATTTTTAGAGATCTGTTGGAACCGATCCTGCATCATTGTGTTCTCGAGGATCAAGGAGTCGTTTGGGCTACCTTTTGCCCATCAGACTGCCCATCAGGTTTCCCATTAGGC
>CAIYZV010000311.1 GCA_903930765.1 uncultured Pirellula sp.
ACCGAGAATGCCTTGATCGATTCAGTGGAGTTGTTGGTCCACGTCGACGAACTCTTTGGGCATAACTCCCAGGGGTTTCTGCCAGTGTTTGCGCCCCATTTCGGTGGGCTTTGGAAGCCTGTGGAACTATTGATTCGGTATCCTGTGGGCATCGATGTTGAGCGCGTGCATGTATGGGGGGACTCGGAATCATCCATGCTTAATTACGAGGTACCTCTGCGCAGCTATGACTTGACCGCACTTCGGGAATTTCTGGACACAAGAAAAACGTATGCCCTCAGAATTGAGCATAGCACAGCACCAATGCAGGGTCGTAATCAACGAGGTAGCGATGCCGCAAGCGAACCTGCGAATCGTGTTTGGGCAACGAACGATCGCAGTTTGACACCGGCAGAACTGACACGCTTGCTCGACGAAGGCGTGTGCGCGTTGTCGGGTGCGATCCATGTACCAAATCCCATCGTTTGGGATCCTCAATCCCCTGGGATGTATGACCTTCGGATATCCATTCGAGAAAGCGCACCAGCTGAATCGGTTGTTGTGGATGGTAGTGATTCTGTGGAACTGCATTGGTTTCATACCAAGGCTGCATTTCGAAGCGTTCGTGCCGATGGTCATCAACTCGTTCTCAACGGGAAGCCCTTGACCGTTCGTGGGGTTCTGAATTGGGGGTATGCCCCGCCAAGTACAGCCCCGAGTTTAGATCCCAATCATTGGCGGTCCGAGCTGCAATTGGTTAAGGATTATGGCTTCAATCTGATCAAGTTCTGCCTGTGGATTCCTCCCAAGGGGTATTTGGAAATGGCTGACGAAATGGGTGTGCTCGTTTGGATGGAGTATCCAACATGGCATTCCAAATGGACGAAGGATCAGCTGCCGACGTTGTCTCGCGAATTTGATGAGTTCTTTTATTATGATCGCAATCACCCCAGCGTGATTCTGCGCAGTTTGACGTGTGAGACGGGACCCAGTGCCGACCTGGAAGTTATCCGTTCTCTCTATGATCAATGCCATGACCGAATCCCCAATTCCGTCGTTGAAGACGATAGCAGTTGGATTCAGTGGAATCGAGTGAATGATTTTTATGATGATCATCCTTACGGCAACAATCACAATTGGTCCGGAACGCTTGATCGGTTGAAGCAGTACATTGCCGAGCACGGGGCGAAACCCCTAGTGCTCGGTGAAGCCATCGCAGCGGATACTTGGGTTGTCCCGAAGTCGCTGGATTCTCCGATCGGAGGTCCGCCGGCGGAGATATTGCAGAATGTAAAGCGAGGCGATATCGAGCAGGCGTTTTGGTTGCCCCTCGCGTACCGCTCCAACCAAGAATGGGCAGAGGCCCGAACTCGAGACATGGGCGTTGAAGCGGTGATGCGTCTCGAGGCGGATTCAAAGCGGTATGCGATGTTGATGCGAAAGTACCAAATCGAAACCTACCGCAACCAAATCCCATTCGGTGGCTACGTCGTTTCGGTGATCAGGGATTTTCCGTTCGCCGCAATGGGATTGTTGGATTATCGGGGCAAGCCGAAATGGGGAAACGATGTTTGGAATTGGCATGGTGAGCAGCTGTTTGTCGTGAAGACACCCGGTGACCGGCGAAGTTTCTGGGCGGATGCGCCGTTTCAGGGAAAGATATTCCTCGAGGGGAGCTTTGGCGCGCCCGTCCGGCGCACGGAAGGTGAAGGTCTCGCTAGTACGCCGAAAGGGTCGCCGCCACTCGATTTGTCGCTGCGGCAAACATGGACCTGCGGAGATCGAGTTATTCAATGGATTCGAACTCTGGATGGGTCAGCATTCGAACGAATGGACCCAACCGCCTCGGGGGATAGCCGAGTTGAGGATGCTCGTTGGAGGTTAAAGCCGTTTGATGTGATTTCCCGTTTTGACGATTCAGGTACAGCGGCAGCGAGCGATCTGGGAAGCTCCTCTGAATCTTGGAATCTTGAAGTTCGATTGATGGATGGAGATACGACACTCTGCCAAAACAATTGGGATTTCTGGCGGCTGCCCAAACCGAGCAAGCTCAGCGATGAGGATCGTGGAAAAATCACTTTGAGCATTCAAGGGAATTGCTCGACATCAGTTCGAAAATCTCTTGAATTTGTAGTTTCTGAGTTAGGTTTGGAATCTGAGCTTGGTATCAACGTCGCCGAAGAGCGTTCTGCAGAGCATGATCGCGCGGGGATTGCCATCCAAGTCGCAAGTCGATTCGATCGAGAGCTTGTTGATTTTCTTGAGCAAGGCGGGCGGGTCCTGATGCTACCGGATGGCCAGAGCGGTAGCTTTCCTCTATCCGATCATTGGTTCCTTCGAGGCGGCCCTATTGTCAACTCCGAATCTCCTTGGAATCAGCGCCATCCGATGGTCAGAGATTTGCAGCATTTTGATTTGGCAGGGCGCGTTGTACCCGATGTAACTTGGTTGGGTGAAATGACTCCTATGGTGATGTTGTGGGATAACCATGACATCGCATCGGTTAAAACACATGGTCTTGTATTCGCTTGCCGTGTTGGCAAGGGGCTACTTCTAGTAGATGCCTTGGAGCATGGCGACGCGGCGAATGCGGCGGGGATGACCATGTTGGCGGATGATTTGCGCTGGTTGGTCGAACAAGGCGAGGTCGAGTCGGATGATACGAGCAAAATATCGCATATTGCAAAAATGGAATCAGAGTCGATACGGAGCATTCGGGACAAATTGGAGGAGAAGGTGATCAGTCTCATCGATCTGGAGTGGAGTTTTCTTCCCGATCCTAAGAGTGAAGGGATCGAGCGTGGATGGAATAGACTCGAACTCGCAAATAGCGAATCCGCGGATTGGAAGGAGATTCGCATTGGTAAGCACTGGGATGCTCAAGGCTATGGTGGATTGGATGGTTGGGCTTGGTATCGCGTGGATATCCCTATTCCGGACGATTGGCGTGAGGGAGCCTTGTACCTTTGGGTGGACGGAGCGGACGATTACATCGAAGTGTTTTCGGATGGCGAACTGATTGGATCTTCGGGGGATCGTGAAGCACGCAAGACGGCATTTGAACAGCGCAGCAGCTTCAAGCTAGCGGATCGGGCGCCAGAGCGAGGGGTTGTTACGATCGCTATTCGGGTCGAGGATTGGCAGGGTGCAGGTGGATTGTTCCGACCGATCTGGCTATCGAATATCGACCGCCGGGATCGTCGAGAGCTTTTGAAGTAGGACAGATAGTTCCATGGTGCGAGCTTAGACCCTTCCGATTGCAAACGAAAGGCAATGGGGTGAAGCTGAAATTACGGAGCAGCACGGCACTTCTGGATGAGTTCGCGCGATAAAGTGAAACACGTGGCGAGGCAAGTGATTCGTAAGGTTCGGTAAGGATTGGCGGGAGGCTATTCGAACGGATAGTGTTCGATCGGGGTAATGTTTATACCCCTGCCGAAGTTTCGAACTGTTCGAGTCGGGATGCTACCTCGCTCATCGATTCTGGTCGTTTCGCTTTGTCTTTCTCCAACATGGACATCACAAAATTTGACAGCGATTCTGGAACGCTCGCAATCGAAGAGGGGGCTTCGGGTATTCCCGAGAGGGTCGGAAATTCATCTCCGTTTTCTGTTTTTGAAAATGGCTGTTGGCGGCAAAGCATCCAATACAGGATACAACCCAGACTGAAAATGTCACATCGCACGTCGAGCTCCACCTCACCGCGCACTTGTTCTGGGGCCATGTACGACGGAGTCCCGATGACACCACCGACTCGCGTAATTCCACTGGACTTGCTTCCGGCTTTGGGGATTGCTCTCACCAAACCGAAATCCAAAAGTTTTACACGGTCTGTCGGGGATTCGAGCCAAACATTTCCAGGTTTCAAATCACGATGGACATAATTCATTTTGTGAAGGGCTTGAACTCCAGACGCAATTTCTTTCCCAATCCTGAGAGCCTCTGGGAATGGAATACTGCCGCCATGACTAAGTCGCTGTTCGAGCGAGACACCTTGAAGGCACTCCATCACCATAAACGGTAGATCGTTAATGGTTCCGATATCGTGAACCGTTGCTACCTGGGGACAGACGATCGCGACCATCGCTTTGGCTTCGCGAAGAAATCGCAATCGAACCGACTCTATGTTGAGTAGCGAAGGGCGTAGTAATTTGATGGCAACGGTCCGCCCGAGTCGTGTGTCTTCCGCTTGATAAACGATCCCCATGCCGCCTGCACCGAGCAACCGCACGACTCGAAAATGGTTGATCATCGAAATCTGGTTGCTGGCGTTGACGTGTGCGAGCAGCTTGATGGCGTTGATGTCCGCTTGGATTGAAGTGTCGAGCGGTACGTTATCTCCACCTCCAACGGAAAAATCAAGTTTTTGGATATCGTCGACCTTTTCTTGTAGATCGCTAGAATCGATTACGTGCGTGTTTTCCGAAGACAATGGCCCATCGGTACCAATCGTATCGTCGTAGGATGCGATCCTTGTAATTTCGAACACACAGTAAGGCGCTCCGTCGAGCATGCAAGCAGTCTTCTCGATGGTGATTACTTCGCGATAATACCTCGCGACTCCGTCGACGATACCTCGCAGCAGACCACACATTTGGCGGTGCGAAGAGTAAATGATCTGTATCCTATCTTTACCGTCACGGATGCAGTCGAGTACGGGTGGATGGGCGCCTGGGTTGCCGACTCTCACGGCAGAGTGGATGATTCCCTCGACGTTTTCAATCAAGTCGATCGTACCCCAGTTCTGGGGCAGGCGATTCCGGTAGAGGTTCATCAAATCAGGCGCAATCCCACGACCGATGGTGGTGAGGACTTCTTGTGCGGGCAGTTCCAGCAATTTCGCGGCGGCACCGACGATCGCTATTGCGTCTTCATCGGGGTACGATTTTGCGGGGCTATAGGATTTCCCATCGACACCTGCTTCCGACGTCAAAGATTTCCAGACATCGTTCCCGAATTCTTTTTGGACAAATTTTTGGACGTAGGTGAATACGAGACCATGCATTTTTATTTCCCGTGTCTTTTCGCGTTCGGAAATCGGGTTTCATTTGACGAAATAATACAGTAGTTGAACGCAACGAATTGCAATCGACTTGAACTTTCAATGTATTTTCGGTCGCTGGTTTCGTCGGGGGACCGTTTTCTCAGGATGGTTCGAAACTCCAGGTTTCGAAGTTAAACACCTGCGATGCGTTTCCAGCTTGTTCGTCAAGCTTCAGATCGGGTTCTGCATTCGATCCTGACGACGCGTAGAAAAAGACACGCCCTTTGCCGACAATTTCCGCGTTCGATTTACGGACAATGATGGCGGTCGCCTCATCGATACCGATTCCGAGCAATTGGGGGTAGGTTTGGACGAGTAACCGAAGGTCCCTTTGTCTGCCCCGTTGGGAGAAATGTTGGTCGATGGCAACGCCGCGGATAAACCCGAGTCCGCCCCGTTCGTACCCAGGTGCCATGATGCGAAAGTTCTCGATGGGGGTGGCGCGAGCCAAGTAATTGCCTTGGATGGAGGCTCCCGCTGAGGAACCACCGACAATGCCGCCCCGGTTCACAACTTCCAGCATCAACTGATGGGCTTTGGTCCCATAGTAGGAATCCGCCAAATTCCATTGCCTACCACCGCCAAACCAAATTCCCGTTGCCGACTGGAGTGGCTCTAGAAATGCATCGTCTTCGTTGGCTTGGACGCGATTCTTGGTGTGGAGCATCGAGCATTGCTGAACCCCCATCCCTCTCCAAACGTCCAGCATCCCCGCTTCGCGAGTTGCATCGTCTTCTTCCAAGCAGGGAACGTAGACGAGTTTGGCTTCCTTTCCACCCGCGATCTCAACGAAACGGGCCATCAATCCATCCGGCATTCCACCACCCCCGACGATCACGAGTGTCCCATTTTCGATCCGCGGCGTTATCCTGTTCGGGGGAGGAAATTGCTCCAGTGTTCGGTCGATGGCCTCGCGGCGCCATTGTGTCCAATCCGCCATCCATGACTCCGGGCCAGCCGATTCGACGCTGGAACGGTCTCGAATCGCATGGGATCGGGCGGGTAGATGATCTCCCGCTGGAAGTTGCAATCTCGCATATCCCGGTCCATGAACCAGCAGTTTTCGCCCTCGCAGCACCATCGCAGTGTCCCGGCTCAATTCCACAATCACGGACTTTAAGTCTGGCGAGATCATCGCTTGACCATCTTCGATGACAGCTGCGGTACGGGTGCTGGCTAATGCATCAACGCCCTGACTAGGATCATGATCTGTGCCATGAGTTTCATCACCTGGAACTAGGAGAAGTCCATCGGGAATCAGATTCAGGCCATTCGGTGAAATCGGTTTGCCTGGACTTGCAAGAGCGACGAATTTTCCAGCGATGGCTGCGATGGGACCCACCAAGCAAACCGTACCACCCGAATCAACTTTCTGGCGAAGCATTCCATTCGCGCGTTGGAGTTCGTCCTCGGGCATCTGCCAAGGGTGCCGCTCATCGCACCATACCCAAACATCGGATGGTGAATCGGACAGTTCCTCGAAACCTTGGCGCGTCTCGACGGTTAGTTCGAAGGGCTCTACTGCTTGCTTTACGGAATCGACAGGTCCCTTGGTACCGAAAACAATCCATTTTTGAGGCTCTGGGCCACCAATCCCACGTCGAATGGTCTTGGGCTTCTGAAGCCATGCAACCAAACCGTTGGGTGAGTCGGTGACGAGAACAGTTCCTTGGATTGCTAAGTCGACTGGCCATTCCGAAAATCGATCTGCAACGGACGGCTGGGCTATCGCCGTTTCTGTGATGGCAGTGAGCAGAAAAACGAAGTTGAGAAACTGCTTTGTGTAGATCATGTGTTTACCACCAGCGAGCAGTGCGGAACCCACCCCGGAAATGCGTGCTTCATAACTCGCTTCCCAAGGTATTGCGTTATTCGTGGCGTCATTGACGTACGTGCTTCAAAAGCGATTCGTAAGGCGACCGGGGTTTGCGAGTCAGCTGGCGCTGTGGTCGATCGGAAATCCGTATTCCTTCAAATGGGTCGATGATTCAAGATCCCAAAAAAAGGGGAAGGTGTAAGCCTTCCCCGTGCGCGTCTGCAGTTGAATCGGCGTTGTCATCTCCGCCATCCAATCCGACATCACCTATTTTTCGGATCGAGCTGATCGGGTGGAAGTTCGAAGAGTTTCATCATTCCTTCGAGATCGCCCGATTTGAGCCCTTCGGTGAACCAATACGCCCGCTGTTCAGCGCTACCGTGGGTGAAGGCTTCTTCGCGGATTCGCCCTGTCGCCTTTTTTTGGAGAACGTCATCCCCGATCGCTTTGGCGGTTTTCATCGCATCGCCGATATCCCCTTTTTCAAGAATCTGCTTGGTTGCTTGGGCGTGGTGTGCCCAAACACCAGCGAGATAGTCTGCTTGAAGTTCTAGCCGCACGCTCAATGCGTTGGCTTCGACTTTGCTCGACTGACTCTGCATGCGTTGGACTTTGGCGGAAAGGCCGAGCAGATTCTGAACGTGGTGGCCTACTTCGTGAGCGATCACATAGGCCATAGCAAATTCACCTTTTGCCTTGAGGTCACGTTCCATGACTCGGAAGAAGTCAAAGTCGAGATAGACGTTCTTGTCCCCTGGGCAGTAGAACGGACCCACTGCGGCGGAAGCATCCCCGCAGGCCGTTCGTACAGCGCCGGTGAACACGACGAGTTTGGGCTCTTCGTACCGAGCCCCGAGTTGTTCTCGGAACAGTTTGTTCCAGACATCTTCATTGTCCTTGAGCACGACTGACACGAACTTTTTCAGGTTCGCATCTTTATCGTTTTCTGGGGTCAATGGACCCTGCGCTTGCTTCGACGGCATCTGCTGACCAGCTTGTTCGAGCAGTTGCCGTGGGTTCGCACCCAGCAGCATCGAGATGACAATCGAGAGAATAAGGAACACCACACCGCCGCCTGCTAATCCAGCGACGGGCATGGCGGACCCTCGTCGATCTTCGACATTTTGCGACTCTTCACGACCTTCCCAACGCATTGCTTTACCATCCCTACCAAGAACTGATTTTGAGGAAACCGCGCGGCTTAAACGTTGCGGAGCGTGCACGAATCTTTTACAGCATGACACGTGCCGAAATTTTAGCCAGTTTCGTCGATTCCGGCGTGGGGGGCGGGTTAAAAAAACAAGAATCCTCTGCGCGCGACTTGGACTGGTGCGAGTGGAGGAGGCTCGATCACGCAAAAATACCTAATTCAACGGTATTATTGGAGAGCGATGGAGTGCTTGGTGGCGGGGCCGTTGTGCGTTCGCCAGTGGGACACCTGTAAATCCCGTCTCATTGGCGAACGTCGCAGAGGCAGGTTTAGGGTCCATCGGTGGGGTGTAGTCGGTGAGCGGTGTACGGTCAGTACGCCTCGTGTTTCAGAACCACGTAGAATGTCTTAAGGATAATTTTCAGATCCATCCAGAGGGACCATTCTCGGATGTAACGATGGTCAAGCTGGATTCTTGCCTCCATTTTTTCCAAGGTGTCGGTTTCCCCGCGGCTTCCGAGGACTTGTGCGAGCCCCGTGATTCCCGGTTTGACTTTATGACGCATCATGTAACCTCGGATGAGTGAGCGATATTGCTCATTGTGAGCCGATGCGTGTGGACGTGGCCCCACCAACGACATGGATCCACCGATCACATTGAATAACTGAGGTAGCTCGTCGAGCGAGGTCCGGCGGAGAATGCGCCCGATAGCGGTCACTCGCGGATCCCCTTTCGTCGCCTGTTTGACAACAGGACCGTTATCGCAAGTTCGCATGGAGCGAAACTTCCAGACGAGGATTTCCTTGCCGTCGAGTCCATAACGCTTTTGCAGGAAAAAGACTGGGCCAGGAGATGTTAGTTTTACCAGCAATGCACATGCGATCATGATCGGCGAAACCATCATCAACCCGAGAATGCTGAGAGCGAGATCCAAGCCGCGCTTGAGCCACCCGTCCACTCCGTAGATAGGCGACTCGAAGACACTCACCACCGGGAGACCTCCGACGTGCATCCATCGCGAGTGGAGCAATTCAAAAACGAAAAAGTCCGGGACGATGTAGACGGACACGGTGGAGTTGGCCAGTTGGTCGAGAAGCGATTGGATCCGTTTTTCGGCACGCATGGGTAGTGTTACTAAAACGGTATCGATCTCTCCTTTCCCGATGGCGGAAAGGAGATCCGATGTTTGCCCCATGAACGGTGGCGACATGTTCGATACGTCCACATTGCGAGCGACCACGCGATCATCAAAGAAGCCTACAACGGTCATTCCGCAATCCTTGGATATCGCGGCATTGGATGCGATTTGTAAACCTAACTTGTTGAGTCCCACGATCGCGGTCTTTCGTGTGCCAACTCCGAATTTCGATAAGGACTCGAGGAGCCCACGAACCATCATATGGGTGCATGTTAATACCAATCCGCCGCCGGCAAACCACCAAAGAATAGTCGATCGGGGGAAGGTCTCCGTGGTTCTGGTGAGCATCCCGAGCACGAGCAGGAAAAGAAATGTTGAGATCCAGGATGCTGCGATAAGGCCGACTTCGATATCCGCCGATCGGCCTCTACTGGGTCGATAGATTCCGAAAAACTCACCGCACAAGAACAGTCCGACGCAGGCGATCAGTCCGATGGTTAGCGATGACTCATTGACCTTTTGGCCGGAAAGCCATTGCAGGACCGGCAACGAGGCAATAGCGGTTACCGAATCCATTGCATGCACAATGAACGGCATCGCGGACTTGGTGTAACGGATCGTTGGGGTAGCCATAACCAGCTCAAGGGTACTAAATCGGTTGTTTAGGAATCGGATTTGAAGCGTGGCGTCCATCCGGATATGGTATTGCCACGTACTGGAGATTAGGTTGCAGTGAGGTTGATTGCAAAAACCTGGCTGAAGGAGTTATGAAATAGCGCGCCGGAAAAACCGCTACGATCCGAACGGTACGTGCATTCGAAATCGTTCACCATCTGCTCAATCCCGCAAAAGAACCTGCCGATGACCTCGGGGTGTCCCTCCATCGCATCTTGGGGATGATTGTCTCGATCGTCTCCACTTCGTAACGACGAGTCCATCCATGCGTGAATCGCTGAGTATCGTTCTTCCAGTTCGAGACCGTCAGTCTTCTATTCAATCGAGAACGGAAGAATTGTTAGAACTCCTGTGCGAGCTTAGCGACGATGTGCAGATCCTGATGGTGGATGACCATTCAGGGGATGCGACACCAGAGATTTTGGATGATTTGCGGCGAACCTATCCCCAGGTTGATGTGGTCCGGCATCCGCGGTCACTGGGGCCCTCCCAAGCCGCCGAATCGGTCCTGCACAAGGCACGGGGCGAATTCATTTTCCTGCATCAATCCTATGATCAGGTGGACTTTGAGGAAGTGATGCAACTGTGGCAATTGCGACGCGATGACCAGCTCGTAATCGCTCGAGCGGCAACACGAGTTCGCCGCATCGATCAAAGACTCCTTCAGAGGCTGCAGGATTGGGGGAGACGATTGGAAGAGCAGTGGCCGGTCGCTCGCAGCGTAGCACACGGTTTGCAAATGATGAAACGCGAAGGGGTGCAGGGACTCAGTCAAATTCGCGATACCTCGAGCGAACTCGAAGTCACCCATCAGTCGCACCGCCGAATCTCAGGTCCAAAATTCGGACAGTTGGAGTCAGCCTCGAAATCGACACGTGTTCCGACCCGCTAAGACCACCCTCTCGACACTAACTAGTTGGCCCGTGCTGGCGATTCGCTTTCGACGGGTGCAGGTTGTGCTCGCAGTCGGTTGCGAAGTTGCTTCGCAGTCTCGTAAACTGCTTTTCTTACCCGTCCTACGATGCGGGGTGAAGGTATCAGCCATCGCTGCTGCGGAGTCGGTTCGCAACGCAATCGCTGTTTGTACTCCTCGTCGCCACGCATATAGTCGACGTATTTCAATCCGTTTCTTGCGGCTTGATTGATCAAAAACGCTTGCAGCTTCCACCCCGGCTTGATTTCTGCATGCTGTGGATTCATGGCGGTCAAGTAGATCGAGAGGGTGTTTCCATTGATAAAGCTCAGTGCCCCGGCAGCTTCGCTCCCCTCCCACGTCAAAGTGGATACCATGACCGAAGGTGCTGTCGCGGGAATCTCGGTTTCTTTGGTCCATCGTTTCGAAACATAAGACGAAATGAATCTTTTAAATTGATCGTTAGCAAAACAGCCGGATACACCAACGTTTTTCCAACGTGCTTGATGCATCTCTTCAATGATTCTTAAGTCATGGGCTGCTTGTTCCGGGGTAGTTGCGGTTCGAAATCCGAGCACTCCCGCCTCGTGTTCCTGTTTTGCCAGTTTGATGGTTTTTCGCATACGGCTCAACCAGATGTGGTCTCCATCAGGTCCCGGTTGCAATTTGAGTATCCAGCAACTCGACTCGGTACGCCGGTCGATCTCGATGGGTTGACGGTTCTGTAGTGCCTCCGCAAAAGCATTCATCGCCAGGTCGTTGGCGCGAATTCCGTCGAGATCCATATAGTCCCAACGCAAGTCGTTGGAACCGAGAAGATAGTCCGCAAAGGCGCCCGCCACGCGCACACTATGCTGGTCGTTGCAAAGGATCCCGAGGTCATCGGAGCAGATTTTGTCGCTTCCCACCATCTCGAGGGTCCGCCCTGTCCATGGCCGATACCGCTCGAAAAAGGGGAGAATGCCAATAACATGGCCTCCCTCCTCGGCGACGAGAACACGCACCTTACCTTTCCCTTGATAGGTTTCGATCCACTGCGATTGCCAATCCCAAGAACGCATCCAATGCCCGGTCGCCAATCGGTCCCAATGCATGCGTAAGGAATCGAGTTCTGGCAGGGATTTGAGTAACGAAACGTTTACCATACGGTAGCCTGGAGCACGGGGTCGCGGGAGCACACAACGGAGCAATCAAAGACACCCAAGGGTAGGTCCTGGCCACGAACACGCGGTCGGTTTTTCAATTCCCTGAAGAAACATACAAGCCGCGGAGATTGTGCAATCGTTACTTTCGGTACAACGATCGCAATCGGGCGGCAACCGCTCCGATGCCGCTGCTGACCCCAATCGCCGCCACTGCATAAAGAACTCCGTAAAGTGGTACCAGAAACCGGCCGCCCGCTTCATAGAGGCACAGGATAGTAAGAGTATTCACGAGCGGAATACCGATGAGCCATATCGATTCCCGGCGACGATGCAACAGCAATGTTATGAACCCGGCGAGGATGCCGATCCGCCAAAGGAGGCTTGGCCCGAAATAGGGGCCCCAATGGGTGGCTATCCGCATCGCGAGCAACCGCGGCATTTCCGCTAGATGGTTTTGAATCCAGTCGCGGGTTTCTCGGCTTGCGCGATCGGCTAGGGCTACTTCCCGTTGTGCGGCGCTCCACCCCTTTGAATTTGGATCCTCCGATAACGCCTTCTGAATCCGATCTTCGGCATCGCTATGCCAGTTGCCGTGGTCGGCTAATGCTTCATCGCTGTACCCACCGCGCAAACTCGCAGCTCCTTGGCCACCTAACGGCATCCACCGATCCAAGACAGCGCTATTGCGAACCCACCATGGAGCGACGAGCACCAGAAAGCCCAAGAGAAAAAACAAACCTCGTTTCCAATGCCGTGGTCGAGCGCTGAACCATACCATTGCGACCAAGCCTGGTACCCAGAATATGACGAGCGAACGCGTCAGAACGAGCAAGGCGGTCAATAAGGACAACAGCAAGATGTGTCGCCAAATCCGCGTTTTTGAATCGGCATCGATCAATGCGAGCCCAGTTGCGACCAGGAGCGTCGTCAAGCAGAGGGCAAGTGGTTCCGTGAGAAAGTCGATACTGTAGGTTCGAATCGTACGATCCATCAATGCCAAGAAGATCGTTAGTACAGCCGCAATGCTTGAAAGCGATTTCTTAGGAGTGATACGCGCTGTGATGGATACAGCGATGGCTACCGAAAACGCACCTGCCAACGCTGTGAACATAGCCGATAGCAAGCGAATCGTTGCGAATGCGGATGGTCCCCTCGGTATCAAGCAATAGACCAGCGAAATCAAAGCTGGATAAAGGGGGGGACGCGACGCCGTGGGACCTGGCCAGTCGCTTCTCGCTAGTTGGGTGTACTGCGATACGTCAGGGTCGCGCAAGTATGGCTCTTGCCATTGTGGATCTTGCCATGCAAACTGAAACCCTTCGCCGCGGTGAAGACTGTACGCGATCGTTTCGTAATCCGGACCGTCGCCGATGGGTAGTGGGGGACGCGTGTACTGTGGATTCGTGACTATCCAGCCAATATGCCAAGGAACCAAAAGGGCGATGGCTATCAAGAACCAAACCTTTGGGCCCATGTCCGATGATGTCCTGGGTTGCAATCGACAATCAGTAACGTCCGCGGGATACTCCCGAGGCGTTGCCGAGATTTGGAACGGATGCTGCTCCACCTTGAGCTCCGGTGGGCGTCACCGGTTGCGATACCGACGCGGAACCAGAACCTTTGTATTCCAAGATCAAGAGAGCGTCGTTGCGCTGGCTCGAAATGTTTGGAATGATTCTGTTAAGGCCCAGGATATTTGGGGCTCCGCCTGTTAGCAACGTGTTTTGGACATTTCCCGTTGGTGCTGCAACAACTCCGCATGAAAGAACAAGGACCTGATCTGTCGGCCAGCGGAACCGTTCATGGAGTCGCCATGACACGAGCTGCGGCACTTCGACTTGCATATTCACTCCAGGTGTCGGTGAATCGATCGGTACCGTGTTAAGCTTTTCGACTTGATCAATATCGCATTTGAACATCACATCGAGGGTTTTTCCATCGAGACTCAGTAACGGGCTAAACACCATGCGATATCCCTCTTGGATCTCACCGTAACTGGGCGTGACGGGTGGATATGGCGAAGTGGTGTTTGGAAGATACTCTTTCAGGAAATTCCTCGAGCGTAGCTGTTCGAGATTTTGCGATTGCCCATGCACCATGTTCACATCAGCCGATTGGATTTCGCGGGCGTCTTGCCGTTGCCGCAGTTGTGCCATGAAGATCGCTGCATTTTCCTTCGACATCAACCACGCTTGGACGCCTGGCGTTCGCGATGGGGCGGACCGCATCAACGGGAGGGCCTTGGATCGCCAATTAGGGTTCCCGATCGCAACGAGCTTGATTCCGAATACCTGTGGCGTGTTGTTGCCGTTCACAAACCGTTCGTAGACTTGGGCGACAACTTTCTGCATTCCTGCGTTGTGGTACACCCGCAGTGTCGATCGATCGGCGGTGAGGATGCCCATGGGTTCGTTAAACCAAACATCGCTCCCTGTTTCGCGCACGATCCAATCGATCACCGCCTGCTGTGGCCGGTCGACTCCCTTGAGCGCCTGGCAGTACGGCCGTATGTCGTACTCGACCCAGTACTGACCACTACCGGTGGGTAAATCCAATTTGCCTGGAGTTTTTACCCCGGACGCCGATGCTGCCGCTCCGGAATTATCGCTTTGGCGAAGGGTCTCGATCGATGGAACGGGCGGTACATTGCCTGGCGAAGTACCTAGCGAGCCGGTCGAACCACTGGCGTTCCCTGAAGTTAGAAGATCTGCTGAGGAGGCAGCGCTCGTTGGACCAGACGAAGGCAATGCATTCAAAGATCCGCTGGGGGGATTCGGTAACGTGGCCGGAGGCTGAGCTTCCGTTGCTCCCGTGGAAAACAGGACACAACCAAAGGCGATCACTGCCAAAAGCGAGCGTACAACGTGATGCAGGCGGGTTGCTAGCAGGGCATTTTTCGATTTTCGAAGACGAACGTTTTGATTCATGCGAAACACCTATCACCATCCGTTGTATCGATAGTATTTTTGAATCGATGTATTTGCGGCTTTGTCCGTATGCGCAATCGCAAGCACCACCGCGAACACGAGGACCAACTCCGTTACTTCATGGGCCTTCCAATAAAAAAGCCCATTGAGTGTTACTCGATGGGCTTGTTTGGGGGCAATAGTGAAAGTCGGTAGTCTGAGGCGAAGATAGTCTGAAGTCGGCAATGCGGTGTGCTAGCTATTTGACCACATCCCCGATATTGATCTTACCTCGATCCTTTTTCTCGACGGTTGGCGGCTTTGCTTCGGGTTTGTCCGCTACGATCCAAATATTTCGGAACGCGACGGGGTTTCCGTGATCTTGCAGGTATAGCGGTCCCCCCTCTTTGATTTCGCCGGAGGTACCGCCTGGGGTTTCCCGCGGAAATTCGAGATCGTCGTGAATCAGAACACCGTTGTGCCGGATAGTAACGCGAGCATTGCTTGTTTTCTTGCCATCGTCGCCGAATTTAGGGGCGGTGAAATCGATATCGTAGGTTTGCCATGAGAGAGGCGGGTAGCACATATTCAGTCGAGGCTGAGCGATTTGATAGATCCCGCCGCATTCGTTGTTTTCACCGCGCAATCCAAACGAGTCGAGAACTTGAAGTTCGTAGCGGCCTTGGATGTAGACCCCGCTGTTCCCTCGGCCTTGGCCGGAATCCGAAGGTTGGAATGGGGTGCGAAACTCGATGTGGAGCTTGTGGTCTTGGAAGGTTTCGCGGCTGGTGCATCCAACTCCGAGGAGTTTCTCTTCGATGAGCTTTCCACCTTGGAATCCATCTGCATTGGAACCGTTAAACAGAATGGTGGCTCCCTTCGGGGGTTCCATGCCGAGTGTTTTGCTTTCCCGTTTGATCTTGGAGAGCTCGCCTAATTTTTTCCCCTCGCTATCGCTGACGACGAGAGATCCGCCATCGATCGTTACCTTGAATCCATCCCCCTTACCGGCGGACTGCTTGTCGTCGACTTGGGCGCGGCATTGTTTGGTAGCCTCACGACCTTTGAAGCCATCCCCGGGCAACCCACCTTGGAGCAAATGCACCTCGAGTTCTTTCGGGCCGACAGCGATTACTTGGGCTCCCCACGTTCCATTCCAGGAATCGATAACCCCCAAGTATTCGCCTTGAAGGGTGTAGAGTAACCCAGCAGCTTCAGCAGACGTGTATGTATCGCCGGCCAAAGTATTTTGTGGGAGCATACCGAGGCCCGCGAAGGGTAGGGCGACACTAAGACCAAGCATAAATAGCGATCGACGAAGCATAGATAGGAACCCTTTCCGATTGTTTTCTTTCAAACGATGGTCGTGGAACGGACCGCTGAACAGGGATTAGACGATTCTCGAATGGTGCAGTGGGTTGTTTCAGCCTACTGGATGGCAACCCCACACGTTCACTATACACATCTGCACCCATTTCGCACCTATTTCAGCAAGGATTTCTGAAGGTGCTTTCCGAGCGATTGGCCGGTTCGAGGCGGTCGGAGTCGCCGCCAAATTCATAGGTTCGCCGTGGTGCTGCTGAGGATATTGTGCCTTTGGTCGGCTAGGCAAAATGAGCGGTGAGTGCGCGGCGGTACTCCATTTCGCTCTTGGGAAAGAGGGACGTGAACGTTTCGCTCGGGACGGTGCCATGTTGAAACCTTCTCTTGGGATAGGTGGGCATGTCTATGCCCGTGATCGCTCGTACACCGCGGCTCACGATTTCCCCTTTGAGTTGGTACAGTCGTTCGTGGTCCCAATCGGTCAAATCGATGAACGGGATTCCTTCGGCAACGTTGATAACGCTAGGCAAGGCAAATGGACTGAAACCGGAAAAGCCGAGTTTCGCCGCAGGTGCCCACGATCGAACATGCCCTCGACTTTGCCCGCCGCTATACACCAGCGAGTGCTTAATGGCATGGACCCCCCAACCTTCTTGATACAGCATCAAGTTGTTGAGAACGCTTCGAATGGTGAGTTCAGGGTTTTCCTCTATGGGATAATCTTTCAGATTTTCATCACCTCCATCACCGTCGATTAGATATTTCCAGTCCGGATAACGATCACGGATGCCTTGGCACAAGGCCAACGCCATGGTTGCGCTTTGGACATCGAGGGGCTTGTAGTCCTCGATCCATCGCACGGCTTTCCGCCAGTCCAAGGATGATTCAGGAACATCGATAACCTCGAGCAGCATTGTCAATCCGCATCGGGACACAAACTCGTGGGCTTGGGCTGCGTCTTGGGAACGACCGTCCACTCCGAGGGTAAATGCTTTCAATCGGGTGGGTGCGATTCCACGTTTGAGGAGAAGGTGATTCAGCACGATCAGCACAGCCCCACTGTCGATGCCTCCCGAAAAGAGAACGCCGACTGGAGAATGATTGTCGATCGTGCTAAGCCAGCGATCGCATTCGATTGCCAACTGACCGATATACGCCGATCCGATCGCATCCAAATCTGACGGGAGCCGATTGCGTTGCGGTGTGAAGTAGCGTGTGTATTGCGGGTTGGGATCTGGGCAGCCGATCAATTCGAGCTCCACCACATAGTGAGCCGGAACCATGCGTGTGTAGGACGGGTGGAATTGATCATCCAGTCCCATCTCGGTGAGTTTGTTGCGAATGTCCTGGATTTGCTCTGCGACGATCAAACACGGCCCATCGGCTTTCTTGGCCAAAAAATACCGCATCGGTCGACCAATGGATCGGGCCATACGCACCGTCTTGCCCTCGGATACGCAGATCGCAAATTGCCCGTCGATTTCACCCACGGCGTCCGCTCGACCGGTGAGCACCCGCCGCTCCGCTTCCTCTTGGTCCATGTTTAAAAAAACATTCCCCGTGGGATCCATCAGATTGTCGATACGCGACAGGTACTGGAAGTTCGAATGGTGGGACGTTTGCTTTGGAGGAATCATGGCTTGCCTGTCGTAGATTACTGCATTTCGATAGCTTCGTTTTACCCCAGAGGCGGTTAAGGGAAAAGGTACCGGAAGAGTAGAAACAGGGTACCGGACATGGTCAAGCAAACGGGAAAGGTCAGGATCCATGCCAATAATATTTTGTAGATGGTCCCGCGCTGAAGGTTTGCGGAACCTCCGGAAGCAAACATCGCACCTGCGATTCCTGAGGAGAGGACTTGGGTGGTGCTGACTGGGAGCCCGAGGTAGGTCGAGGCCGCAATCGTGCTCGCCGCTACCAACTCCGCCGACGCTCCTTGAGCGTACGTTAAGTGCGTTTTGCCGATCTTTTCTCCGATGGTAACAACGATCCTCTTCCAACCGATCATGGTCCCGATTCCGAGAGATAACGCGATCAGAAGAATGACCCAAACCGGTGCGTACTCCGTCGCCCCCTTGAACTTGTTGAGGGTCGCAATCAACGGTGCTAACTCCGTGGTACCCTCCGGGTCCTTGCTTTGAAGTTTCTTGATCGCATCCTTCAACACCAGGACGTGTCGTCGTACTTCAAATCGCTCCAGCGTCTCCGCGCTGGATCCGTTGGACGCCACGAGGTCGCGGATTTCTTGCATCTCCGGTTTCAACTTCTCAACGGCCACCCCAACCATCGTCTTACTCTGGCCTGCCTCCGATGCTGCGATCGCGTCATAGGCATCGACGGTTTCTTGAAGCTGAGTTACCAGTTGTTCGTTGGAGTATTGGTCGGAGATCGCGAAATAGGAAGGAACGATTCCGATGAGAACGAGCATCATCAAGCCGATCCCTTTTTGCCCGTCGTTCGAACCGTGCGAATAGGAAACCAGTCCGCAGGTGAAGACTAAAATTAACCGAATCCAGAATGGCGGCTTTTGGTCGCCATCGGGAGGCGAAAAGATTTGCCGCTTATTCGAAACGGTCCATCGAAGGATCGACATGAGGAGAATCGCGAGCAAGAACCCGAACAGGGGCGAGATCAACAGTGAGCCCGCGACCTCGGAGGCTTTGCTCCAATTGACAGCAGCATCACCGGTTCCGGGGAGCAAACTGTAGGCGACACCGCACCCCAATATGGAACCGACCAAGGTGTGGGTGCTCGAGCATGGGATCCCAAAGAGCCATGTTCCCAGGTTCCAGAAGATAGCTGTCAGCAGGATCGCTCCGACCATGCTCAAGCTATGCGCGGTTTTCTGATCCACGAGCGTCTCTACCGGCAACATGCTCACGATGCCAACTGCCACCGCGGTCCCACCGAGTAGTACTCCTAAACCGTTGAGGATTCCAGAAAAGATTACCGCAACCTGCGGCTTGAGGGTGTTGGTGTAGATGACTGTTGCAACCGCGTTTGCAGTGTCATGAAATCCATTGATGAACTCGAAAACACAGACGCAAAAAATGCAGAGAAACAGCAACAAGCTCAATCCGACGTCTAGCCCAAACATGGGGAGTCACTCGTTTGTGTGAACAAGTTAGGAGATTCGATAGGGTTTCAACAGCGTAAAGCTTATGAGACAATGCCGACCTGCAACACCCCCAACACCTTGTTGGCACATTCCTTTGGTCCATTATATCGCACCATGATCAGTCGCTCGCATGCGTTGGCTCTCCTTTCCTTATGCGATGGGGACGAAATATGGTCCGTTGCATACTGTCGCGAGCAGCGTGTGCCTGAGAGTTGGATCCGTG
>CAIYZV010000312.1 GCA_903930765.1 uncultured Pirellula sp.
TGAGATCCGCAGGAAGTGCTGCGGTTCTAGGGAGATTCAGTGTGTGTGGTTAGTTTGAGGCTGCCGGCGTTTTAGTGCCGCCTCCTGTCGGTTGCCCGTTACCTTGTCGTGGCCCGTTACCTTCGCGTGGCCCGTTACCCGAAGGTCCTTGGGGACGATTTGGGGGAGAGGAAGGCGGTCCGTTTAGGTAACGATTTCGAACAGCTTCCTTGGGTGGCGGATTCCGAGGTGGAGCGTTTCGCTGAAGCTCTTGTTTGTCTTGCTGAAATTCCTTTTCATCGTTGCGAAGTTCTTTTCGATCCGATTGGAACTCTTGTTGGTCCGCTCGCAGCTTTGCCAGATCTGCTTTCGCTTGTTCTAGGTTGCCCGACTCAAGACTTTTTGCCAATGCTTTGCGATCCTCAGCGATCGACTTGCGATCCGACTGTAACTCTTGACGATCCTGACCAATCTCCCTGCGATCGCTTTGGATCTGCTGCTTGAAGTTTCCAGGGTTTCCAGAGTTTCCTGGAGCATCGGAAGCATTTTGGTGGATCAGTTTTTGCCCGTTGTTGCCGTTGGGACCAGATGGATTGGGGCCATTGGGACCGGGCTGGCCAGGGCCGCCTTGATTGAATCCAAATGCGCCAGGACCCGCCGAGCCACGGCCAGATGATGCCCCAGATGCTGCCCCAAGTGCTGTTCCTAGTGCTGCTCCAAGTGCATTCGCGCCTGCTTGAACTCGTAGGCCGTCACCCGGTCTTGGATTCACTCGGTTCGAATTATTGGATCGCTGGTTGGTGTTGGCTTGTTGGTTCTCTCGCAATGGAGGGCGTTCAGAACCGGATGCGTTGTTAGGACCGTTCTTGGGTCCTGACTGAGCGCGGCTGTTGTTGCCCTTCATGCTGTCAGGACCTGGTGCACCAGGTCGTCCTGCGTTCGGTGGGCTGCCTCCGGAGACATTCGGACCACCTTTCGCGCCAGGTGCTCCTTTGCCACCAGGGCCACCTTTGCCAGCGGCGCCTCCTGGGCCGCCTGGTCCTCCCGCAGCTTTACCTGGTGGGGCATGTTGCTTGGACGCTCCAGAGGCGCCATTGCCTCCACCGCTGAGTCCGCCTCCTCCTGAGCGAGGTCCGAACACGGACCGTGAACCACTACCGCCCCCTAGTCCGCCGCTGGGTCCACCTCCACTGGGTCCACCTCCTCGATTACCACCCGCTCCGCCTCCTCCTGGGCCTCCGCCGCCACCCCCTGGTCCTTGGGCAAAAATGCTCATTGGAAAGGCTACAAGAACGGCAAAAGCCATGCAAAGCAAGCTGGTTTTGAACTTCATGAATCGGTATCTCTCGCAGTAAAGTCATTGAATTTGATTGCAAAAGGAACCCTAGCTCACGTTTTTCATAGGAAGGGCGTAAGCGGTACCACATAAACGTTTTTTTATTCAGTTAGCAGCAAAACTCGAGAGGAGCGGGGGATTGCTATTCCTCCGTGCGAGATACGAATGTTCCACTTCTTATTGCGCAATTCGTTCCAAACGGATGGTCCGGAACGGGGCAGCGTGAATCCTGGGCAGCTCACGGCAAAAAATCCGACTTTTCCGACTGGGCAGGTTATCATTGGCAGATTGCGGTGGGGTAGTCCCGAGGACACGTCCGCAGTTGATGAGCCAGGTAAATGGTTTTTAACGTAGTTTTGGTGGCGATAGGGTGTTTCAAGGTACTGCTGCATGATGGGTCTGAGCCGACTAAGTATTCAGTCGAAAATGATTTTGATCCTCCTGGCGGTGAGTCTCGCTTCCATCGCACTGATGGGCTGGATTGGTTACGTTTCCGGAGAATCGGCCATTCGGCAATCGGTGGAGAACCAATTGCAGGGAATGCAGGTGTCCAAATCCACCACACTCCGGACCCGTTTGGAATCATTGCGCGATCAAGTCATCTCGATGTCGGACAGCCGGATCGCTATCGACGGCGTCAAGCTCTTTACGGAGGCATTTCGAGAGATCGAGAGCAAGTCCGTAAGCAAAGCTGAATCGGATCGGTTGACCCGTTTTTATGAGGAAGACTTTTTGCCGGAATTGGCAAAGAGAGTCGATGGCAAGCCCGTGTTGGAAAACTATTTTCCCGGGTCTCCTGTGGCTCAGTACCTCCAGCACCATTACATCGCTTCGAACCCTCACCCTTACGAAAAGAAGCAACTGCTCGACGATGCGGTCGAAGACCAATCTGGGTATCGCCGTTTGCACAGTGAACTCCATAAGAAGTTCACTCGCGCGGTGCAAATCTTTGGCTTTGAGGATTTGCTGCTCATCGACGCGAATAGTCTCAATGTGGTTTACAGTTATCTAAAAACGACGGAGTTTGCGACGAACTTAGAGGATGGTCCATATTCGAATACGAAGCTCGGCACCGCGGTGCGGGCGATGCGATTGGCGAAAGATCGCGATAGTTTCAAGATCGCTGATTTCGAATCGTATCGTCCGAGTTTGGGCAAATACATGGCCTTTGTGATGAGCCCCATTTTCGATGGTCCCAAGATGGTCGGCATACTCGTCCTGCAGTTTCCCGTGGATGGTTTCAATCAGGTGCTGACCGGCAATTTTCAATGGGTACAGGAAGGGCTTGGGGAAACCGGAGAGTGCTATGCCGTTGGTCCCGACAAGACCATGCGGAGCCGAGGCCGCTTCATGTATCAGGATTCGGACGCCTTCCTGAACGCGCTTCGTGAAAATGGATTGAGCCCAAACATCTGCGACCAAATCGAGAGGCAAGGCAGCACGATCGGAGTTTTGCCAGTCACTACGGAGAGTGTCGAATTGGCCCTTCGTGGAAAATCCGGGATCCGAGAAGTTGTCGATGCTCGGGGCGAAAGGGTATTGAGTGCGTACGGGCCCATTGAATTGGACTCGCTGCGTTGGGCAGTATTAGCAGAAAAGGATATCGACGAAGCGTATGCGCCGATTCGGGAGTTTGGGCGCAAGGTGATCATTGTCGCCAGCGGGATGGCATTGCTAGTTTCTCTGCTCGCGATCGCCTGTTCTAGTTTATTGACCCGGCCTCTACGATTGTTGACCGAAGGGGCTAAACGGCTCGGTGCTGGCGATACAGGTGTTCGGGTCAACATCAAATCAAAAGACGAGTTTGGAGAGTTAGGCCGGGTCTTCAATGAGATGGCGGACAGTATCAAGTCGCAAACCTCCAAATTGGAAGATCAAGTCCGCGAGAACCAGGAGTTGCTGTTAAGTATCCTGCCGGCATCGGCAGTCGAGCAACGGAAAGAGGGGGATGAACGTGCGAGTCGCCAGTTCTCCGATGTGTCTGTGCTGTTTGCGGAACTGATAGGTTTGGAAGAGTTCAGTGGCGGTGTCGGCGAGACCAAGGCCCTCTCGGTACTCGGTGATTTGATCGCGGCATTTGACGAAGCAGCCGAGAAACACGGGATTGAGAAAGTGAAGACCATCGGTGGCGCGTATCTCGCGGTCTGCGGCCTCTCCGTCAATCGACCAGACCATGTGCGGCGTATTATTCAGTTCGCGCAGGAGATCACGCGTATCGTCTCGATGTTCAATCGGGAGTATCGTGCAGAGCTCAATATTCTAGTGGGTATCAACTCGGGGCCCGTCGTAGGTGGTGTCGTCGGTCGCCGTAAATTCCTTTACGACTTGTGGGGGGATACCGTCACCATCGCGAAGAAGCTTGCTGCAGGAAGCGTCGATTCGCAGATTCGCGTTACTTCGAATGTGCGAGAGCGGCTCGGTGACCAAGTTTCCTTTGAGGGGCCATTTAGGATTGAGGTTTCGGGCAAGCCACCCATCGATGCGTGGCGCGTGAATGCGTGATTGGCACTGGATCAACAACGGGTTAGCTCGATAACAACATCATGAACGATTTCCTCACTTCGAAATCTCTCAATATCTGGCCTGCGGTCGGCCTGGCGCTCGGCTTCCCATTTATTTTGCTGTTCCTCAACGAATTGATTTCTTCGTTGGAGCGACGCGGGAACCCGTTGGCTCGGACACTGCGGACCTTTCGAAACTTCGTCGTGCCAGCATTAGCCGTCGTTGTATTCATCGTTTACATCGTGGAAGCACCAGCAGGTGGGACTTTGGTCCGTGTGGCCGAAACCGCGTTCTGGATCGTGCTGCTCTACGCACTGCTGGGGATCGTCAATGACTTGATCTTTGGACTGGCCTCGCAGAACACTTGGCGGGAAAGAGTACCCAAGCTATTCCGGGATTTAACGCGCGCTGGTCTGGTCGCCATCGGTGCCATGGTGATCTTCCATCGCGTTTGGGGTGGTGAACTGCAAGGTGCACTAACGGCGCTCGGGGTAGGATCGGTCGTTATCGGATTGGCCCTACAAGAGCCGCTCGGCAACATTGTCTCCGGGTTGATGCTCCTCTTTGAACGTCCTCTGAACGTCGGCGATTGGGTCACGGCCGATGGGGTGACCGGCAAGGTCATCGAAATCAATTGGCGGTCGGTGCATATTGAAACGCCCACCCGAGAATTGAGAGTGGTCCCTAACGTCTCGCTGTACAAAAGTGCCTTTAGCAATCTTTCCCGTCCAACATTTATTCGTACCGAGGTGATCGAGGTCGGTTTTGGTTACAACGATCCGCCGAATCGGGTCAAGGAACTGATGCTCGAATTGCTCACAACCACTCCTGGCGTTTTGTCGGATCCGGCACCGTCCGTTCGGACCGTGAACTATGCCGATTTTTCTGTGATCTACCGATTGATTTTTTCCGTGGCTCGCCAAGAAGAACTCGCTAGTACTCGCGATCGCATTATGACTCGATTGTGGTATGCCGCGAAACGGGGCGGACTGACGATCCCCTATCCAATCCAGATGGAATACGGTCCGAGCGAATCCCCAAATCCAGACCCACCGAAACCCCGCGAACTCCTTCGAAACCAACCCAGGTACTTGCCTGCGGTTGGAGACGATAATACTTCCAGCCAGCGAGTCATTGATTACGCCGCCGGGGAAATGCTCCATACGCCGGCGAGTCGCTTCGAAGCAGTCGGGCTTGTCCTCAGCGGTTCGGCCTCGATGCTAGCTACAAATGCTACGGGGGAACTCGTAAACGCTGGAGACATCGTCGCCGGGGAGTGTTTTGGAAGTCATTTAACAGCGGGGTCTACGGGTGACGATGTACAGATCCGTGCGAACACCGACGTGTCGGTCATGATCTTTGAGGATCAGGCGATGGATGCCTTGCTCAACCAATCGCCCAGCCTCGCAGCAGAGATTGGGGATACGATTGAAAGTCGCCGTCAAGCGATCCTAGCGGTACGCAAGAACTAGCGGCTTACGGTTCACGCCGGACTAAGCGAAGAGGTCCATGCGAGGTTCCCCTTTGCCATCTTCGGTGACATAAAACGGGCGTCGTTCGACATCGAAAACGGTTTTGGGACTGATCCCTAGAGCGGTCAACAGGGTTGCGTGCAGGTCGGTCACCGTGATCGGATTCTCGATGGCGATGCATGGACGTTCCGGTGCTGTTTTGCCGTAGAGGAATCCTTTCTTCACGCCACCACCCCACATGACGACGCTCGAGCCTGCGGTGAAGTGTCGGTGCAATCCATAATGCTTTAGCTCGGTCATCTTATCGACCTTTTCGGCTTGATCGGCCGCATTGGAACCGGGTTGGCCTTCCATGATCATGTCGCGACTGAACTCGCTGGCCAGGACGACGAGCGTTCGATCGAGCAAGCCCCTGGATTCGAGATCGAGGATCAATTGCGCGATGGGCCGGTCGATTTCGGACTTCATGCGGCGGAGTGTTGTATGACCATCGGCGTGGGTATCCCAATGCAGGAAGGGGACATACTCGGTGGTGACTTCGACATAGCGAGCGCCTGCTTCCACCAGTCGGCGAGCTAGCAAGCATCCTCGTCCAAATCGTCCCGTATCGTATTTTTCGTAGCTCTCCTTTGGCTCGAGGGAGATGTCAAACGCTTCGCGCTCTTTGGATTCGAGCAATCGGTAGGCTCCCTCCATCGAGCGGATCATGGAATCCCGTTGGAAGTCGCTCATGTGTTCCCGATCCGGATGGGCGTCGGCGAGCTTGCGATAGAAGCGATGTCGGTTTTGGAATCGAGGCAGTTCCATCCCTTTGGGAGGTCGGACAGAGATCGCAGCCTCTTCGGGGAACGGCAGATTCATCGGCGCGTATTCGCTGCCAAAAAAGCCAGCCGTTGTGAACGCTTTGAGTTCTTCTTGTTCGCCGACTCCTTCGAGCCGCTGACCGATGTTGATGAAGGGTGGAATCACCGGATTGTTGGGGCCGAGGACTTTGGCAACCCATGAACCGATGTGGGGACACGCGACCGTCTGTGGTGGAACGTATCCTGTATGCCAATGGTACTGGTGACGCGAATGGAGGATGCTGCCCAGGTCGGGTTGGATGTGGGATCGGATCAACGTCGCTCGATCCATGACCTCCGCGACGTTCTCGAGTCCTTCACTGATCTCGATATTGTCAACTGCCGTACGGATCGATGGGAAAGTGCTCAGCACTTGCGCGACGGGTTTGCCTACTTCAAAGGGTTCGTAGTACTTGGGATCGAACGTGTCGGGGGCACCCATACCTCCACCCATCCACAGGACAATAATCGCATCCGCTTTTGCTGCGGGTGCAATGATCTTGGTGCCATCGGGCATGGCGTGCAGAAGTCGCGGAGCACCCATGCCGAAGGTTGTTGTTGCCGCGAGCGATAAGTGCTTTAGAAATTCTCGCCGCGCGTACGACTTGGGAGCGTTAGGATCCACTTCGAAGTGTTGCATCATCGGATCGATTCCGTGCCTTGAGGTTTGTGGCCGAGGGTTTTTTAATCGGGTGATTTGTCAGGAAACTAGCGGATGTATTGGAAGTCAGGAAGCATGATCACGGCCCAAAGGAGATCCTCCAAGTCGGAGACTTCGAGCGTTGGGCCTGTCATGGCATTGATGGTCGTGAGTTCTTCCGGGCGAGGATGTCGACTGAGGGCGAACAGGAAAAGTTGATCTACCAAATCCTGGCTTGATGTTGAGTTTCCTTCGTTCTGAAGTTGCTGGTGCCATCGCACAGCGCCCCGTTGCAACCATTCGGCGAGCGTCTGGCCATTGGACAGATCCATGGCTTCGAGGGTTGTTAGTTCGGTCGGTCGCATGCTGACGATCTGATCGCGATTGGGCCGGCCGAGACTTCGCATGAGAAAATCGGCTTTGACCAGCGAAGCCCGAACCATCGAGCCGTTGTGGCTATTCCCAGTTAGTCCTGTAGCGATTTCGTTTTGGAGCCGGGCACCCCATGGTCCATTGGCGACGACGGCGCTTTTCCAACCGTCGGCGGTGCCAGGAAGTTTTCCATTCGAATCTGGGAGTTTGGTCGAGTATTTCCAATCGGTCGACGATGCGATCGATGTTGTTTTGTCGTTGTCGACGAGTTTCATTTCGAAGTAGAGAGCAGCGGGATTCGGACCACTGCCGCCGTTGGTTCCGACGATCACTATTTCATTTTCGCCCAGCTGCAGGAACTCTTTGGCCTGGAACTCCTCAAGGCTTTCCCAATTCGGGTCTTCGGCAACGAGGCGCTGGTTGATCCAAAGTCGGTACTCGTTATCACAGGTGATGACGCCGAAGGCTTTGGAGGGGAGTTTGTCCAATGGGAAGGTAGTTCGGAAGGCAATCTTTTCCCCCGCCGGTGGTCCTCCGGCGGCATTGGCTGTTTCCGACCATATCCACGTGCCGGTGGGGGCAGCGTTGTTGGAAGCCACAGGATCGGCTGCAATCGGTTTGCCTCGCACGACGGGAGCATCGAATTTGGTGGGAGCGGCGCCGGTGAGTTGCCACACTGCGTCGATGAACTGCTCTGCGGTCATCCTGCGAGCGCGTGGGCCTTGGTAGGTGTACGCTTCGTTGGTTTCCTTTTCCTGCAATCGCTCGACGCGAGCGCGGTAGGCTTCGGACGAGACGATGGTGAACAATACCTCTTTCAAATCATAGCGATGGTCGACGAAATCGACGGCCAAGTAATCGAGCAGATCTTCGTTCCATGGTTGGCTTTGCATCGCATCGGTGGGATGGACGATGCCGTATCCCATCATTCGATGCCACAATCGGTTCACAATGGTACGGGCGAATCGGCCGTTTTGCGGGTGGGTCATGAGACCGGCGAGTTGCTGCAACCGTTCTGGTTGCGGCGCGTTGGGATTGATTTCCCCCAACTCGGGAAACAGCCAGCCGGCTTGGGCCATTTGCCCGGTAGGTTTATCGCAGCGATGGATTTTCAGAGGCGTGTTGGAGTAGACCGCGGCGAGACCATACGCGTCTTTGAGCGTCCAGCGATCGATGAAGCTGTCGTGGCACGAGGCGCATTTTAAGTTGATCCCGAGGAACGCTTGTCCCAAGCTTTGGGCGAACTGGATCTCAACCGTCTGACCTGCGCTGACTTCACCGCGCCAACGGATTCCGTTGGCGAACCCGGCGCTCTCGCCATTGGGAGGTGCGATCAACTCGCGAGCCATGGCATCGTAGGGTTTGTTCGCCATCAATGCATCGTAGAGCCATTTGGAAATCTGGGTGCGGCCGCCGGTAATGAAACCGGTGCCGGAGTAATCGTTGCGAAGCAAGTCGTTCCAGAAGGTGAGCCAGTGCTCGGTGTACTCCATGTCGCGAGCGAGCAAGGCTCGGATCAAGCGTTCGCGTTTATCGGGGGAAGTGTCGCTGAGGTACTCGTGGGTTTGCTCGGGGGTTGGGAGCAAGCCGACGAGGTCGAGGTAAAGGCGGCGTACCAGTTCGGAGTCGTCGACGGCTGGGATTGGGGCCAGCCCATGCGTGGCCCGATCGGCGTCGAGGAATCGATCGATCGGATGGTTGCGATCGGGCGAGTGTGCAGGTGGTAGTTCCGGCCGACGTGGTTGGAGAGGTGGTTCGTAGCCTCGCGGTCCAAACGTGAATCCGGCTTCCCACGGGAACCCCGATTGGGCCCATTGGCGAAGGGTTGCGATTTCCGAGTCGCTCAAGCCCGTTCCTTCGGGGGGCATGCGCACGTCTTTGTCGTTCGATGTGACGCGTGCCAGGAGTTCGCTCGACGATTTGTCGGCGGGTAGAATTTCCGCGCCCGATTCACCACCTGCGAGGAGTGATTCCCGAGTGTTCAGGGAAAAGCCACCCTTCTTTTGGTCACCCGCGTGGCATTCCACGCAATGCTTTTTCAGGATGGGGACGACGCGGTGGGCAAAGTCGATCGGCTCTTGGCCGGGGCAAGTGGTCGCCAACAGCCAAAGGACGAGCAGTCCCAAGGGTGGAATGCGAAGGGAGGAAAGCCAAAGGGTGGGTAGCATCGTCTGCATCGTGAGGCTCGGCACCGACGGGAGGTCGATTCCACGGTGGTTGGAGGGAATGAAGGTGCACACCAAGTATAGCCGAAATCACCGCCGGAAGATCACCAAGAA
>CAIYZV010000313.1 GCA_903930765.1 uncultured Pirellula sp.
CGACCTTGAGCTCAAAACCTTCGAAGCGAGATCTAACCAAGGCTGGACAGCATCCCGAGATGGCGGCGAAACTGCAGCTCCACTCATGGCTACGAATTCTGCGTTGGTTCGACAAGCATCATCAGGGGCGCTGCCATCATCGGGGGCGCTGCCATCATCAGGAACGCTGCCATCATCGGGGGCGCTGCGAAGCATTTTCGGTGGGATAGTCCTCAACAATACCGCATGCTCTGCGTCGACCAAGCAACGCAGTCCCTCCATAAGATGACTGCCCGCTTCCTGGATGGAGGAGGATGCATGAGCCCGTTTTAGGATGGCGCGGACTTGCGAAACGAGCGACGATCCACTCGACTCGTTCTTGCCCTCGATTGCAGGTAGGCTCTGCATTTGCGTTCCTTGAGTGATTGGGTTCCTTGCCCCATGAGAGAGCCTGAGTATACCTGCCCACCCATGCATCGTGAACCTCCAGTCCTTCCGACAATCCTCAATGCAGCTATTTGCCTGCTTTACCTCCGCTTTCCATGTCCAGCCAACCCCCTCTACTGCCCATCCACCCCATCTTTTAAATGCAGCCCGACACCTATCAAGATTCTTTAAGCCGAGGCTGCCATTAAGTGGTTGCTGCATGAATTGCTTCATCCATTAAGGCATTGAAATCCGAAGAAGATTTACGAATCACTTCAACTTGGAATAATTGCATGCAATTCCAAGAACTGTAAACGGTTTGAGAGGAGGGGATAATGCGACGATGGCGGTGGTTGGTCGCTGCGCTTGCGCTCTCTCCCCATACGATGCTCGGCTGCGCTACACACCGAGAGAGTAAGCCTATCAAGTTTGCGGACTGCGCCCCGGAAACGCGGGAGCCGACTCCTGACGTTGCTCAACTTCGGATGTCAGAACCCGCCTTCGAATTATGCAGCACCCCCGATGCCGACCTGGGCATCTCACCGATGGCGATCGATTTGAGCAAGATGTCTCCCGAGGACTTCTTCTCACTGCGTCTTGAGGACGCGATCCAAATGGCGTTGGCCAATTCCCGGATCATGAGGGATTTGGGGGGAACGGTCCTTCGAACACCCAATGCAGTGAATACCGTTAATGATCCGGCGGCCGTATTCACCGACCCTCGGTTTGGGGAAGAAGCCGCGTTGTCCGAATTCGATGCAACGCTCTCCGCATCGGCTTTTTTCGAGAACAATGATCGTCGACTGAACAACCGCTTTTTCGGCAACCAAGGGATCTTTCAGCAGGATCTGCATAACTACGGAAATGCCTTGACCAAACGCTCCGCTACCGGTGCGCAATTCATCGCTCGCAAGAGTTCCGTCTACGACAGCAACAACCAATTATCCAACGCGATCGGTCCAACGAGTTGGGAAGAGATTGTTGAGTCCGAGATCCGTCAGCCGTTGATGCAAGGTGCAGGGACTCGCTTCAACCGAATAGCAGGTCCAGGAGCCAAGCCCGGTCAGATCAATGGTGTGCTCGTCGCCCGGGTTCGGACGGACATCAGTCTGGCCGAATTTTCTCGAGCCGTGAGGGACTTGGTGGCGGATGTCGAAAACGCCTATTGGGATCTCTTTTACGCGTATCGAGATCTCGAAGCCAAGATCGATGCTCGTGACATCGCGCTCCTCACCGCCCGCAAGCTGGAATCGCAAACGGCAACGCAGGGAGTCGCCGATGCAGCGCAAGCCAAAGAGCAGTACTATCGGTTCGAATCCGAAGTGATCGATGCCATCCATGGCCGAGTGCTCGATGGGACACGCACCAATAACGGCAGTTCCGGAGGTAGCTTTCGAAGCATCGGTGGACTTCGATTGAGCGAACGAAGACTTCGGTTGATCATCGGTTTCCCAATCACCGACGGAAAGATACTCCGTCCGAGCGATGAACCAGCCCAATCGCCAATTGCGTACGACTGGTACTTTTCGAGCAGCGAAGCGCTTTCCGCCCGCGAGGAAATCCGTCGCCAGCGATGGGTCGTCAAGCAGCGAGAACTCGAACTGATAGCGAATCGAAATTTCCTCAAGCCTCAACTCGACGTCGTTGGACGGTATCGTTTTCGAGGTTTCGGGAAGGACTTGATCAATTACTCTGGCCAGTCCAATGCCATCGAGAATCTTCTCGATGGAGACTACCAGGAGTGGCAGGCTGGTATCGAGTATGCAATGCCAATCGGCTTTCGCAAAGCGCATGCCGCAGTCCGGTTCTCCCAACTCACGCTTCATCGTGAAACGGATATTCTAAAAGAACAGGAAAGAACGGTTCTGTTCGGTTTGAGCAATGCGATGAACGAAATGCAGCGTGCCTACGACACGATGCAGCTTCAAGAAAAACGACTCGAGGAGATCCTTCGCCAATTGCAAAGCTTGCAAGCCAAATGGGAATCGGGCCAAGACCCTGCGTTGGACGTTTTGCTCGAAACCCACCGTCGATTATTGGATGCCCGCGTACGCTACCATCAAACTCGTATCGAATACGCGTTGGCAATTCGAAATGTACACTTCGAAAAAGGAACATTGCTCGATTACTGCAAGGTTTCCTTGAGCGAGTCGCTGTCAGATCCAAAAGCCTATGAAGATGCGGCCATTCGCGCCGAAAATCGCGGCAAACCTTGGTAATCTTGGATAGCTTACCCAGGCATCCCCATAACGGTCGCGACACGCCCGTCGACCATGAACTCGGTCCCGGGCTGAAAGTGACTTCGTCGCAGCATCCCTAATGCCATCGAATCACCCTCTGGCATTGAAGCCATCGATGTGATGGAACCGACTTCTTTTCCCTCGAGAACCATTGCGTAGGGAAGTGGCAATCGATCGCTCCCCTGGATCTGCAGTTTCACCAGCCTCTTCTGGACCTGCCCCAACGCATCGAGCCGAGCGACGGTTTCCTGTCCCAGGTAGCATCCCTTCTTGAAGGAAATGGTTCGTTTGTCGATCGACAATTCCTGAGGCAGATTCTTGTCATCAAAATCGATCCCTGCCCATGGCCAGAAGGCTTCGATTCGTTGCAACTCCCATCCGGATCGATGCGCCGTATCGCTCGATAAGAGCGATTGCAAACCTGTCGACAAACTTGGCGAAGCAGCGGGAGTCGGGAGGATCGCGAGCAGACTTTCTGCCCCGATCCACGGCGCATGCAGGCACCGGATTGTTGCACCCTCGCAGGTGTACTCAACGCTGGAATGAGTCGGCAATGGATCTGAAAAACCAGGGAGAATATGCGTTGCAGAAGTAGCATCCGAGAAAAGCACGGCGGTGAACTCAGCGCTTCGGTCCGCTATGACTGCATCCTCACGAATGATGTAACGATCAAAATGGGGAACCAATCGCTCTGCCTGTCCAGGTGCAGAAACGAACCAGAGCGAGTCTTTCCAACCGCAGACAACACCGTGGCTGAGCGTCCTTCCTTTGACATCGAGAACAAAAGTCTCTGCTGTCTGCCCTTCGGCGAGCGTCCGAAGATCCTGCGTGCAGAGATTGTTGGCGATCTTGTTCCTATCCGCACCGCGTATCTCAATGATGGTCAATCCACCGATGGCGTATCCTGTCGACATAGTATCTCGATTCCTTGATAGCTCATCGATTTGCGGTGGTACGCATTACGAGAAGGCGACTAAACATTGAACAGGAAGTGGCAAATGTCTCCATCCTGCATGATGTACGACTTTCCTTCGGTGCGCATCCGACCGTTGGCGCGAATCTCTTTTTCCGAGCCGAACTGTTCGAGATCTGCCAAGGAGTATGTTTCGCAGCGGATGAATCCTCGCTCGAAATCGGTATGGATAACGCCGGCAGCTTGGGGAGCCGTCGCACCGACGGGGATCGTCCAGGCACGGATTTCTTTTTCGCCCGCGGTAAAGTAACTATGCAGGCCGAGAGTCCGATAGGCTTCTCGAGCGACGACTTGAAGGGCTGGTTCCTGCAGTCCGACGGCGGCGAGCATTTCGCTTCGGTCCGGTTCATCGAGTTCCGCAATTTCCGCTTCGAGTTTTGCGCACACAGGGACTACGAGTGCACCACTCTTTGCTGCTGCTTCACGAACCTTCGTGACAATCGGGCCTTTGCCTTGCAAATCGGTTTCATCCACATTAGCGATGTAAAGGATTGGTTTGGCTGTCATCAGTCCGAAGCTCGAGATTGCCTTTGCCTCTGCTTCCTCGAGCTGCAGCAATCTCAAGGGAAGCTCTTTATTCAGATGCTCCATGCATTTCTGAATCGCGATCGCGCGCAGCTTGGCTTCTTTATCACCAGTTTTCGCGGCTCGTTCCGCTTTTGGGAGCGCCACTTCCAGGCTCTGGATGTCTGAAAACATCAGCTCCATTTCGATGGTTTCCATGTCCGCAACCGGATCGACTTTGCCCGCGACGTGAATGACGTCTGGATCTTCAAAGCAGCGAACAACTTGCAAAATCGCATCGACTTCTCGGATGTGGCTGAGAAATTTATTCCCCAACCCTTGGCCTTCGCTGGCACCTTTCACGATCCCAGCGATGTCTACCAACTTGAACATCGCAGGAATGATTTTCTGGGTCTTGATGAAGTCCTCGATTCGGCTCAATCGTTTGTCCGGGATGCTGACGATCCCTTCGTTAGGCTCAATCGTGCAGAACGGATAGTTGGCAGCTTGGGCCCCTTGCGACCCGGTGAGGGCGTTGAACAAAGTGCTTTTGCCGACATTAGGTAGGCCGACGATTCCTGCTTCCATGGTAATTGATTCCTAGCTTTCGTGACGCAACAGAGGGAAGAGGATCACATCGCGGATGCTTCGAGAATTGGTCAGCAGCATCACCAAGCGATCGATGCCGATCCCGAGACCACCGGCGGGTGGCATGCCATGTCGAAGCGCCCGAATGAAGTCGGTGTCCATTTTTGCCATGGAGTCTTCTTCGGCCATCCCGTCCAGTTGTGTTTTGAAAAGATCCTCTTGCAAAATTGGATCGTTCAGTTCGGTATAGGCGTTGGCGAGTTCCATCCCGTGGATAAAAAGCTCGAACCGTTCCGCGATATTTGGATTGCTGCGACTTCGCTTGGTCAGCGGGCATAGCGATGCGGGATAGTCGGTGACGAAGATCGGTCCGATCAAGGCATCTTCGACCTTTTCTTCGAAGACTTCACTCACGACGACATCGGGATGCTTCCCATCTGGATGCAGTCCGATCTTGCGAGCTAGTTTTACGATTCCTTCGTGATCGCTGATTTTGAGCCCTGTGTGCTCTTCGAAAAGTTCCGTATAGGTACGTCGCGCGAAGGGAGGCGTGAAGTCGATCGGCAGGTCCCCCCACATCAACTGGAAGCCTTGACCGGTTGCTTGAATAGCCTCGACGATGATTTGCTGGGTCAGATCCATCATCGTGCGATAATCAGCGTAAGCCCAATACAGCTCGATCATCGTGAACTCGGGATTATGCTTTGGGCTGATCCCTTCATTGCGGTAAACGCGTCCCATTTCATAGACGCGTTCAACGCCACCCACGAGCAGCCTCTTCAAGTGCAACTCGAGCGCGATCCGCAGGAACAGCTTCATGTCGAGCGCATTATGATGCGTCGAGAATGGCTTGGCGGCTGCACCACCTGCGATGGTGTGCAACGTAGGACCTTCCACCTCAACGAACTCGTGCTTGGCCAACGTGCTGCGAATCGACTGGATGATCTTGGTCCGCTTCAAGAACGTTTGGAGCGAGTCCGGATTGTAGGTCAGATCGAGGTACCTCATCCGCTGGCGCAGTTCGGGGTCTTGGAGGCCAGCGTGCTTCTCTGGGGGTGGCTCGAGCGTTTTGGTCATGAAGTGCAGTTTCTGCGCGAAGACGGTCAGTTCGCCCGTGTTGGTTCTGCCCAGTCGACCGTCCACTCCGATCAAATCCCCGAAATCCAACGACTTAGTCAGTTCAAAATCCTCGTCGGGCAAGTGCCCTTTGGGAATCATGATTTGAATGTCACCGGTGAGGTCCCGAATATTGAGGAAGACCAACTTTCCGGCGGTACGCATCAAAATAATACGTCCAGCAACTCGGATATTTGGGCCAACTTCTTCTCCCGGGCCGTGGCTAGCTTTCCAGGCCTTGTAATCGATTGCCTCTGGCCCGCCAAAGTCGGGGAGCGGAATCGTGGTCCCGTCTTCTTTTTGGAACTGTATCTGAGGGATTAGGGTATGGGCTACTCGTATGAACGAGCGATCGTCGAACCGGTGCCCCCATGGGTCGCGCCCGGAAGCTTCGATTTTCTTGAGTTTTTCAAGCCTCGCCGCTTGGTGTACGCCTAGTTCGGAGTTGTCGAGTGGCTGAGAATCGGACATCTTGTTTGGATTGTGGATAGAGAAATTGGTCGGATCCGGATCGGAGAATGCCGGGTACGCGGATGGCCAGGGTGGCAGATTGTAAGTGATAACGCCGGAAAACCAAGCGTTGATCAGGCCCCCGGTCGCAGGATCCTGGAACCTTGAATAGCGTTAAAGATCAGGAAACGAAGCATTATGGACTTGTTCGCTAAGGCTGAAGAAGCCAATCGAGACCGGGCGCTGCCGCTGGCGGCTCGGCTGCGTCCACGCACTCTTTCCGAGATGGTGGGGCAACAGCACATTTTAGGGGAGGGGAAACTCCTCCGCCGGCTGGTCGCTGCTGGACGCATCCAGTCCATTCTTTTTTACGGGCCTCCGGGGACTGGCAAGACGACGTTGGCCAGACTCCTCGCCTCGGAAACCAAAGCGGCATTTCGGCAAATCAATGCCGTGACGAGTGGCATCAAGGAACTTCGCGAGGCTTTGGACTGGGCCCGCGACGAGGTATCTGTCAGCGGTGCTCGACCTATCCTTTTTATCGACGAAATACACAGGTTCAATCGCTCGCAGCAAGACGCATTGCTGCCCGATGTCGAGTCGGGAACCATCGCATTGGTGGGTGCTACGACCAGCAACCCTTTTTTCTCGGTCAACGGTGCCCTCCTGAGTCGATCCCAAATCTTCGAGCTCAACCCGCTCGGGGAGGATGATCTAGTGCAACTCCTTGATCGCGCCATCCACGACCAGCATCTAGGATTTGGCAGATTTCAAATTCAAGCATCCCCGGAGGCACTGAGCTACTGCGCTCGCATCGCGGAAGGGGATGCGCGACGTGCGCTCAACGCGTTGGAAGTCGCCGTGCTATCGACCATGCAATTCCCGCTTTCGATCACTGTCGAATTGATGCAAGAGAGCATGCAGAAAAAGATCTTGCAATTCGACCCTGCTGGAGACGGGCATTACGACATGGCGAGCGCTCTGATCAAAAGCCTTCGAGGATCGGATGCAGACGCGGCTTTGTATTGGTTGGCGAGGGCCATCGAAAGCGGCGAAGAGATCCGCTTCTTAACTCGCCGTTTGGTGATCTTCGCAAGCGAGGATATCGGCAATGCAGACCCGCACGCGTTACCACTTGCCATTGCAACCATGCAAGCATGCGAATTTATTGGACTACCGGAATGCCAATTGAATCTCTCGCAAGCCGTTATCTATTTATCGCTGGCACCGAAAAGTAACTCCGCCACTACCGCCATCATGAACGCCAGAAAAGAAGTGCGCGAGGGCTCGATCATTCCAGTACCCGTCCATCTGCGAGATGGTCACTATTCCGGTTCGAAATCGATCGGCCACGGAGTGGGTTATCAATACTCGCATGACGCCCCGGACGGGATCGCTTCCCAAGACTACCTCGGCGTAGAGCGACAATTCTATGAACCGGTAGAGCGAGGTGCGGAAGCGGAGATGGCACAGCGGTACCGTTGCATCAAGGAATTGCTCAAAGGCCCAAAAGATTCGTGACCGCGGTGGCAGACGATCGATCGGGGGGGCCCCACGGCTGCCGAGTGCTGGGGATACTACGCTAAAACGACTCGTTTTGATTGGGAAAGCCACCCGATTTGACTTGCGCTTGGTATTCCTTGACCGCATCCGTCGCCATGGTCCTCAGATCGGCTAACTTGCGGACGAATTTGGGAATATAGCCACTGTTCCAACCCAGCAGATCGTTGGTCACCAAGACTTGGCCATCGCAGTACGGCCCAGCACCGATTCCTAGGGTTGGGACGGTCAGTTTGCTGGTCGCCTCTCGAGCCAGTTCCGCGGGTACGCATTCCATAAGTACCGCAAAACAACCTGCATCCTGAGCAGCGAACGCGTCTCGCATCAATCGTTCGGAGTCTTTCTGGACACGGTAACCACCGAGAGCATGCACACTTTGAGGACGAAGACCAATGTGAGCGATCGTAGGTATACCCGCATCTACCATCGCCGCGATCGCTTGGGCCTGTTGATGCCCCCCCTCCATCTTCACTGCGTGGCATTGGGTCTCTTTCATGACCCGCGCCGCCGACTCCACCGTGTGCGAGATGCTGATCTGTCCAACAGGAAATGGAAGATCCACAATCACCATCGCCCTCGACGCCGCCCGTGCTACCATTTCACCATGATAAATCATTTGATCGAGCGTCACCGGTATTGTCGTCTTATGGCCTTGGACAACCATACCGAGGGAGTCACCGACGAGCAAGCAGTCGATGCCCGCCTGATCGAGCAACTGCGCGGTTGGAAAATCGTATGCCGTGAGCATAGTGATACGCTCACCGCGGCGTTTCATCGCCAACAAGGTACGAACGGTGACTGAAACGTCCTGTTCCGCCATAGTGATTTCGATGCTATCTAGTACTGAGTGTAAGTGACTGAGTGTAAGTGACTGAGCAGTCATTGAGCCTGCCAGTGATCGCAGACGAACTTAGCGTTTTTCCGGTGTCACCTTCGAGGATCCTGGTGGTAGCTTTTGGTCTCGCAGGAAACTCGTTCTCGCTTCTTCAAGATCGCGCAGGACCAATTTTCGGCGGCTTTCTGGCAATGTTTCCCAAGCGAGCTTGTAATACATCTCAACGCTCGCCCAGTGCCCTCGCTGCGTGGCCGAGTGCGCCAGTTCCAAGTAGGACCTGATCGCATCGTAGTCCCGTCGATTAAGTCTAGCTGCCTGCATCGATACCCCATTTCCTGAGATTGTCGGCGAACCGGTCCCATGGCCACTCAGCGCCGCGAGGTAGTCGTAGTCAGGCCTAGTGATACTTCGCTTGGCAGAGGCCGAAATTCGGGAAAAGCCGCCGGGATCATTCTGTTGCAATCTCGGCTTTTCGGGTGTATCGGATGCTTGCGAACGGATCATACGATCGAGTTCATTCAGGTCGATCACTGTGGTTCGGACATCAAAAGAAGATGCCCCAACGTTTCCACCTTGGGCGACACTCGGTAAGCCGGGTCCTCGCGAAACCGAACCCAATTGTCCTGCCGCCATACCTCCAGCCCCGATCGCCCCACGATCCGGCACCGCTACGGAAGTCGACAAACTAAACATGGTGGAGCTGGGCAACTGGACCATTTGTGCCCGGACTGTACATGCATGCAGGGAAACAAACAGCACGGACGACAACCCGATCAAGGCGAATCGCGTGGCAATTGGCATCGGAGGATCCTCGAAAAGTTGGTTGAAAGACTCTTCCTAAGTTTAATTCATACCCAAGTTTAATTCATAATCGTCGGTTCGCATGCAGCGAAGTCCCAGGAACCTCGACGCAAAACCCTGGAATCGACCGTTTTCTGAAAATCGACCGTTTTCCAAGAAACTCGAGAAACTACGCACGGACTGGCCCACCACCGCTTGCTCATCTAGTTGCTCACCTCCCGAAAAGCTATTCTTTAGTGTTGCGTCAGGGTTCCTTCCGAGGGCCCTTCGCCGTACGAGTAACACCCGTACGAGTAACACCCGTACGAGTAACTACAAGTAACATCGTGTCGGGAATCCCTTCAAAGCGATCTCCGAGGCCGATTCGCAAGGGTCAAACTCGCAGGCCCGATGCTCTGACGATCCGTTCCAAAAGTCCTTTCCACGTTCCCTTGAACAAATTTGGAGTACCTTCCTATGGCTATCGCCGAAACCACGATTGCAGCCCCCAAAATCAAGCACACGGAGTGTTTTATCGATGGGCAATGGCGTCCCTCCATCTCTGGCAAGACATTTCAGACGGTGAATCCTGCTACCGAAGAAGTCATCTGTGACGTGGCCGAGGGAGATTCGGCCGATATCGACGCCGCCGTCAAAGCTGCTCGCCATGCATTTGAATCGGGACCATGGAGCAAGATGGACGCGCGGGATCGAGGCAAACTGATGTACCGTCTCGCCGATCTGATCGAGGAAGAGATCGATGAACTGGCTGCTCTCGAGAGCCTGGACAATGGAAAACCTTTCCGAGAAGCTCGCTACGGTGATTTACCGTTGGTGCTCGATTGCTTGCGATACTACGCCGGTTACGCCGACAAGATCCACGGCTCGACCATTCCCGTTCGAGGCAATTTCTTCACCTACACGCGTCGCGAGGCAGTCGGTGTTGCAGGGCAAATCATCCCATGGAATTTCCCCATGCTCATGGTGGCTTGGAAATGGGGCCCTGCACTGGCTGCCGGCTGCACGATCGTGATGAAACCCGCCGAGCAAACTCCATTGAGCTGTTTGCGTCTGGCGCAATTAGCCAACGAGGCAGGTATTCCCGATGGCGTTATCAACGTAGTGCCTGGCTATGGCCCAACCGCCGGAGCCTCTTTGGTCAAGCATCCCGGCGTGGATAAGATCGCGTTCACCGGTGAGCATCGCACGGCACAGATCATCATGCGAGACGCTTCGGAATCCCTCAAGCGATTGACGTTTGAACTTGGGGGAAAGAGTCCTAACGTGGTGATGGCAGATGCGGATCTCGATAAAGCCGCACAGGGAGCCTACATCGGATTGTTCTTGAACCAAGGTCAATGCTGCTGCGCGGGGAGTCGCGTTTTCGTCGAGAAAAAAGTCCACGCCGAGTTCGTCGATAAAATCCAGCGTTTGGCAAAGAATCGCCGCGTCGGGAACCCGATGTCGCTCGATACCGAACAAGGCCCCCAAGTGGACCAAGCCCAGTTCGATAAGATCATGAGCTACATCGAAAAAGGGAATGCAGAAGGAGCAAAGTGCGTCGCCGGTGGAGCCCGATTCGGCGACCGTGGGTACTTCGTTCAGCCAACGGTTTTCGATGGTGTCAACGATTCCATGTCCATCGCCAAGGAAGAAATCTTCGGACCGGTGATGTCTGTGCTCACCTTCGATGACTGGGAGGATCTCGTCAAACGAGCGAACAACACATTCTACGGGCTTGCCGCTGCCATCTGGACCAAGAATGTTGGCCGAGCCCACGAGTTCGCGAAACGCGTTCGAGCCGGTACCGTCTGGGTTAATTGCTACGATGTCTTTGACGCGGCCGCCCCGTTCGGCGGATTCAAGATGAGCGGTCAAGGACGCGAACTCGGCGAGGAAGGACTCAAGGCCTACACCGAGAGCAAGACCGTTACTGTCAGCCTTGACTCGTAACCGATAATCCCTAGCTCCTGCGAACATTAATCGTTATCAGTGTGTTAGCAACCATCGCCAATCTATCCAAGAACGAGACCATCTGGACCAAGGTGGTCTCGTTTCTTTTTTCCTTGGTGATGCCAATGCTCGTTTACCCCATCGTCGGGATCCGACTCTGCTTCGACCACGCGGTCGCTCAAGAGGTCAGCCATGCGCATAAAATCGAGGAACTATCCACCAAACAGTGGACCTCCCTGGTCACTCGAACTTCACAATCCATCCTCGTAAATCCGATCAGCTCTGCCGAATATCAAGACCTTCTGAATGCCCCACCGCAGACTCGGCAAAAACGATTGCAGCAAGCGATAATGACGTGGCTTCGCTCCGACGTTTTCGCGAATCAGCAAGCGAGCGATTGGTGCAGAGACTATTTCGCAGAACCGGACTATTTCGCAGAACCATTTGTGGCGCCTAATGCGGTCGACTTCTCCGATGTCAATTCGCCATGGGATTACACCCCTCACGATCGATGGCTCGTTGAAGCCATCCGAACAAATATGCCGTTTGATTCGTTCTTTTCGTACCAACTCAGCGGCGTCGCACACCAGGGCAGCAACGGCACAGCGCCTCAACCATTGGCTACCGCGAGTTGGTATCGAGCGCACCAGTTCCAGGTTGCCGACCCTACCATACATCCCGCCCGCGATTCCAATCGCCCACCAGCTAGCCTACCAACGCTCCAGCCATTCAAAACGTTTCAAGAAAACACGCACCTAGGACTCTCCGATCTCGTCTTGGGCGAATCAAACTGGCTCCATCACGAAGCATCCGTTTTTCGCATGAATCAATTTCAGACTCTAAGGCAAGCCATCGCGTCGATCCGGGAATCAGAAATCAAGGATTGGGAACGCCTGGTACATGGTGATGCTGTCCGCAGTTGGTACCAAAAACAAACGGCACACCCAAAGCCGCCTCGATCGGAACGCATCTTCGTCTGGCCGAGTATCGACCAGCCAATCGCTTTGCGAGACGACAATGGCCATCGAGTCACCCAATCCCCATTGAGGGTTGGTTCTGGCGTCGCCCATACTGTGCACGGTGAAATTGAGGATCCGCTGCGCCGCTCGCACGAATGGACCATCGTACTCAATTGCAGTTTCAACAGTGAGCTAATCACCTCGTCGACATCGGCCCCCCAGCGCATCCTGACGCAACAAACTCAATCCCGGGGTGCACATGCGATAGACAATGCATCGTCGCGACGCATTTCCAACCGCAACGAACTACGCCTCGAAATCAACAACGGCTATTTGCGGGTGTCTTTGGTCCATGACGATCCGATCAGCATGATCCAAGTTCAGACGACCGAGCCGATAGCGGTGGACAACTGGACCCAAATCGCTATTTCCTACGATGGAACCAACCGAGCTTACTCCCTGCGAGTCTCCCTAGATGGCGAGTATGTCGGTTTGAATTACCTAGCGGATTCGCTGATCCGAGACTTCGTCGGTGAGACTTCAAAGGAACCTGTCGAGGGGCAAAGGTATGAACTCCAATTGGGCGACTCCACCACTTCCGGCCATTTTTGGGAGTTGGAAGATATTGAAGTCTATCGAACGGTTCTGTCGACCCCCGAGTTGATCGGACTGATCGAAAATGCTCCCTGGCAGGATTGGCAGGATTTTTCTGAGCCAGAACAACTGGCATGGATCGAACATTACGCCAGACGTATCGATCCCCATTGGAGGTACGAACGAGAAACCCTGCGCTATTACCTCAGCAATGAGTACCTGATTTGGGAGTCGATTCCGCTGACTCCGATTCTTCCAGCCCCCCCTCATCTCGTGCAACTGCGTCCCGATCCGTCGCCGATCAACCGTCATCACCAAGAGCAGGATCCCGTTGAGGATGGCATCCCTCACGGGAACCAAGTTCTCCACCGCCTGCTCTTTCCATGGAAACTGATGAGTACGGAATCCATCAACCAGTGGATTGCTGCTATTGGAACCGAGGAACTGCGATGGGACACCCTTGAGACACCTTGGAAGGAGTCGATTTCCCGCACCGAGGTCGAAAGGCAATGGCAGCATTTGATCGAACATGCCACTTCGAACATGGATAGATCCAAACCGTCAGCCCCCGGAGCCGAACGGCCCGCTATCCAAGCGAACGATAGGGGGTTCACGGAATCACGCCTGCAATCGCTAGCAAAGCGGTTCATCGATCGCGATTGGGATCGCCGAGCCATGTTGCTGGATTTGCTTCTGTCCCCTGAATGGATTGCAATCGCTATTGATTCGGTCGAATGACATCTTGTAGCCTGTCCGCGTTATCAACCGACACGGTTGCTCCAAATGGAATTGGAGGCCATCGGGATCTGCAAAGGGCATCGAAATGGTCGCGACACAGGGCTGTAAGCGAAACGTCTTGAGGGCGTATGGGATTCGGAGTGTCTCCGAACGATGGGGGGCATTCCTTGCAACCTATGCAGCAATGCTGCTGACTTTCGTTTTGGCAGTCACCGGCACGGCCCAAGACCCGAGTAGCAACAAGAAAACCTTTGCTTTTGGCGGCTCGGACCCAAAATCCGCGACGGCGTCTGCGACTCGAAACGCGGCATCTAAATCGAAGCCGGACGCGAAAAAAATCTGGAGTGATCCGAGTTCTCCAAACTCCGACCGGGGGCTCGATTGCTATTTCCGTAGAGTTATGGAATTGCCGGACACGGAAAAGGCTTTCGTCGATATCGATTCGCCATCCGGTTGCGAAGTCTACTTCAATGGTCGTCGTATACGCACCATGAAGAGCGATGGTGGCCCGGAGCGAATCGACCTTCAAGCCTACATCAAGAGCGGCAAAAACCTCTTGGCGATTCGGGTTATGGATCGAGACCGGCAACAACTCGGGCTCAAAGCGGATTTCTACTTTAAACCAACCAAGGGAAACTGGCGGGTTGTTGTTAGCGATAATGAATGGAAAGCGACCAAGCAAGCTATTAGCAATTGGCAGATGCTAAACTTCAACGACGAAGGGTGGTTGGCCGCTTTCGACCTCAACCAACGCACCAACACTCCGAAGCCTGAAGCGGTGAAGGATACCGCCAAGGGGAATGACGTTGACGAAATCGCTATCGCTAAGCGTAAATCCACCGAGGATGCAGAATCCAATGTTTCCGCGGAAAGCGCTCGTTCGTCTCGGAAAGGAAACAATGAAGTTGCTGGTGGTGAGAAAATCACGATCAGTACCCGCCTCGGCGGAAGCGACACCAAAGAATCACCCGCAGAGAAGAACAGTAAAAAACTGAAGCAACGCTTCACGACGCTTCCAGGATTCGATGTGGAACCTGTTGCCGATTCGAGCATCGGTTCTTTGATTGCGATGACGTTCAATGAGTTCGGACATATCATCGCTTCGGTCGAAGGAGACGGCCTAGTGCTTCTCTACGACACCAACAAAGATGGAATCCCGGACAAGAGTCGGGACTACTGCGATTTGGTTCAAAATGTGCAAGGCATTCTCGCGCTCAATGGCGACGTTTATGTCACCGGCGAAGGCTCCGAGGGGAACGGGCTGTATCGGCTGGTGGACTCCGATCGCAACGGCCAGCTGGAGAAGTCGGAACTGCTCGCGAAATTCGGTGGTACTCCGGGTGAACATGGTGCCCATCAAATCGCTTTTGGCCCCGATGGCTATCTGTACATCAGCATTGGCAATCACGCACAACTGGAAACGCCTCTCGAGGGCTACCAGCCATTTACGGCTCCCTACGAGGGGGACCTGGTGCGTCCTCGCTTTGAAGATCCAGGTGGACATGCCATGGGCGTGAAAGCCCCCGGTGGTACCGTTGTGCGTTACGATCTTACAAGCCGCAAACTCAGCCTCGTGGCTGGGGGTTTTCGCAACGCATACGACTTGGCATTTCATCCCAATGGAAACATGTATCTACATGACAGCGACATGGAAGCCGACATCGGTTCGGTGTGGCATCGTCCTACAGGTCTTTTCCGGGTGGTCGAGGGTGGTGAGTTCGGCTGGCGCAGCGGATGGGCGAATTGGCCTGAATACTACCCAGACCGTTTGCCGTCTTTAGCGAGCACCGGTCGCGGTTCGCCAACCGGGATCACGGTCTACAATCATTTCGCGTTCCCGGCGAGGTACCATCGCGCAATTTTTACGGCGGACTGGTCTGAAGGTCGGATCATCGCACTTCAGATTGATGCGGCCGACCGAGGGCGTGTCAAGGCAGAGGACTTTGTTGTCGGCACTCCCATGAACGTAACCGATCTCGAAGTCGGACCGGATGGTGCCCTTTATTTCTGCACCGGCGGCCGAGGCACTGAAGGAGGCATTTTCCGAGTCAAGTGGCAAGGTGAACTCCCAGAGACAGTGAAAAACCTTGGGGAAGGAATCTCCCGAGCAATCCGCCAACCGCAATTGAGCTCCGCATTTGCACGACAGTCGGTAGCAATTCTCAAGCGTGAGTTGGGTGAACAATGGGACGAACAAGTGATGGGTGTCGCGTTCAGCGAGGAAAATCCTTCGCGTTACCGTCTGCAAGCCATCGATTTGATGCAATTGCTGGGCCCCATACCCTCGTCGGAAATGCTGATCGAATTGTCGTCGACAGCCAATGAACAGGTACGTGCCAAGTCAGCTCGTCTGTTAGGCTTGCATGCTGGAGACGAAGCTGCGGCCAACCGATTGAAGAGGATGATTCAAGACACCTCGCCGATGGTGCGTTCGGCAGCCTGCGAAGCATTGATTCGTACTGCTGTTGCTTGCGATCCATCCGAACTTCAGCCCCTCCTCGCGAGCGATCAGCGAGAAGATCGGTACCTGGGGCGACGGCTACTCATGAACGTTCCTGCCGATGCGTGGAAAGAGAAACTGCTCAAAGGCAAGCCACGCGTTGCTATCAATGCCAGCCTTGCACTGGTTTCGACAAACCGCGATACAGACAATTGCAAACTGGCGATTGATGCGCTGCTCGAAGCCTCCAAAGGATTTGTCAGCGATGCAGAGTTCGTCGACCTTTTGCGCACATTACAGGTGTCGCTCCAGGTGAGCAGCATTCAACCCGATCGCGTGCCAGAACTCAAACGATTCGTCGAACAGGAGTTCCCAACCGGAAACCCTGCGATCAACGGGGAACTGATTCGCTTAGCAACGTTCCTGCAGTCCGATTTAGTGGTTCCGGCGATTGAGTATCTCAAAACGGACGCAAACATCGCCGATCGAATGCTGATATCCATGCATCTGCCGTTGATGCCTCACGAGTGGAAATCGAGCGAGCGGATGGCTGTTTTGCAGTTCCTCGAATCCTGCTTGAAGGAAAAAACCGGGGGTTCGTACCCATTGTACGTGATGAAGACTTCGGAAACGCTTTCCAAATACCTCACGGAAACTGAGGCGATTCAAATCATCGATTTGGGCGAACGTTACCCCAATGCAGCACTTGCAGCCCTTTTCAAAGTTCCCGATCAATTGACACCAGACCAGATCGAGTCGCTCAAGCGGTTGGATACGGCTATCGATAAAGGTGGCTTGGAAGAGGATGTCTACAAACGGCTCAAGACAGGTATCACCGCCATCCTTTCGCAGCAAAGCGATGATAGCGCGATGGAATACTTGCGGCAACGTTGGCGAAAGAGCCCAGATCGGCGAGCAACAATTGCTCTCGCAATGGCTCAACGGCCGTCCGAAGCGAATTGGGACTACCTCGTTCGATCCATGGGCGTCCTCGACCTGTTTGCCATCGCCGATGTCTGCAATGCACTCTGCAAGATCGACGCGGCCACGGAAGATCCCGAAGCCATTCGACAAACGATCTTGCAAGGCTGTCGTTTGGTCGAGGCTGAGGATGATCCATCCGCAACCATCAAACTGCTAGAATACTGGACTGGTGAGAAGCTCACTAGCGATCTAACGGGCACGGATTCCCCGATGCTGGTTTGGCAAAAATGGTTCGAGAAGCAGTTCCCGAACTCCCCACCCGCTGTTCTTCCGAGCGAAACAACTCAGCCGCGATGGTCACTGGCTTTCCTCGATCAATTCTTGAATGGCGAACAAGGCAAAGCGGGATCGATCGAAAAAGGAGCGGAAGTCTATGCCCGAGCACGCTGCAGTGCTTGCCATAAAATGAATGCTCAAGGAGGTGGATTCGGCCCCGATTTGACAAGTCTCAACCGGCGTTTCACCCGAACAGAATCTTTGGAATCGATCCTGTTCCCGTCCCATGTCATCAGCGATCAATACGCCACGAAAAAGGTGCTTACCAAAACGGGTGATGTGTATACCGGACTGGTTGTAAAGACCGCTAAGGGAATCGCTGTGCGGGTAAACGAGAACAAGGAATACATGATCGCCGATGATGAGATCGATGAACTGATGCCGAGCAAGGTATCTGCGATGCCAACTGGACTCCTCGACGAGTTGACACCGACCGAGATCAGGGACTTGATGGTATTCCTGGGATACATCCCCACAGAGAAACTAACCGCCGAGAAGCCAAGCACGATCCGTCGTTAGGATAGCATCGGCCACTCGGAGTTGAACATGGGATTGAACGCCCGCCAACACTTATGGCGGGCGTGGCAGTGAACAAGAGCCTAGGCAGCGCGCTGAGCAACGTCTGCCGAGTGCTGGCTGTAATAGTGCTGCAGAACCACCTCGACCAATTGGGAAGCACTCTGCTCCCATGTGAACGGCTGCATCGTTCCGTTCCTACTCATGTCGGCACCGCGGTAACAAGCAGCCTCCGTTCGACAGCGTAGGTCTTCCCAAGCATGAATTGCACGGGCTAGCGCCTCTGGAGAATGGAGTGCGAAATACTCGCACCGATCTCCACCCACTTCGCGATGAATAGGCGTATCACTCGCAAAGGTCTTCTTTCCGTGCCAAAGCGACTCTACAATTGGAAGCCCGAATCCCTCGACCATCGATGGCAGCAAAACGCCCGAACAGTTTTGGTAGGCAACCTGCAATTCAGCGTCATTCATATCATGAAAAACAAACAGATTGCTGTTGAGTTTCGGATGGTTATGAATGCGTTCCAGCAGCTCGCGACATGACGCACCAGCACGACCTGCAAAACAAAGTTTAACATTGGAATCATTTCGCCAGAGCATTTCGAATGCGTCTAGCGCTTGCTCGTGGTTTTTCCTCGGGTCAAAGCTCGCTACCATGAGGTACGGTGCGGAAGAATCGCCCGCCGAAAAGAGATCCCCGACCTTTTGTCGTACCTCCCCCGTGGGCTGTTTGATCTCAGCCCCCAAGCAAAACGATTCGACACGCGTACAGATTCCTGGTTCACTCGCCATATTTTCTTGGATGTAACGTTTTACATCCTCGGCAACCGTCTTGGAGATTGCGATGATGACGTCCGAATGCCGAATGACTTGTTCCAAATAGCCGCGAAACTTAATGGTCCGTTTTTTGCCCACAAACTGAGGGTGCGTCAGCGGGATCAGATCATAGACAATTGTGGCAACATAAGTGCCAGCATTTCGATGTTTAGCAACGGTATCCCATATATCCCGCTTGGTCCAATAGGCGTCGGGCATGATCAAGATTTCTTGGGGCGAGGGATCCACCGCATCACCGCGAAAAACCCTCGATTGTTCCGCGAGGATCTGGCAAGCGTGATGGGGTAGTTTGTATGCCCCTAAGTGACTGGGTGCAGGGGATATCCACTTCCGCAATTTCGGAAACGGCAATAAGCGAGAAACCCCAACCGGAATCGCTTGAATCCAACCGGGGACGAACTCCGTTGCATGCGACTCCCAGCGAGCGAGTCGATCAAAGGATTTCCGTTGTGGGGCATCGATCGGATAAAAATGCCCGCGGATGTGCGTCGCTGTGGCGGGTGTGGGGAGCCCTAACTCAATGGCAACTTCAGGCAAATGCGCAGACAAATTCCTGACGACACGCTCGATGCCAGTATTTTTCCCCGAACTCGCCGTGTGGGAAGCGTCTAAAGTGATACGAGGTGATTGCATGTCCTGACAGAAGGGCTAAGTGCATCCTGCGCGCAGATATTATTACCGGATGGTTTTAACCTGTATCGGATTTAGAGTGCAACCCCACCACCCAAATACGTGCGTGAACCAATGCAAAATCGACAGGAATGCCCCAATGCTAGCGATCTACCCGATCACGGTGGATCGATGCCGCCTTTGCTCAGTGGATGGCACCTGCAGATACGAAAAAGCCCCTTGCAGGTACCGCGTACGGGGCCGTATTTTTCAATCGCTTCAATCATGTATTGCGAACATGTCGGGGTAAACCGGCATCCGCTCCACAGCAGGGGGCTAATCGCCCGTTGGTAGAAACGGACCAAAGCGACAAGCACGTATGCGATTGCGTTTTTCATGACCGCTCTCGTTTGTCGAGCCAGTCGCGTTGCGATGCTAGCATCACGCAACGAGCCCTTTGGTTACCAGCATGAACACATCCTCAAGCGTTGGATCTTTGTCACTGAAGGAACGCATCCGGATCCCGTTGGTAACCAGCCGCTGCAGAAGGTCTGCCAGTCCTGCGTCGTCGGTTTCAAATTCTGCGGTCACTCGATTTCCATCGATATCGATCCCGCGAAGGCAAGGATCACTTCGCAGGATCGCGAGTCCAGCGTCCTGATTGTCGACAAATCGAATCTCAACAATTCGATTACGGCGGATCTGCCGATAGACCGAATCGATTGGTCCGTGCATCAGCAATTGCCCTCGCTCGATGATACCGATCGAGGTGCAACAATCCGCTAGTTCCGAGAGGATATGGCTGCTGATCAAAATGGTCTTGCCCATTTTCCGCAGTTCCTTCAACAGAGCTTTAACCTCGATACGAGCTCTCGGATCCAACCCGCTAGTCGGTTCATCGAGTATCAAAACTGGAGGATCATGGACTAGAGTTTTCGCCAAACACAATCGCTGCTTCATACCGCGAGAGAGGCCGTTGACGAAATCATCGCGTTTGTGAGTCAGGTCCAGCAATTCGAGAACATCACCGATAACCTGTTTTCGCTGAGTCCGTCCAATCTTGTAAGCAACCGCAAAAAAATCAAGGAACTCCCATACCTTCATTCCATCGTAGACGCCAAAGTCATCCGGCATGTAGCCGATGCTGCGTCGCACATCCATGGGATTCTTGTTGACACTGAAGCCGTTGACGATTCCGTCGCCGCGCGTCGACTTTAACAAGGTGGCTGCAAAGCGGATCGAAGTACTTTTACCGGCACCATTGGGCCCGATAAAACCGAATAATTCACCTGCCTCAATTTTCAAATTGAGGCTTTGTACAGCGGTGAATTCGCCGTAATCTTTTCCGAACTCAATGAACTCAATCATGTCGACTCAGTGGTTTTTTTGGACGTTTCAGTCAGGGCAAACGAGCGGAGGAGCAACTCGACCCGCATTATAGTGCAAAATGCCGCCATACGCTCCTCGATCCTCACGCGAAGACCAATACCCATTTCGAATCGCGCCATGGTTTCGAAGAGGGTTTCGAAGAGCGGCTTTTCAAGGGGTCGTTTCAGCGGGGCTGATAGCCCAGATCAAACGTGCTCACCGATCAACGTTTGAAATTCCTCTTCGGTAACGACGGGAACGCCCAATTGGTTGGCCTTTTCAAGTTTACTGCCGGCTGCTTCTCCAGCCACAACATAGTCGGTCTTCTTCGACACGCTGCTCGATGCCTTTCCACCAAGCTTTTCAATCAGCCGTTCGATTTCATCACGGGAAAACCGTTTTAGTGTCCCCGTTACCACAATCGATTTTCCGGCAAGGACTCCCGCGTGATCGACGGCGTCGTCCGTCGACGTTTCCAAAGAAACCCCGGCCTCGCGCAGCTGTTTGAATACATGAAGGCCATCTTCGCTATGGCAATAGTCAAAAACGCTTTTGGCGATGACCGGCCCAATTTCATCGGTGCTGGAAAGCTCCTCTTCGCTAGCCATGAGCAATCGATCTGCACTGCCGAAGCGTCGCGCGAGGATCTGTGCGACGCGTTGCCCAACGTGACGCATAGAAATCGCATTGAGAACCCGAGAAAGCCCCCGTCCCTTGCTTGCGGCGATGCCACCCAATAAGTTCTCTGCCGATTTTCGGCCCATGCGCTCTAACGACATCAACTGCTCGAGAGTCAATGCATAGAGATCGCCATAGGACGAAACCAGTTGCGAATCGACCAACTGGTTGACCAACTTATCTCCCAAACCCTCGATATCCATGCAATCGCGAGTTGCAAAGTACCGCAACCTTTGACGCCACTGCGCCGGACATAGCTTGGAGACACACCGGATATAAACACCCGTTGCATCGCGTTGAAGGCTTTCACCACATTCTGGGCAGACCTCTGGAAACGGAAACTCCGGAAGTTCTTGCTCCCGCCGATGCTTCTCAACACGAACGATGTGCGGGATGATCTTGCCCGCTTTTTCAACCACAACCCAATCTCCAACGCGAATATCTTTACGGCGAATCTCATCGAGATTGTGGAGTGACGCGCGACTCACCGTCGTGCCGGCCAACTGCACGGGTTCGAGTTCTCCCACGGGAGTGATGGTCCCAGTCTTGCCGACTTGTGTTTTGATTTCTAGGAGTCTGGTAACCGCCTCATACTTTTCGATCTTGTAGGCGATCACCCAACGTGGAGATTTGGTGGTGCTACCCAGTGTTTCACGCTGATCCAACGAATTGACTTTTACCACCAATCCATCGACTTCGAAATCCAGATCGTGAAGGTTCTCCACAAGCTGATTGCAATGGGCGATGGCAGCCTCATCGGACGAAAAACATTCGACGCGCGGTGTTGTTGGGATGCCGAGCGCTTGGACGACCGCTAGAAATTCCATGTGATTGGTCGCTTGGACACCATCACAAAATCCCATGCCATGACAGAAAAAACGGAGTCGGCGCTGGGCACAGACTTTGGAGTCGAGCAGGCGTATGGATCCTGCAGATACATTGCGAGGATTCTTAAATTCAGCTTCACCCTGCCGTGCCCTTTGTTCGTTCAACACGACGAGATCCGAGTTCGTCATGTAGATTTCGCCTCGCACCTCCAGCACCTTCGGGATACGATCACCGAGGAGCCGTTGGGGGAGACCTCGCAACGTTCGCGCATTATGGGTTACATCATCCCCAACCTCACCATTTCCACGAGTTACCGCTTGCGCGAGAACGCCTTCTTCGTATCGAACGGATGCAGCAACTCCGTCGACCTTGAGCTCCACTACCCACTCGATCGATTCACCCGGGATCAACTTGCGAACTCTGGTGAAAAAATCCTTCAGCTCTTGTTCCGTATACGTGTTTTCAATCGAAAGCATCGGGATCCGATGGGCGACTTGGTTCAACCCCTCGATCGGCGCATCCCCGAGTCGCTGACTAGGACTGTCCGAAGAGATCAACGAAGGAAACTTAGTCTCCCAATCGATCAACTCTCGAAGCTTATGGTCGTACTCGAGATCGGTGATGGTGGGAGCAGCCAAAACATAATAGCTATGATCGTGGGCACGGATTTCCGATCGCAAATCAGCAATTGCTGATTTGGCTGCGGCGACCTCCGGCGAAAGGGTGTCGTTATCGCTCATGGCACGGTGTGAGAGAGAAATGGCAGGAAACCGATTAGGATAGCACTGGGCAGAAACCATCGCTATTGGTCTCCCCAACGATTCGTATCCCCCGGCAGTCTGTTCCACCTGGATCCCAAAACGAAAAAACCTCCGATGGGTCGCATCGAAGGCTTGTTCGTTTTGGCGGTCGGCTCTTGTTTAGTGACTAAACAAGTTCCTTCTTTGCCCCGATTAGTGTCCTCAGACGTTCTGCGAGAAGACGTGCATCGAAAGGCTTCTTGAACGTTTCATTAATGCTGGAACGATCGAAGCTCATCGTGTTTCCGTCGTCTGGCAACAGAGCGATAAGGATAATTTCGGAGAAGTCGGAATTCTTGCGCAAGTTCTGACAGATTTGCAACGCTTCCAGCTTGCCGACTGAGAAGTCGACAATCATGCAGTCTGGATGGAAGCTCTCTGCTTGAATACCTGCCTCGAAACCGCTTGCGGCGACTTGAACTTTGAAGCTCTTTTCCAAAGGAAGTTCTCGCTTCAAATTCTCGATCAAGACCTGATCTTGCGCAACGATCAGGACTTTGGCCATGGCCTCATCTTCCAAGTCTCCCAACGGCATTCCGTGCTCTTTGAGAAACTTGATTAGATACTCGCGGGGAATGCGGCGGTCTTGCGAACCTGGGATGCGGTACCCTTTGAGTCGGCCGGAGTCGAACCACTTGCTGACGGTTCTCGGGGCCACCTTGCAGATCTTCGCGACCTGTCCTGTGGTGAACACCTTCATATTTTTGGTCTCCGTTACCTTCCAATTGTGAGTCGAGTCAGAGCCGCCGAAATCGGCGATCTCGTGACAGTAGTTGCCCTTGTCGAAGTTACCGCACCACCGATTGCCATTTGGCGATTACCAAATGACGAGCGGATGCGTGCAAGCACCAACAACTGGGTCTGGGCACAAACAACTTGAACGGATACTTCCGCACTCGGTGATCAGCTCCTTCTTCACACCGAGAACTTCCATTCCTAACCTGCCGGTTCCTGCTTGCAGCGGATTGACTGGCTCGTCGAATTGCGAACTACCGCACCCCTACGAAGCAGCACCTTCCACGAACCAGGTCGCCAAAAACAGGAAACCATCAGAACAGTAGATGTGGGTAGACCATAGGCCGGGCAGTCGCATTTCGAGCCGTCTTAACGACTCTCCACGAGACCACCATTATCCGTGACGAGAGACCACGGATTGCTAGCGAAGTTCCCCCCTCACTATTATCCCTCTGGCTTGCTCCTAACCGAACTCAACCTTGCGGCATCGTCCGGCGCAGATCAGGCCGTCCTGCACCTAGTTTCGATTCAAACCGGGTGATTACTTTAGAAAGAATCTTCGGTTGGACTCTTACTGTTCGTTTTTTGGACATCTGCGTGGTAAGCGAATCAGAGTTCCAACATTCTGGAGGTTTCTTCAAGGAATTCCTTCACAACAGTCCTGAGCAAATCCGATCTTCGGCCCCGAATTTTTTCACTCGAACTCAGAAACCAGTATTTTGATTGGCCTCATCGCACCCGGAATGGCCGGCTATCTCTTTAGCACCCGTAGCATCAGCCATGTCCCCAACAGGAACAAAGAAAGGTTCCCTAGCCACAGGGACGCAGCCGGCCATGCACCGTCCTTGGCCCGATCCAACGCCAGACCAAAGATGGGGTAGTAGATCAACAGGATTGGGACAAAGCAAAGTCCAAACGTCCAAGCATAGTCTGCGCTACGGATGAGAATCGACATCGGTACGCCCATCCAAACAAAGAACAGACAGCTAAATCCCAATGCCCAGCGCCTCGCTGGTTCAAGCTTCAGTCGCGTCAGTCGCTTTTGATTCTCCGCCACCTGAGCCTGAAGAAGTTGTATTTTTCCATCATTTAGCTGAGAAAATCGACCCGTTGCCAACCCAACAGCAACGTGAACCGCCATCGACTCCCGGCGGCGATCGTTGGCGGCGGTTTGATCTGCCGATTCCTTCGCGATTTCATTCATCGCGTATTGCGATGGGCTGATCGACTTGCCTCCGCTCCGAGATGCCTGGGTCAACGGCATCGCAATCCGCTCAGAACCCGGAAGCCGAAAGCGTGTCGATTGATCGTTGTTGATCTCGCCATACGAGTTCACCAATTCGATGACCAACCGGTCGTTCTCAGCGTCGATGGAGATCTGCGCTTTCTCCGCATTAATCGTCATCGGCTTCCCTGTGCTCTCGTTGAACAAGAAGATCGTTGGCTGGATCAACCACCGATTCTCGACATCTTGAACATGGATCGTAAAGCCCTTATCCGTCTCATACGAGCGACGCGTTCGAAGACGATTGTAAAGGACCTCCTCAAGCGACCTCAGAATCACTCGCTCCATTCCGGGCTTGCCCCACGAAACCGCCATGTCATTGATCCACACCGCCGGTATGCTGAGCAACAGTCCCAATAGCACCATCGGCCGGATCACTTTCAACGGCGAAATACCAGCACTCTTGAGAGCAACGATTTCATTGTCCGCGGAAATCCGTCCGAAAACACAGCAGACGGAAAATAAAAGGGTCGCAGGCAACGAAAACTGGAGGGCGATCAAGCATATGAAGGGGAGCAATTTGATAACGGCCAACCAACCGATCCCTTCCATGATCAATTGCTGACCCACCAAACCCAGCGAAATCACCAGCGTCAATGCAAACGCGGTGAGACTGAAAAGCTTCAGGACATCCCA
>CAIYZV010000314.1 GCA_903930765.1 uncultured Pirellula sp.
GACCACCACGACAACATCGCGTACTCCTGGTGCTTGCCTGGCAACCGATTCGATCTCCCCAAGCTCGATCCGATACCCTCGCAGCTTGACTTGCGTATCGATTCGACCGCAAACTTCGACATGTCCATTTTCGAGTCGCCTGCAAAGATCACCCGACTTATAGAGCATGCGACCGGGCTGATCAGCAAATGGGTCTGGAATGAACTTCGACGCAGTCAGTTTGGGTTGATTAAGGTAACCTGCGGCAACTCCATCACCTGCGATCCAGAGCTCCCCTGGAATACCGACCGGAAGAAGCTCACCGTTAAGATCAACGACGTAGAGTTGAGTGTTCGCATTGGCTGGCCCAACACTTCCTTCCGTCCATTGCGAATCAACATTGGCAAGGTTGCAGCATACCGTCGTCTCAGTCGGCCCATAAACATTCCAGAGCGAGCCGCAATGCTCCAGGATTGTCGATTTCAGATCCAGCAAAAGAGGCTCACCGCAAGACATCGCCATCAAGCCTTTATGGCCTCGCCACCCGCAAAGGCCCAACATTCGCAACATGGTTGGGGTGGCTACCAAGATGCTCACAGGACGAGCCGCCAGACGCTCGACCAGAAGCGGTGGGGACTTGGAAAGGGACTCGCTAACTATTTCTACCGTCGCCCCGCAAACCAAGGGGAGGAAGTACTCGATAATCGTAATATCGAAGGAAGGTGTTCCGATCGCAACCAAGTAGTCCGATGCACGAACGTCATGTTTCTTTTGGGCGAGACAGAGATAATTGACCAACCCACAATGGCGAACAGCAACACCTTTCGGTCGACCGGTCGAGCCCGACGTATACATCACATAAGCCAACCGATCGGGGCCCGAATCTCGTGGCGTAGCCGAGGAGCGAGACCGAGCCTCTGACGGCAAGTGCTCGTCGGCGGTCACCTGCGGTTCGTCGATAATCAACCAAGCCACTTTGGATCGCGCCCAGCTTGAATTCGATTGCAGAACTTGCGAATCAAACAACGCTTTATTGGTAACTACCAGGACTGCTTCGGAGTCCTCGAGCATGTAAGCAAGCCGATCTGCGGGGAGCGCAGGATCCATCGGCAGGTAACACCCCCCCGCCTTCCAAACACCCAAGGCGACGGTGATGAAGTCCACTCCACGAGGGAGGTAAACAGCGATTCGATCGCTAGGCTCGATATCGGCTTGCCGGCCAATACGACCTGCCAGGATTTCGGAAAGCGAATCGAATTCACGATAGGTGATTTGCTTTGTGTCGTCGATCAGCGCGATCGCTTCGGGGGTTCGATTGCACTGATCGGAAATCAACTCATGGGCCAAACGATCGCGAGGGTATTCTTCATCGGTTGCGTTCCAGCTTTGGAGCTGCTCGGCTTCAGCATCGGTAAGAATACGCCAGCGGCTAATGGGCTCAAAGCTAACTTCCACAAGCTGTTCGAGTAGTTGCGTATAATGACCGAGCATACGGTGGACTTGCTCGACGTGATATCGCGAGGGATTGAATTCAATCGCAACACGAAACCGGTCACGCTCATCGAAAACCGTCCACCTCAAGTCACATTGCGGCAAGTCGCATTGCGGCAATCCAGACTGCGCCGACTCAGACTGCGGCAATTCAAACTGCGGCAATTCAAACTGCGGCTTGTAGATGAACTGTAAACTTTGTGCGACATCGAACCATGTGGATCTCTGCGCGGCATCGGATTGAGTTGCGAGCTGCTCGGCCCAAGCAACGAACGACTCCAGATTTTCGAGAGATTCACGCCGTGAGGATGCGATCTTTTCAAAAACAGAGTTGGCATCATCGCTCGGCTGTAATTCCGCAAAGAACGGATAAAGCAGCTCACTGTAGTCCGTGGCTGAATCGCTACCCGTCGGCACGCTCCCAAGCGATGGAGTGTTGCAAGCGAACGCCACATTGGCGTCTCCGGTGTAACGAACGAGGAGGATACCCAGAGCGGCCATAAACGCTGCGGCTGGATCGGCAGCCGGAACGGCGTCTGGATCGACGGTCGGATCAGCGCTTGTAGCGGCGCTGAAGGACGGTGCCAAAACCAGCGAGGCTTCGACGGACAAAGACCCGGTGGGTGAGTGCGAAGAGTCTTTGTTACCGAACAGGGTCCAGAGTGGACTGGGAAATCGTTGCAGCCGCTCGATCCATGAAAGCGTAAGCTGGGAACGAACTGCTGGAATCATGCAAGAAGCGCGGGTCAGGGGCTAGGACCAGTTAACCGAGCATCCTAGACGCTATCCGGACACCACCTAAATGCGGGTGCCAAATGACCGATAGGGGAGGATGGTGTCATTGTTTGGGTATTGCCACGTAGTGTACTTGGGATAACCCCTTAGTCAATCCAGAACGTCTTTGCTAAAACGGCTAACTGGGGAGTCGACGGGTAGCTAGAATATTGGGACTTAAGGACTTCATCCGCAGGCAAAACGTGCCGGCTTTATGTTACTTACCTAACTTCACACAACGATTCAGAACGTGATATGAGACTTACAAAGATCAATCTGCCGCATTTGGACTCGAATGCCTCTGA
>CAIYZV010000315.1 GCA_903930765.1 uncultured Pirellula sp.
CCACTCGGTGTTGGTTACCACTCGGTGTTGGTTACCACTCGGTGTTGGTTACCACTCGGTGTTGGTTACCACTCGGTGTTGGTTACCACTCGGTGTTGGTTACCACTCGGTGTTGGTTACCACTCGGTGTTGGTTGCCGCTACGCTCCGGCGAAATCGCGTCGTGTCGAAATCGCGTGGTGTCGAAATCGCGTGGTGTCGAAATCGCGTGGTGTATCGCCTAGGGCTCATCGCCATCCATCGACAGCGGCTCCATCACCTTGGTATTCCGCTCGACAGCGATGACGACTGTTTGCTCGTCGACACCATCGCGGCTCTTTGCGGTTGCAGGCAATACCTGTCGGCGATCCGGGAATGGCAACCGAATCGAGAATGTTCCGTCATTTCGGACTTTGACAGGTTCGGTGCCGATCGAGACATGGGCATCTGGATGGGTCGACCCGAAGACGATCAATTCTGCGTCGACATCGAAATGGAATTGTCGCGATCGCTTCAGTCCACCTTCGGCACCGCTTCCAAACTGAGAAAGAACATCGATATCCATCGTCCGCTTCAGGCGGTCTTCGAAGACATCAGAGAGTTCACCTCGTTGTGTTTCGTCCCCGTAACCGCCGCTCATCGCATAGATCCGTTCCGCATCCTTGGCGATATCTGCCCAATGGTCATCGCTCGCTTCTTTGCCACCCGGCGTTGGCGTGACCACGGTGTTGCTTCGAACCAATTCGTAGAATCGCCCTGACGCCGTGAGGTAACCCATAACGATCTGGAACCGGGAGGGTGGATTATCGACGTCTATGTACCAATTGCGAACGCCACCATGGATCTCGATATCGCGATAGATCGTTTCCGAGCTATCGGTTGTACCGCTATCATCGAGTTTGAGGAGTCTCAGGATTGGCTTCACCGAATGCCAATACTCGACCAAGGCCGCTTTGGCGCGATCCACGGTTTGGCGGGTAATGTCCCAATGCGCATGGAGCCAGTATGGATCGTGTACCATCAAGACGATGCGGTCCTGGCCTTTGACGACCATGGAAACCGGGGTCAGTGGGGTCAACGTGCGCTTGGGTGGTTCTTGAGCCAAGTCCTTCCGCTTTTCCTTGATCTCGTGAGCTGAGCGGATCTTGGCAACGATTTCAGGATTCGTGTTCGACTTGGGCGGAATGGGGAGCTGTTCCTTCTTAGCAACCGCCGGCCTAGCTGCGATCGGTCGAGCGATCACGGGAGGGCTCGCGGGTTTGGCGGCTGGGGATTTGGCTACCAATGTTTTTTGCTTTGCGGTTGCCGCTGCGGGCGATGCCGCCGAGCTCTTTGATTCCTTCTTCGACTCCTTCTTGCTTTCCGCGTTCTTGCCGCCACGGATCACTTTGTGTGGAACCCCTTTGACCGGCGAGGCGATCTTTACAGCGGATGTTTTTACGGCGGATGTTTTTACAGCGGATGTTTTCTTCGCGTCCTGAGTTTTGGGTCCTTTGGACTTACCCGCAACAGACTTCACCGAAATTGGCTTGGCGACTATTTTCTTGCTAGGTGCAGGCTTTTTGCTAGGAACTGACTTGGAAGCGGGAGCGGTCCCTTTTTTTGTCGAGTTCTTGGCAGGGACTTTGCTTACCGCCGCTCCCTGCGCTCCCTTAGCTGGCTTGGTTGGCTTGGTTGGCTTGGCTGGCTTGGCAGCGGACGCCGAGGAGGAAGGCTGTTTTCCACGCGAGGTCGCCCCTCCCGAGCCGGAGTTGGCTGGGGATTTCGTTTTCGATTTTGTAGGCTTTTTAGCTGGGGGCACCGGGGGTTCTCCTGGCTGATCTCGATGGAACTCCGCGCGCTTCCCGGGTCCCATGAAGGAGTCGTCAGAAACGCTTTCCCCCAGTATGCTTAACCAGACACCTGTTTTCTAGCCTTTTCTGCCCGCATTCACACCCTTTGGCGATTGCCAAAAATCGCACTTGCCCTGGTTTTTTATTCAGAAAACGCGATCTGCGGAGCCCCGAACAAATGTCAGAAGAGTCCTCGAGAAACTCGGATTTGAGCCGCAGAAGTGGCGGCGATCGACCTGCAGGGCTGGATTCTGCCATCTCTGCCCTTTCACGGGTCTTTGCAGTATTAATGCTGCTGATGGCGATTGGGGGTGTCGGGGCGGTTGGGGATTGGCTTTTGGGAACTTTGTTTTTGATGCCAATAGGGTTCGCCTTGGGGACCTTGCTCGCGGTCGTCGGGATGTTTTACGTTGTGAAGATCGCGGAAATAGAGGCGAAGAACAATAAGCAGGGAAGCAATAAGCAGGGAAGCAAAGCGGTGGATAAAGCGACCCACCGCGAGGATTCGTCGACTGGCGTGGAAATACCGGATCAGGGATTGGATCCTAAGTCGCTCGATTCGAGGACGTGGCCGTGACAGGTCCCGAGGAATTAGGAGCCGAGGGGCATCACGGACCGGTTGGGGCGGATAGTTCGGTAGAGCTTGTTGATGGAGAGCCAATTGGCGCGGCCGCGGATAGTCCAGTGAGTCCCGCGCCGAGTTCACTTCCGAGTCTTAGTTCTGAGCTTCGCTGGTTGCTGTCGGCGATCTGCTTTGGGTTGGCTGGCGTTATTGCAGCCCATTTTCGCGAAACTGCTGAGAATATTGGGGGTGCGAGCGGGGTTGATGCGGGGGGAATAGCGGCTGGAATTGCCGCTCTTACGATTTGCGCTTCGGTGACATTGGCGTCGATCCAGTGGCGTCGTGGACCGCTCGGAAAGCAGAACCCGGTCGCCTCGTCGCTGCTAACAGTCGCCTTTCGTACGCTGGTAATGCTGGGATGTTTGGGGTTGGTGGCTGCGACAAAATGGCCACATCGCAATTCATTTCTGTTGTCGTTGCTGGGGTGTTATTTTCTTTTTCTGATATTAGAATCCGGACTTTCCATTCGCTGGTATTCCTCTCTGACACGCGTCAAGCAACCATAGATGGCCTCGGACATCCTCCACATAAAAGACGGTTACTACTTTGAAGTGCCAAAGTTCCTTTGGCGGAGTAATCGCGCGAAGGCTTCAGACTTTCCAGAATGGTTTGTTCGATTGGACCCAGAATATCAGTCGTGGGAATCGTCCCAGCTGATGGACGGGCTTGAGAAGAATCTAGGTGTGTCCGCGGCGAACTTGGAAGATCTCACGGCGAGTTGGGAGCATTGGCAGCACGCCGCCCACAAGAACGCAGGATGGCCGCTTTCGGCGTACCTTGAGTCGCAGTACGAGCAAGTAAAAAAGAAGGCGGCGACGTGGAAGGCGAAGAATGCTCCAACAGCCAATGACGGCGGGTTGAATGCATACGTAGCGGCCCATCCGGAGCTTGAAAACGTTTGGTTTTTTGAGCTAATGCAAAACCCCGAGTCGGTTGCGAAGTGGGAGACGCTGAAGCAGGGCTTGCGAACAAGCGATCAGTTGAAGGGGTATCTGGCTCGTCCCGAGACAAAAGAGTGGGGGGCAGAGAAGCTCGCGGAATACAACAAGACACTCACCGGCAAAATTATGATTCCCCAGCCGTTTGGTGAGTTGCGAAACGCTTACGACAAGGAGTCAGGGTTCTGCATCTCTCGCTACATGATCATTGAGGTGATCGTGGCCATTTTGATGTACCTGATTTTCCGTTGGTTGGCTCGCAAGGTTCAAACGGACGCTCCCCCCAAAGGAAAGGCATGGAACCTGCTTGAGGGTTTTGTCCAGGCGATTCGAAACAGCGTTGTTGTGCCTGCGATGGGAGAGCATGACGCCGATCGGTTTATGCCTTTTCTTTGGACGATGTTTTTCTTCATTCTCGGCTGCAACCTGATGGGAATGATTCCTTGGGTAGGTTCGCCAACGGCGTCGTTTGGCACCGCTGGAGCTCTGGCGTGTCTGGTGTTCCTTGTGGGGCTATTTGTGGGTGTTAAGGCTTTCGGGATCGTCGGTTACTTGAAGAATATTTGCCCCCAATTGGGTCTTCCCTGGTATTTGGCGTTTTGGGTGGTTCCCTTGTTATGGGTAATCGAGTTCGCGTCTTTGTTTATTAAGCATGCGGTGTTAGCAGTACGATTGTTGATGAATATGGGAGCTGGGCACTTGGTGTTGCTCGGAATCCTTGGTATCGGAATCAGTGCGAAGGCAGCTCTCGGTATGAGCACACCAGCATGGTTTGGGGTGGCAGGTATTTCGGTTCTGGGTACGACAGTGCTGAGCTTCCTGGAAGTTTTCGTTGCGTTCCTCCAAGCTTATGTTTTCACGTTCTTGGCGGCTCTGTTTATCGGAAGCTCGATCCATCATCACTAGGGTCCGTATGGCCCCTGGGTGGTTAGTTCTGTTGGTTTTAAGTTCACTAGTTCATTTCGTCTGCTGAAGAGCAGATTCCCCGTTCCTCTTCATTTTCATTGCGAGAAGATCACGTCGATCCTCAAGGAGTTTAGTAAAGTGTTGAATATCGTTCGGTTCGGTTTTTTGGTTGTTGGATTCATGATTTTGATGGCTCTCCCAGCCGCTGCTGCTGAAGGTGGTGGAAACATCCCTGGAGCGATCGGTGCTGGACTGGCTGTTATCGGTGCTGGTTTGGGAATCGGCTTCGTCGGCAAGGGTGCGGTTGAGTCGATCGCGCGTCAGCCTGACTCGGCGACCATCATTCAGGTCGCGATGATTATCGCCGCTGCTCTGATCGAAGGTCTCGCGTTCTACGCCGTGTTCGTTTGCTCGGGCCAGAACCCGTTTGCAAGCTAGTTCGTCGCTCGTGACGGTTTGGGCTTGTTAGTCATTTGTTTTCGTTGAGGCTTCGTATGAGTGCAAAATCGCGTGGAATGACCCTCGCGGTCGCGTTATTGGTCATGCTGTTCGGGTGGGTGGTTCCAGCCGTCGCCTTCGAAGGAAGCGGTGGAGATCACTACGATCCGACGCATGGATATGCTTCGTCGGAGAGCGAATCTCTGCTGGAGTTCAAGAGCGACAAAGCTATCTTCACTGCGTTGGTCTTTGCTTTGCTTTGTGCAGGTTTGTATTTGGCTGCGTGGAAACCTATCTCGCAGGGTCTCGCGCGGCGCGAAGCGACCATCGCCAATCAAATCGCGGATGCTCAACGAGCGTCCGAGCAGGCAGCGGTGAAACTGAAAGAGTACGAAGCGAAATTGGCGGATGCTGCTGTTCAAGCCCAAGAGCTTGTGAATCAAGCGAAGAGGGATGCTGCTGTCGTCGCGGAGCGATTGAAGGTCGATGCCCAGAACGAATCCACCAGGATGATCGAACGGGCTCGGTCGGAGATCGAGACAGCGAAGCAAGCAGCGATCTCGGAGCTGTCCACCAAGAGTACTGATATTGCCTTTGGGTTGGCCCGACGCGTTATTGGTCGCGAACTCAACCAAGGCGATCACCAGCAACTGATTAGCGAAGCTCTCGGGCGGCTACCCAGCAGCAACTAACAACTTGTTTTTGCACTGAGGCCAACCGAAGCGAGTAATCCGAAAAGCTTTAAGCGATTCGCGATAACTCCTTGTCGGTTCTAGTCACCAACCGCTCGTTTCCAAGCACTGTTCCTCCTCCATCAGAGTATCCTAGTCAACCATGTCTGAGCAAACCAACAAGATTGCTACGGTCTTCGACAGCGAAGAGCAGCATGTAGGTGAAGTGTACGCACGTGCACTGCTGAGCACTGCGGCGAAGAACGGTCAAGTCGACACGGTGGCGGATGAACTGGAGTCATTGGTGAGAGACGTTTTGGATCGAAATCCGAAACTCGAAGCTGCGTTGGCGAATCCTAAAATGCAAGCTGAAGACAAGTGGGCTCTGCTCGATCGAGTCTTCGGTGGCAAGATGAACGGCACGTTGCTGACCTTCCTCAAGATCGTTGCACGGCGGTATCGATTGAATGCGATCCGGGCCATTCAGGAGTCAGCGTCGAAACTCCGAGATGAATTGGCTGGTCGAGTTCAAGTCGAAGTCACCGTTTCCAAGCCGTTGGATGCGGCGGCTGAACAAGCTCTCGTCGCGAAGCTTCAAGGGCTGTTCAAGAAGGATGTCCGGCTCCAAACCAAGGTCAACCCAGCAATATTGGGCGGATTGGTGGTTCGGGTCGGCGATACAGTTTACGACGGTAGCGTCGACGGCCAATTGCGATTGCTTCGCAAGTCGGTCGGTCAGCGTGCCGAAAACGCCTTGCGATCCGTTGCAGGCTCGCTGGTTCAGTCCAGTTAACTGGTTTGGTCCGGCAACTGGCTGGTTCAATCCGGCAAAAACGTGTTTCCCTTTTCCTATACCTTTCCGAATATCGAGTTCCTTTCCGCGATTAGTTTGTGACGCGGTTACGACACCCACGAGGTTGATGAGATGAAGTTTAACTCGGATGAAATAGCGTCCGTCATTCAGAAAGAAATCGAACAGTTCGGCAGTCAAATCGATGTCCGAGAAGTTGGTACGGTCCTCGAAGTCGGGGACGGTATCGCGCGGGTCTACGGTCTTTCCGGTGTGATGTCTGGTGAGATGGTGGAGTTCCCGAGCGGAGTGATCGGGTTGGCGTTCAACCTCGAAGAGAAGTCCGTCGGTGTGATCATCCTCGGCGATTACTTGGGCATCAACGAAGGTGACGAAGTCCGTGCGCTCGGCACGCTGCTTAGCGTTCCTGCAGGGGATGCCGTTATCGGACGTGTACTCGATCCACTTGGAAACCCGATCGATGGCAAAGGCCCTGTTAACACCGACGTTCGTCGCCAAGTCGAAATCATCGCGACGGGCGTTGCTGAGCGGCAGCCAGTCCATGAGCCGATGCAAACCGGGATCAAAGCGATCGACGCGATGACGCCGATCGGGCGCGGTCAGCGGGAATTGATCATCGGCGACCGAAAGACGGGCAAGACCGCGATCGCTGTCGATGCGATCATCAACCAAAAAGGCAAGGGAGTGAAATGCTTCTACGTCGCGATTGGTCAGAAGGATTCCTCGGTTGCATTGATCATCGATGCGCTCACCAAAGCGGGCGCGATGGACTACACCACCGTCATCGTTTCGGGAGCTAGTTCCCCTGCACCACTCCAGTATGTAGCACCGTATGCTGGAACGGCGATGGCCGAGCATTTCATGTTCAATGGCCAGCACGCATTGATCGTGTATGACGATTTGAGCAAACAAGCTGTCGCGTATCGCCAGCTGAGCTTGCTGATGCGTCGTCCACCAGGACGTGAAGCATTCCCCGGGGACGTTTTCTATTGCCACAGCCGGTTGCTCGAACGGTCGGCGAAACTCTCCGCCGAACTCGGTGGTGGCTCACTCACCAGCTTGCCGATCATCGAAACGTTGGAAGGGGAAGTTTCCGCGTACATTCCGACCAACGTGATTTCGATCACCGACGGCCAGATTTACTTGCAACCTGACTTGTTCTTTGCCGGTATCCGTCCTGCGATGAACGTCGGTATCTCGGTCTCCCGAGTCGGTGGTAACGCACAGATCAAAGCGATGAAGAAGGTCGCGGGTGGTCTGCGACTGGACCTTGCAGCTTTCCGCGAATTGGAAGCGTTTGCTCAGTTGGGTACCGAACTCGATCCTGCGACCCAAGCCAAACTCGATCGCGGTTATCGAATGGTGGAATTGCTCAAGCAGTCCCAGTACCAACCGATGGACGTCACCGAGCAGGTCGTCAGTATCTACGCCGGAACCCGAGGTCACTTGGATGATATCCCGGTGTCCAAAGTTCGTGAGTTCGAAATCGGTTTGCTCTCGTATGTTCGAGATCGTAAGCCGGAATTGATCAGTAAGATCCAAGAGGTCAAAGATCTGACCTCGGAAGTCGAGGACATGATCAAGTCGGCGATTTCCGCCTTCAAAGCTACTTTCCGATAGTCAAGCGAACCAAGGTTCCGACCTGCTATGGCCAATATTCGACAACTCGATAAACGCCGAAAAAGCGTTCGCAACATCCGCAAGATCACGCGGACCATGGAATTGATCGCCACCGCGCGTTTCAAGAAAGCCATGGATCGCGCTGCGGCAGCGACCGACTATACCAAGCGTATCACGCAGATCGTGCAAGATCTCGCGAAGAGCGGCACGGATGTTTCCCACCCGCTTCTTCAAGCTCATTCCGAAGTCAAAGCAGTCGACATGCTGGTCTTGACCGCGAACCGCGGATTGTGCGGAGGGTACAACGGATCGGTAGTTCGTGTCGCGGTGCAGCGGCGCAACGAGATCAAGGAACAAGCGGAAGCGGGGCAGACCAGTGTCAGCGGTAAACGCGGGATCTCAGCATTCCGTTTTGCCGGCGTGCCGGTCGAGAAGACCTATTCCGAGTTCGATGACCAACCGAGTTTCGATGCGGTGGCCCGTATCGCGGATGAACTGATAACCCGGTACATCACCGGTCAAGTCGATCGCGTCGACGTGGCGTACACCAGATTCGTCAGCAGTTCCAAACAGATCCCAACCGTCGAAACGCTGTTGCCATTCGCTGGGATCGAAGTACTCTCGAGCAACTCGGCTTCGAACAGCACCCCTTCGATCAGCACCCCTTCGAACAGCAGCGACAAGACCAGCACCGAAAAGAAGCTTCGAGACGACTACGAGTTCCTACCGTCCGCGGCAGGAATCCTCGAGGAAGTGGTTCCCGCAAGCTTCCGTGCCCGACTCTTCAAGTGCTTCCTCGATGCGGCTGTCAGCGAACAGATCGCACGGATGGTGGCGATGAAGAGCGCCACTGAAAACGCAGGGGATTTGATCAAGTCTCTTTCGAGAACCTTCAATCGAGCTCGTCAGAGCAAGATTACCCAGGAAATTATGGAAATCATCGGTGGTGTGGAAGCACTGGGTTAGTGGAAACACTGGGTTAGTGGAAACACTGCCTAATCGCTTCGCCGAAGTACAAAAACCGAAGTCCCAAAAACATCGATCGGTCCAGTGTGTCCGGTCGAGCAAACCGTAAAACAAACTCTCCAAATCACTAGTAGCAAACTTACGACAGAGAAGAACATGAGCGTCTCTACCGGCAAAGGCGTTGGTAAAATCAGTCAGGTAATCGGATCTACGTTCGACGCCGAATTTCCCCAGGATGGCCTTCCATCGATTTACAACGCAGTCCACGTTGTCAGCGATAAGAAGGGTGTGAAGATCAATCTCACCGGGGAAGTCCAACAGCACCTCGGCGGAGGACGGGTTCGTTGCGTGGCCCTCGGTAGCACCGACGGCCTGATGCGAGGACTCGATTGCGTCGACACCGGCAAGCCGGTTTCTGTTCCTGTCGGTGAAGGCAACCTAGGTCGCGTGTTCAACGTACTTGGTGAGCCGATCGATCAGCGAGGCGACGTCAAGGCTCAGGACCGATGGCCGATTCACCGTCAAGCTCCCGCCGTTTCCGAACTCTCCACCAACACTGAAGTTTTCGAAACCGGTATCAAGGTTATCGATTTGCTGACCCCGTTCGTCCGCGGTGGTAAGGCTGGTTTGTTCGGTGGTGCAGGTCTTGGAAAAACGGTTATTCTCCAAGAGTTGATCGCTCGGGTCGCTAGCTCGCACGGTGGTTACTCGGTGTTCGCAGGGGTTGGAGAACGAACCCGCGAAGGAACCGACCTTTGGCTCGAAATGCAAGAAGCAGAAATCGGTAAGACGGGACGCAAGGTTATCGAACAAACATGCATGGTGTTTGGTCAGATGAATGAGCCACCCGGATCCCGTCTTCGGGTTGCACTCTCCGCGTTGACCATGGCCGAGTACTTCCGTGATACCACGGGTAAGGACACGCTGCTCTTCGTCGACAACATCTTCCGATTCTCTCAAGCAGGTTCCGAAGTATCGGCACTTTTGGGACGGATGCCTTCCGCGGTGGGTTACCAACCGACCCTCGCCACCGAAATGGGTGCTCTCCAAGAGCGAATCACCTCCACCAAGCGTGGTGCGATCACCTCCGTTCAAGCGGTATATGTTCCCGCGGACGACCCGACCGACCCTGCACCTGCAACGGCGTTCGGACAGCTCGACGCGTTCATCTACCTCGAGCGTTCCATCTCCGAAAAAGGTATTTATCCTGCGGTGGATCCACTGGCGTCCAACTCCCGGATTCTCGATCCGGCCATCGTTGGCGAACGCCACTACAACATCGCTCGCCGCGTTCAACGCACCCTTCAGCGATATCGCGAACTCCAAGACATCATCGCGATTCTCGGTGTTGATGAATTGAGCGAAGAAGACAAGACAGTCGTTCGACGCGCTCGTCGGATCGAGCGATTCCTCTCGCAACCGTTCTTGGTCGCGGAAGTCTTCACTGGCAAACCAGGGGAAATTACCAGCCTCGCCGACACCATCCGCAGCTTTGAAGAAATCTGCGATGGCAAGTGGGATCATTTGCCGGAATCCGCGTTCATGTACGTTGGATCGATCGAACAAGTCGAAGAGCAAGCTCGCAAGATGGCCGAGCAAGGTAAGAAGTAATCATGAGTTCTGGAACCGGCGTTCATTGCGTGGTTGTTACTCCCGAAAAGACGGAACTGGACACCCATTGCGACTCATTAATCCTCCCGTTGTTCGATGGGGAACTGGGTATCCTGCCCGGCCGCTCTCCCATGGTCGGGCGGCTCGGGTTTGGCTTGATGAAGCTCAAAGGGGCTGGCAAAGTTGAAGAGTGGTTCGTCGACGGCGGGTTCGTTCAAGTCACCCGTGAGGCGGTCTACATCCTGACCGATCGCCTGCTCAAACCCAACCAAATCGACCGCGCGACCGCCGAAGCCGATCTGAAAAAGGCATCGGAGATTCGCCCCGCCACCCCCGAGGCGTTCGCGCTACGCGATCGAGCCTTGGCCCAAGCTCGTGCCAAGCTTCGAGTTGGCACTTGATCGAATCGACGGTACATTACTGACGTCGTGCATGGAACTATTCGCACCGGAAACGGTGCGATTTTTTTTGTCGGGATCATCTTGGGACTGAAGCGATGACAAAGCGAAAAGGAAGTGATTTTGCTGGAGTGGGTGTTGCGATCGTTACCCCGTTCAAGAATGGGGCTCTCGATGTCGCAAAGCTCAAGGAGCAAATCGAATTTCAAATCGCATCCGGAGTGACCTTCTTGGTTCCCGTGGGGACTACCGGTGAGTCACCCACGTTGACGCACGAAGAGCACGAACGCGTCATCAGCGAGGTGGTTCAGCTCGCTTCCGGTCGCTGCAAAGTCATGGCGGGAACAGGCAGCAATTGCACCGCTGAAGCGCTGCGATTGACCCGCTGGGCCGCGAAAGCAGGGGCCGACGCATCGTTGCAAGTTGCACCTTACTACAACAAGCCCACGCAACGGGGGTTCTACGAGCATTTCAAAGCCATCGCTGAAGAAGTCGGAATCCCTCATTGCGTTTACAACATTCCAGGCCGATCCGCTAAGAACATCGAGCCCGAGACGATCGCAAAGCTTTCGGAAATTCCGAACATCACCATGGTCAAAGAAGCCACGGGCTCGCTCGATCAATGCTCCCAAATCCTCAACGCCACCAATCTGACGGTCCTAAGCGGCGATGATTCACTCACCCTGCCGATGATGAGCATCGGTGCCGAGGGTGTGATATCGGTAGCCGGGAACATCGTACCAGGTGATCTGCTGGCCATGGTCAAAGCCGCACTCGCAGGGAACTTTGCAGAAGCAGCATGCATGCACCACAAATTATTCCCGTTGTGCCGAGACATGCTGTCTCTAGCGACCAACCCAATCCCGGTCAAAGCGGCGATGAAACTGCTGGGTCGGGATACCGGTGAACTGCGTTTACCGATGACCGAATTGGAGCCCAAGGAATTGGAATCGCTCCGAGGAACATTGGTTAAGTACGGCATTCTCAAATAATTGCCGCTGGGCTAGAAGTGGATGGACGCTATGGGTTCACCAATCTCGGCGATAACCACGATGATTGGATCATTGGTGGGCAATTGACATTCTTTCCCCAACGATCGCGATTCGACTACTAATTCGACTACTAATCGTCGTTCAAAAGGGTATCAGCATTCAGCGAGATACCATGCTGTCATTAGGCCTTGCAGTGGCTTTGCAGAGCAAGTGGGCCCGGTGTCGTTCAAAAAAAATGATTTTTTATCGTTAGAGCATGAAACAACTTGCGCATGTCAAGGGGGTATCCCTGCCACGGTTTCAGGTTGACCGATCGCACACTCGTCGTAACCGTATTGAAGGCTCGATCAGGAAGATTCGATGCTACTCTTGAGGTCATGGAAGACCGACGATGTTTCCATTATCGGTAAGGGAGTGTTGGATGCGCAGAATCATTGCTGCAGTTGTGTTCACTGGATTTCTAATGTTGGGTGTTGGAGCCACCCACGCAAACGCTTGCGATACATGTGTTGCGCAGCGTAAAGCTCAGCAACAAGCGAGCGAAGGCCGAATGCGCCATGTAGGCGGTTCGATGGGAAGCGGTCGATATGAAGGAGTTGGTTACTCGACCGTCTCGGCAGACCATGCAGTCACCCGGTGCTGTTACTGGGGGCAACGCACGCCGGTTGGCATCGGTGTTGCTCGCGGTACCCAGGGTTGGTACGCGACCGTGCTGTACCGCTAACGGTTTGCCGTTAACAGGTTTGCAGTGAACAGGCGTTTCGTTAGTAGGCCTGTATTCGATATGGATGGAACGATCGTGAGGACCTATATCCCTGCGATCGTTCCGTTGCTGTCGCCGAATTGAGAATCTTCAAATCCCATTTTTTGCAGCATGGTCAAGTAGAGATTGCACAAAGGGACCATTCCTTCGACCGCCACATGCTGGCCGGTTTGAAGCGTTCCTCCACCTTTGCCACCTACCAAAATCGGCAAGTTGTCCGGATCGTGCCGGTTGCCATCCGACATGCTCGAACCAAACACGATCATGCAATGATCGAGCAGTGTCGACTCCCCTTCCGGAATCGACTTGAGCTTGCGTAACAAGTTCGCGAATTGCTCGGTATGCCACCGGTTGATCCGTTGGTACTGAGCGATTTTAGATTCGTTGTTTTCATGGTGGGATAACTCATGGTGACCACCGCTGACACCGTCGAGGAACGAGAAATTTCTTCCTGAAACATCGTTTGCAAACATGAAGGACGAGACACGGGTCGCGTCGGATTGGAATGCCAACACCATCAAGTCGAGCATGATTTGGATATGCTCGCGAAAATCTCCTGGCGCTCCAGGTTTTGCAAGCGGCAATGATTCCGCAGGCAGGTTGAGGTCGCGGCGAGATTCGGAATTTTTGGTGGCGAACTCGATCCGCTGCTCAACCCCCCGCACCGAATCGAGATACTCATCCAGCTTGAATTGGTCATCCCGACCCAATCGCGATCGCACCCCCTTCGCATCCTCAAGCACGAAGTCGAGAAGGTTTCGATACGACTCTGCACTTGCCTCTGCACTCGCCGTCGAAGCCGTGATGCTCTTGCCAAACAATCGCTCGTACACCATGCGAGGATTGATCTCTTTAGCGACAGGTCGCGTTGCGGATTGCCAAGAGATGTTTGATCCGTACAAACGGGTGTAGCCAACGTTGCTATCGATCCCGCTGATCACGGGTTCGGTACCCAGTTCGAGGGATGGCAATGGGGTCTGTCCTCGGAATTGCTCCGCGATCCTTTGATCTATCGAAATCCCTCCGCTGCTGATGTCTTTTCCGGTCGTCTTTGCGACCGGCATTCCAGTCAGAAAGTTTGCCGTTTTTGCGTAGTGACCATCTCCACCATGACTGTTCTTTTTGTCCAGTCCCGACAGAACCAAAACGCTATCGCGCACATCC